>JAQXRI010000050.1 GCA_029218445.1 Prevotellaceae bacterium | reverse complement strand
TATCTTGTTCATTTGCTTATCATTATTGATTGATTAACGCCTCCAATCCCTTGATGGCAAATTCGTCGCCCGTAAGTTGACCAATGAGAGTGGCAAGGACTTATATTCGATAAAGAAACCGATATGCTCCTGACATTCTGCGATGGCGTTCTTCATGTTCATGTCCTCGTAGTTCTCCACGAGTTCAGGCAGTTCGTCGTCTTCCCAGTCGCACACCTCCTTGAAGTACTTCACCTCAGTGTCTGAGAGAAACTTATAGAAGATAAGTCCAAGGATATAATCCTTATACTCATTGGCATCAATCTTATTGCGCATATTGTTCGCAGATGCCCAGATGTGGTTCGCCAGCTGTTGCTTATTCATATAGTGAATCCTTTTATTTCACGTGCAAATCTATATATTATTTTTCAAAACGGCAATAGTTTCTGGTCTTTTTTATCTCCAATGCCCCCTTTTTCTCGTTTCAAATCCGGCATCGCACAGTTGTGCTTTCATTAAAGAAGTATCGTTGTCATCGTCTTCGACAGTTGTGCTTCTGTCTGGCAGTTTCACCTTGGGGTTTAGCAGGTCGATGCATGTGGTGACAACCTTCTTATTGTCGTCGTTGGTGGTGCCACGATAGTCAAACGTCTTGTCAAACTGGTTCTTTGCTATTAGGGACTTGGTGCAGCCCTTTCCCGTTTCGATGAAAGGTTGTACTGTCAGTTCGTTAAGGAACGCACATAGAGTGGCGGCAGAGCCTGTCCACTTGATGTTGCAGTGTAAGGGCTTGCCCTCGAAGAAGTTGAAGAAGTCGTCGGGCTTAGTGTCGGCAGCTATCCAATCCTCGGCGATAAGAATCTTCATGACAGCGTTCAGCCTCATAGCCCTTTCAACTCCATTAAACTTATATTTGACGGTATATGGCGTTAAGTCGTTTTTGTTTTTCTTTTGCGACGTTGATGCTTTCTTTATCTCCGCCGCGGCTTTGGTGTCGCCACTGAGGTCTTTTTGGTTAATGTCTGCCAACAGCGATAGCCGCTGACGACCGAGCATTGAGGTGCAGAAAGCGGAGATGTTGAGGCGACTGCTGTCAGGCAGAGCCTTGCCGCATATCGTCTGTATGGAGAAAAAGCAGCGTGCGAGTGCCACCACTATGTAGTCCATAATGATGAACGTCTCCTTCTCAGCCTGACGGTCGAACAGGTCGGCATTGTCTCCGAGGATGTCGTCTTTTCTTATGTCGGTCTTTTTCAGTTTTTGGATTGCAACATTGGAAAAACCTGCCACTGCCTCTTTTGCATCTTTCATTTTCAGCAGTGCCACATTGGGGCTTTTCGTCGCCTCCACCATTCTTCTCGTCTCTGCAATAAAACGGTCAACATCGCTGTCTATCAATGCCCGATAGCAGCGCAACCGGGCTGAGAAAAAGAGGCTGTTGTCAAATTTCGTCACCTTATCCCTCTCCACTGTTTTTTCGTTCCAGTAGTCGTCGGATTTTTCAAGGTTGTCCCTGCGCCATGGACGCAGTGAACCATATAAGATGTCGTGTATTGTGTTCAGTCTGTTCATCGTCTTTACCTCCTTTCACTACAAGAACCATAGGCAGTCGTCGTCGATATATATCATTTTGTTGTCGAAATGGGGCATTATCTCGGCAATCATCGACGTATAGGACACCGTGACGGGCAGCCCTTGCTGCCTCACCGACTTCCAGTAGATGCGGCTGAACTGATACACCTGCCCCACGAGCGACCTTATGGTCTGCGAGTCCGGCTCTCCAGCCTTGGCATTGCTGTTTATGGTGAGCTTGATGGGGAATGGGAAACCGTCGGTGGGTGAGAATTTGTCGTTGCCATAGCGCGTGTTGTTGTAGAGCAGGTAGCGGTAGCGTCCCTCGCGCGTCTTGCCGAGATTGATGTATGTTCCGCTGTAGGGCATCAGACTTTGTACGGTATTGCCTCTGTAGTCCCGATAAGTGCTGTCGAGGTCGAAAGCCAACACGTCCTCCGACTCAGTCTTGTTGATGGTTATGATATAAACAGGAATGTCGAGGCCGAGGTTGTGGAGCATGTCCTCAATGGGCTGGAACTCGTTCTTGCGGCTCACTTGCTTGTAGTAGTGTATGATGAGGCGTTCGGGCTTGTTGTTTATCGAGGCATATTCGAGCAATGCCTCTTCTATGGAGCCCATAAGTTCCCTTACTTGTTTTTTTGCAAAATAGCGGTAGCTGTTGAATGCTCCGGTGTTGTCGAACGAGAATGCCGCGCCGATATACTGTGTGTTGTCGTCGCTGCGGAAAGCGCCTATGCCTATTACGAGGTCGTTTTTCTTTGTCTCGTCGAGAAGCCATGGCATTCCCCCCAGTTTCGCGCACATTGCCACCGCCATGTTCTGCAAGGTGTAGATGAAGTTCAGTTTGCCTCTTTTCTTGTCGTTGTCTATTGCCACAGTCATTTTCTTTGCCTCTATGCACTGTGTGGGTATTCCAAGGTTAAGGAAAGCCTCCTTCACCTTGTAATAGACCATTTTCTGGCTTTTCTCGCTCGCATACTTGGCTATAGGCGTGACATAGATGCCGATGTGCGTCACGTTGTGGTCGAGGTTGCGGTAATGTTCGTCCTGAAGTCTTGCCTGTATCTCCGGCAGCGGGTTGGCTTCGTTGCTGAACTCAATATGCAAGACCTTGTCGGCATACGCCACTTGTGTGCCAAGATAGTGCGACAACCGTTTCTGCACAAGGCTGCCCACATCCTTGCCCGATGTCTGCCTGATATAATCGGGGTAGTTGCCGTTCCTGAAACTGCCAAGCAGTTGTGACGCCTCGCTGCGCAATGACTTTGGATAAATGGCAATCAGCTTCACCACTGTGTGCGGGCTTATTCTTGCCGGACCGTGGTTGATGCCCGCCTGCTGTCGTAGGTTCTTTTCGCCACCGCCGAACATGAGCATGCGCTTGCTCTCGTCCACTTGTCCCACCTGCAATGGATTGACCTGGCGGAAGTTCGTGTCCAAGTCGATGAACACCTCTCTCAGCTCAGTGTCTGCCAAATACTTGTCCTTGAAGTCTATTATCTTCTGCAGATATTTCACATATCGGCTCTCGTCGCTCCTTTTGGGCGGCTCACGGTCGAGTCCTAACCGCTGCTTCAGTTTTCCGGTCATAAAGGCTCTTGTCGTTGCAGGATCGTAGCGGACGTTGTGCTCCTGAAGGCGTTTGAGGCTTTCGATGCTGCGTCTTATGCGTTTCTTTCCGTTCTTGTCGGTAATCTCGCGCCTTGTCATCACAAACCGAAGCATGTCGGCGGTGATGCGGTCGTTAGTCTGCTCTAACGGGCTGCCATCGTCTTCCAACAGTTCGCTCAGAGGGGCGTTGAAGAGCAGTGTGGGGCGGTCGCAGGTCACCATGATGTAGGGGCACAGGTTGAAAGAGTCGTAGCGCACTTTCAGCGTGAAGCGGTCAATGGGCCAAAGTCGCACGACGTTGCCTTCGTATTTTACGGTCTTCACCTCGTCATTGGAGCATTTCCACACCTGCAGGTCGTCGGTTATGCCCGACTTGGTGAACATCAGATCATCGTGTTTCGCAAGTATTTTCTTGAGCATGTGGCGATAGTAGCGTCTCACAAAGGTGGCGTTCTCCTCCTTTGTGAAATCTATCTCCACAGGCTCAAAACCCTCAAACTGCTTTTTATAGCTAACA
>JAQXRI010000049.1 GCA_029218445.1 Prevotellaceae bacterium | reverse complement strand
ATAGAAGAATCACACAGACAAGTGCCTTGATTCATTTTTTCTTCCTGCCTTCAGCGATAAATCGTAGAAGAATTTAGATGGCAATGGCTATGTCTATAGTGGCGTTTTAAGTTTGTTAACATTATTTTATCCTAAAAATATTCGCGGATTCAACAAACTTGACAGCCTAGGTCAGACCCCCAGATTATGTCTATGCACAAAACGTTGAGTGTGAAGAGCCGTGTGAGGGGGAGACTTTCACGCACGGTTCTGTGAGAGGGTGAGGGTGAAACACCCTCGCTCTACTCGACCCTGATTCTCTTAGGACAGGACTGTCCCCTGTCCTACCTGATGACGGACGCGGAGATTCCTATTGGACTTCGTGGCTTGACTGAAAGAGAAGCGCACCCTCTTTGTGGGATGCGCTCTTCTTTTTGATCTCAATTTAAGCCTTCTATCTCTTTGACCCTTTCTTTTGACAGTCCCAAAGCGTTGGCAAACTTGTCAAGGCGACGGCGTTCTTTCTCCGTCACCTCGCCTTTTTCTGCATACTCACGGTACATGTCAAGATATTCTTGTTCATCCTCTGTCAGTTGAGGCTTGGCAAGAGAGGCTTCCAATTCTTGCGCACGTTCTTCGCTGATACCGAGTTTTACACGGATTTTGTCAAGCATCTTTCGCTCACGCGGTGTAATCTCAGCATCGTCCTCCAGGAAGTCACGGAGGCTGTCGATATACTCTTTCTCATTGGCAGTATATTGTGGAAGGTTCGGCTGTTCCGCAGTAGACTCAACCACCTCTACATTCAAAACCTGTTGGCCCATATTGTTAAGTTCTTCAAGAGGTTTGAAAGTAACGCTGATTTCCCATTCTGTTTCTTCCTCACGCTCGAAAGAGCGTTCCATCTGCTGCGAGTAGTTTACATGAGCATTAGCAATGAAGGACTTAAAAGCCAGTTTTACGTCATCCATTCGGCTGTCGCTAACAGCCATTGTCTTTCTTGATGAAATACGAATGCTATAGTGGAGCATGTTACCCTCCAAACGTTGCTTAACAAGCGACTGCCATTCGGGATCGACGGCCATCCAGCCAATATCGTTTGGAATATACGGAGCTTTCGTGGGATTGTAACGCTGCAACATTTCCTTCTCACCTCGTGATGACTGAGATTTGCCATTGCCTCGTTTGTTGCCATACCCCATGCTACCACCAATACCTTTATAGTCGCCTCCGACTTCTATGTCAAGCCCTGTGGTTATATTTTCTGACAACGAATGACCCTTTACGGAACGGAATGATATTTCGGTTGCACCAAGGCATTGTGCAAGCCGTTGGAAGTCGCGCACCTTGTCGTTGAACAATTCTTCGTCAGCCCCCTCTATGGGCAGATACACACCGGGTTTTGCAGGGTGTGCGTAGTAGAGAGAATTAGGCTGAGGGTGGCCGACCGGGAATTGCAGTTCTTTCGGCAGGCCATCTATGGTGAAAAGCCATTGAATGTTGTCGTCATAGCAACCAGCCAAGGCATCCACATTTTTGGCTACATATATAAATTGGCGTTCATGGTAGTCAACTCGTCCAGAAAACAGCCCATCTTTTGCATCCTCCAACAGAAATTCTTTGTCTTCGTCAGACAGAGGCTCACCACCCAAGCAGCCTGTTTCTATTTCTTTCATTTCCGTGAAAGACTCGTCCATCCATTTCAGAACATCTTGGGTGACAGAATTATATTCCTGCTTCGCGTCCTTCCTTAGACTATCGCAAGCCATTGCAGCCATGTCATACCGTCTTTGTTCGTATCGGCTATTGCACACACCTGCAAGGAGCCAGAAAACACCTGCCACCATTTCCGGGTCAGCTACAAAGTCCCCTCCTTCTACCTTGTGATTAAGGCTTTCCTTCAGACTGTCATTTGCCAATGATTGTTCTTCCAGTGTTTTTTCTTTTATGTGAGCTATTTGTTCCCATCTTGAATCATCCTCGTCGGTATCTTCTGTAAGTCCTAATTCTTCGGCCTTTTCCCAATATTCAGTCCTGTGCTTATCCATTAGGCAGTAGTGGCACTTTCCAGTCAACCGATAATAGTGGAATGGCCATATCTCATTATTGGCATGAGCCGCTTCCAGATATTCCAGAGCCTCCTCATAGTCCTCATTGTCGAAGGCTTCAATAGCCAGAACTACATTATTGGGGCGCACATCTTCCGTGTCATCGGATTCATCATCTGATGACAGGTTGTCATAGACTGCTTTTCCAACAGCATAGACGACTGCACCACCAGGAAGTATCATGTTGACCGCAGTACCTACGGTAATGTCTTTCGCTACATCAAGCCAGTTCTTCTTTGCCATAAGACATAATGTATTAGCCAATCCTGTCAACTTTCAGATATACACCATTCAAGGCACCGGCCTTTTTGATGTCTACTCCATAGATACGCATAAAAGCGTCAACGACACTTTGACCGCCATTCGTATGAACGGGATCGCTGAAAGAATTGCTCACCACTTCAACACTCATACCCGGTTCGAGCCGAATCCCGTTGGTGTTTACTCTGCTTTTTACTGTAATTCTAAATAACGGCATAGAAGTATTATGTTTATATTATTAAATGTCAAGACATAAAGAAGAAGGGCTCGGCCCAACTTCTCCCACATTTGCCTAGCAAGGTTCTGGAAAACACCCTGTGTCACAAATATAGTAAAGCCGTCCGTGCCCTCCAGTAGAGGGTACAAGACGGGCTTGACTAAACTCATTTTGACACCTGATGTTAAATTTTCTAGATTTAGCCAGGTCAAAGCAGTCAGCCTATCATGCAATATGGTTTGCAGGGATTTAACCCTAGTCGCCAAATTCTGCAATGCAAAATTAATGTTTTCAAGCGGTAAAGCAAAATATTTTGCCGCAATTCTATCATTACGGACGCTTTTTTTTGCATCTTTTATAATTTTAACCTGAATTTTGGGGTCCGCGGATTCAACTAGCAAGTGCAAATTTACAACATCTTTTTGTAAAAGCACTCTCTTGGTGTTGAGAAATTGCGCAAGTTCAACATAGAACTGCAATTTTTTTTTGTAGATGAGAATGAATAATCGAATACCAGAAAACACCGAGGGGTTTGGGGGCGAGAAGCCCCCATCAGTGCGTATTTGCATACAAGAATGGTAAATTATCAGTGATAACGGCATTATTATATGATGTATAATAAATTATCTTAAAATATAGAAAGTAAAATTCATAATATATCATTAAATGAATATTACTTTGTGATTTTGCAAACGTAAATGAAGATTATCATGTTATGAGCAAGACTACAATGGGGACCAAGCTTCCCCGAAAGTTAGAGGAGAAAATGAAGGTTGTGGGCGAACAGATAAGGCTTGCCCGTCTGCGACGTGACTTGAGTATTGCCCAAGTGGCGGAACGTGCCACATGCTCCCCTGTCACCATTTCACGTGTGGAGAAAGGGGCTCCAACTGTTGCCATTGGCATTTACCTTAGTGCGTTGTATGCACTCCAACTTGATGATGACATTCTACTGCTTGCACAAAAGGACGAAATAGGGCGCGGACTGCAGGACTTGAGACTGAAACAGCGTGAAAGGGCATCAAAGAAAATGTAAGATTACCAAAATATCAAAACTTTTATTAGAATAATTATTGATATATGCCATTATTTAACAGCTTTTGTGGTTAAAATATCATCATCCCAAGCCCTTCCCTTTACTTCGCCACTCCTGTCTCCTTGTCCTTCAAGGAGTCGGTGTCGCGGTCGATGCCTTTGAAGTTACGGCCTTTCGACAACGTCCACGTCAGTTTTATGCCGAAGGCACTCGACGTGTTGCGGTTGCGGGTTACAAGGAGTTTGTGGGCGAGCCGGTTATGGTTTTCCACCTCCTCAATCTTGCCGTTGCGCTTTAACAGGTTTTGGCAGAAAATGTTTGCCGTGAGATTCTTATATTTATATGATACACTTATGATGTCGGTGAAGATGTTTCGGCTCTCATACTCATTTTCCATGAAATGAAATCCGTTGTCCATTGCAGCCATTATCGTCCAATTGCCAAGCCAAGCTGTGAGCCCCATGTTGAAGTTGAACGACGTGAGGCGATGGCTGTAGTCCTGTCCGTCGTTCCAGATGTTCAGCATTTCTGCCGATAGATAGGCATTGAGATGCTGGGGAATGATGTCGCAGTTGGTGTAGCTCTGCAGCATGAGCATGTCAATGCGTCTGCCTTCGAGGAAGGTCTTGGCGAAGCGTCCGTCCTCCGTGCGACGTACATGTTGCATGGCGGGATGGTCGTTGTGGCGATAGAATGTCATCAGTTGGGTGTATAGGCGTGGCGACTGATAGCTGAGGGTTAGCGTGTGGTCGTCGCGTCTTTCCATAATCAGTTCAGGATTACCCTCTGAATATTCCATACCATTGGTTATGATGGACATTCCGCTCATGTTCTGCAGTTTTGACGAGGCAGGCGCGGAGGTGAGGGTGTAGTTGAGCCTAATATGTTGGGAAAGAGGCATGGAAAGGTTCAGTTTCGGACGAAGCCACACTCGGTCATACATTGTCTCTCTTTGGCGATAGTATTCACGACTAAGCCCAAGTCCCACCATATAACCGATTTTCCACAATGAGCCTTGGATTTGCGAGAAGGCATAGAT
>JAQXRI010000048.1 GCA_029218445.1 Prevotellaceae bacterium | reverse complement strand
AACTTCGAGGAGTAGTCCTTGAGGTCTATCTGATTGATGGCTGCCTGGGCTGACATGTTGAGCTTCAGCTCGAAAAGATATAGAGCCTTGGCGGTCTTCATCACTATATCAACCCTACCCGTGGGAGTATGAACCTCCACTTCCACGTATCTGCCGAAGAGCGAGAAGATGACGTAGAGCAGCTGCTGGTAATGGCCCTCGGAGTTGGCATTGTCGCAATAGGGCACGGTGAGGAGATAGGCCTGGAGGAGGCGGAACATCTCGTCGAGGTTCTCATTGTATAAGGCTTCGTACATGTTGCCTATAGTTGTGCCTCCTTCATCGTAAAACTCATGTACATAATTTGGCAAGAGGCTGTCCATCAGCCCTACACGTATTTCAGAGTTCGGGATGTCGAGTGTGTATAGCTTTGTCGCACGGTTGTAGTCCTTAATGGTGACGTAGCCGCTCTGATAGAGCAATGGGGTTATACTCTTCATGTTCTCTGTGGGAGCATCAAATGCCGATGCCAGCACTCTTGCGCCTCCTATTTTCGACGGCACGACATTATACTTGCGCAGCATCTCTATAAGATATGTCGGAGTGCCCGACGAGAACCAATAGTTGGTGTAGTCGTGGTCCTGGAAGGCGTTGAGAAGGCTGAAGGGATTGAACACGTCGGGCGACGGCCACGTGAAATGGTAGCCGTCATACTGCTGCTTCAGTCCCGCAATGGCCTCTTCACGGGTTATCTGCTGAACCTCGGCAAAGTCGTCGATGTAGTCGGACATCTGGGTAAGCATCTCCTCCTCGGTAATGCCGCACACTCCGGCATAGTCGGTGCGCATGGAGATGTTCTTCAGGTTGTTAAGCTCGCTGAAGATGCTGAGCTGCGAGAACTTGGTGATACCGGTGATGAAAACGAATTCCAAATGCGGGTCGCAGTCTTTCAAAGGAGAATAGAAGTTGCGCATAACCTGTCGCAATGATTCTAATTCTTCGTTCTTATGCACTACATCGAGGAGTGGGGCGTCGTATTCGTCGATAAGAACCACTACCTTTTGACCGGTTTTCGCATGTGCGCGCTCTATGAGTCCCAGCAGTCGCTGGTTGGGTTTCACTTCGTCGGCTGCGCCCTTGCCGTATATCGCTTCATAGCGTGTCAGCTTGTTGCTCAACTCCAATTCCAGTTCCTCTTTGTTGCAATGCTTGGCTGTACTCATGCCAAACCTCAGCACAGGATATTCCGTCCAGTCCTTCTCCACGGTTTCGATGAAAAGTCCCTTAAACAGGTCCTTTCTTCCCTCGTAGTATGCTTGTATAGTAGATAGAAGCAACGACTTGCCGAACCGCCTCGGGCGGCTCAGGAAGATATACTTGCTGAGGTGTATCATGTTCCAGATATACTCAGTCTTATCGATGTACAGACAGTCAAGGCCTATCACCTCAGAGAATGTCTGTATGCCCACTGGCAGTCGCTTCAGTCGCTTCTTTTCCATATCTCAAAAATGTTATGTATCACTAAATTACGAATAACTTCTGCAAAGATACGAAATAATAAACATTCCACCAACCATTTTCACCTTTTTTATACAAGAAGTCATTTGAAGGTAACTAATCAACGTGAGTTCGATGAATATGAACAATCTCGATGCTTGGGCAGTTAGTTGCTCGATCCGAGAAGCTACCCTCGCGCCCTGAAAGGGCAAAAGCATTATGTTTTGATGGAATGTCACATCTGCAAAATTCTTCTATCCCATTGTGTATTAAAGCTTTTGCCCTTTCAGGGCGTAGCTTGCTATATGCACTACAACTTATGAAAGGATGGTATTGGTCGAACTCACGTTAATCGATTACCTTGTATTTTGCAAACTTGAGCAGGAGTTGCTTTGTGCCGGCATTCTCAAACTCTACTGTGGCCTTGGCATTCTCGCCAGCACCCTCTACGGCAAGTACACGGCCACGGCCAAAACGCTGATGCTCTATACGCTGGCCTGGACGCAATGACGATGTGGCTGAGGATGGACTGCTTACATGCCCGTCCACTGGCGACTCATTGCGTGGCGGCACAATGCGCAACTTGCGGTCGGCCATAAACTGAGTGGCTACAGGACGAGGATTCTGCTGCCTTAAACTGTCGCCATACGCAGAACTGCCGTAAGAAGAACTGCCGTAGGAAGACATGCGGTGGTCGGAGCCAAAGGGTGACGACGACGTGTTGGAATAACGGTCGATGGAACTTTCGACCTTTAGGTACTGGGGCGATATGTCGCGGATGAAACGCGAGGGACGGTCGCTTTCCATGCGGCCATAACGGAAACGGTTTTGGGCACAGGTGAGCATACAGTGACGCTCGGCACGGGTGATGGCCACGTAAAGCAGACGGCGCTCCTCCTCAAGGCCACGAGCCGAGTCGGCACTCATGGGCGAAGGGAAGATGTTTTCCTCAAGGCCTACGATGAACACCGCAGGAAACTCCAGGCCCTTGGCACTGTGGATGGTCATGAGCGACACCTTCGACTGGTCGTCGCCCTCGTCGGTCTCAATGTCCGACATCAGCGACACCTCCTGCAGGAAGTCGGCCAGGTTGACATGGTCGCCCATGCCCTCCTGCTGCTGCCCAGCCACAAAGCCCTGCATGGCCGAGAGCAGCTCCTGCACGTTCTCTTGACGTGCTACGTCCTCAGGCTCGCTTTTCGAGAATATGTCGTCCTGCACGCCGCTCTCGCGTATTATGGACGAGCCAAGGGTGTAGGCATCGTCGGTGAGCAGGCGGTCGCACCAGTTGCCCACCATGCCCATAAAGGCCTTCAGTTTGGCTGCCGTGGCCTTGCTTATGCCGTGGCTTTCGGCATGGCGCATCACGTTCCACAGGCTCTGCCGGTTGTCGTTGGCGGCGGCAATTATCTTGGCCAGAGTAGTGGCGCCAATGCCTCGCGTGGGATAGTTGATGACGCGCTTCAAGGCCTCCTCGTCGCTTGGGTTTACCACAAGGCGGAAGTAGGCCAGTATGTCTTTTATCTCCTTGCGCTGGTAGAAGCTCAGTCCGCCGAAGATGCGGTAAGGAATGTTCTGCTTGCGCAGGCATTCCTCAAACGAGCGGCTCTGGGCATTGGTGCGGTAGAGAATGGCGAAGTCGCTGTAGGCCATCTGCTCGCGACGGCGCAGGCGCATTATCTCGTTGGTCACTATCATGGCTTCTTCCTTGTCGCTGTAGGCCATTTTCAGCACTATCTTGTCGCCCTTGTCTTTGCGGCTGAACACGTCCTTGGGTATCTGTCGGCGGTTGTGTGCAATGAGGCTGTTGGCCGCCTGCACTATGGTTTGTGTGGAGCGGTAGTTCTGTTCGAGCTTAAACAGTCGCGAGTTGTCGAAGTGGCTTCCGAAGTCGAGGATGTTGTCGATGTTGGCTCCACGGAAGCTGTAGATGCTCTGCGCATCGTCGCCCACGACGCATACGCGCTGCTTCTGGCTTGTGAGCAGCAGCACAATGTCCTGCTGCACGCCGTTGGTGTCCTGATACTCATCCACGAGTACGTAGTCGTAGCGGTTGGCATACTTCTGGCGCATGGTGTCGTTGTCGCTCAGCAGGCGGTAGAAGTTGAGCAGAAGGTCGTCGAAGTCCATGGCGTTGGCCTGACGGCAGCGTTCGGCATAGCGCTGGTAAATCTCGGCAATGCGAGGCACTCCACGCTCGGTGTCGGTGCCGGTCATGCGCAGGTCGAGTGCATATTCGGCAGCACCGACGCGGCGGTTTTTTGCGCTGCTGATGCGGTCGGCCACCGACGCTGGCTTATACACTTTGTCGTCAAGCTCCATCTCCTTTACTATGGCCTTGACAAGCGAGCGCGAGTCGCTTTGGTCGTAGATGGTGAAGTTTGAGTCGTAGCCGATGCTGGCGGCCTCGACGCGCAGTATGCGTGCGAAGACAGAGTGGAAGGTGCCCATGACGATTTGTCGTGCATTGTCGTCGCCCACGATTTTGCCAATACGTTCTTTCATTTCGTTGGCTGCCTTGTTGGTAAAGGTAAGGGCGAGGATGCGCCATGGAGCCATGCCCCGTTCGATGAGGTATGCTATCTTGTAGGTCAGCACGCGAGTCTTTCCCGACCCAGCTCCTGCTATTACGAGTTGTGCGCCGTCGCAGTATTCCACGGCGGCTCGCTGTCCTTCGTTCAGTTGGCTCAGCAACAGGCTTTCGTTACTGCCTCCGAGCGTTGTTTCTTCGATGCTCATTAATTTACTGATTCGATATATTATGGTAATGTAATTTCAACCAATTATTACGCAGTGCAGTAAAATTGTCCTAACCCGTCAGCCCGCCGATTGTAGGGGCGGATTAACGGACTTCCACTATATTAAAGCACTGCATAGGATAGAGCAATGAACTTTAATTCTTTAATTTTTTAATTCTTTAATTTTTTAATTCTTTAATTTTTATTATCCCCTTCTCCACCTGTTCGGCTATCGCCTCCATGCCCTTAATGCTTGGGTGGCCGTTTATCTTGTCGATGTTTTCAAGTTGAATGAAAGGGATGGCGTAGCGGGCGCAGAGGGTGCGGCACGACGATGTTATCTCTTCCTTCAGCTCAGAGTTCATGACGAAATAAATCTCGGTGTTGGGATAGCGGTTTTTGAGGTGGTAGAGCATGTAGGCCATGGCAGGACGGAAGGAGTAGAGGTCCTGTGGCGTCCAGTCGGCATACTTATACTCGCCAATGGGCGAACCGGCCCAACTGTCGTTGGTGGCCCCAAGTACGACGATGACGTCAGGACAGCCAAGATTCCACAGCCTTTTGCAGAAAGACCTTTCCGAATAGTCCTCCTTGTTGTAGCCAGTGCTGCTGATGGTAGAGCCAGAGAACGAGTTGTTCTGGCAGAGCTTCATGCCAGTCTTTTTGAGCAGGAGGCTCCACCATGTCTCTTCGACGCGCGTCACGTCGGTATTGTCGTGCTTACCCTGGAAATACCAAACGAAATTGGAGTCAGGCTGCAGATAGTTCTCGAAGGTGGAATATGAGTCGCCAAGGATGGAAAGTGATTTGCGTTGTTGGGCCGACATAGTTGTGGCTGCGAGCAACAATAGTAGGGTGAATGCAAGTTGTTTCATAGTTGTACTTATTTGTGATGAGTTATGAGTAAAAAGTGAAGAGTGAAGAGTGAAGAGTTATGATTACTGAACTGCGCAGAACAACTGCCTTTAAGGTAATCACAACTCTTCACTCATCACTCTTCACTCTTAACTAAGTATTAATTAGCCGCTACCGAAATCCAGTCGAATATGCAGCTGCATACTCCGAACAGTACGATGCCGGCGGTGCAGATGGCAAGGGCCAACTTGCTGTTGCAGTCGCTCTGGAATGTTGGCAGAGGTGTGTCGCATGGCTTGATGTACATGGCCTTAACGATAAGCAGGTAGTAGTAAAGGCTGACTACCGTGTTGATAAGGGCGATGAACACAACGAAGTATGCGAGGAACGAACCTTCCTGGGCTGCCGCCATGAACACGAAGAACTTTGAGAACATACCGGCGAACGGAGGAATACCGGCCAATGAGAACAAAGCCAAGGTCATGAGGAACGACAGCTTTGGATTGGTCTTGTAGAATCCGTCGTAGCAGTTCATCTTCGTGTTGCCGCCTCCACGTGTCTCAACGACGTTGATGACGGTGAACACCGACATGTTGGCAACAACATATACAAGCACATAGTAGGTGAGTGCCGTAACGCCCAGTGCGCTGTTGCCCACCACGGCAAGCATGATGTAGCCGGCCTGTGAGATGGAGCTGAACGCCATGAAGCGCTTCAGTTCCGTCTGGCGAATGGCAAAGAGGTTGGCAATGGTGATGCTCAGCACTATGACGATGTAGAGGATGTACTCCCAATACTCAACCATAGGTGCAAACACCTTCATGAGTATAGCCATCAGCGTGAAGGCGGCAGCACCCTTCGACACAACGCTCAAGTAGCCGGTTACGGCCGTTGGCGCGCCCTGATAGGTGTCGGCTGTCCAGAAGTGGAATGGCACGAGTGAAATCTTGAAGCCAAGTCCGCTGAAGAAGAAAGCCAAGCCTACGATGGTAAGTGGCGAAATGGTGAGGCGTGCCACGGTGTCGTCGAAATAGAGCGTGCCTGTGGCGGCATAGATGAACGAGATGCCATAGAGCATCACGCCGCTTGAGAACGATGCGGTGAGGATGAACTTGGCAGCTCCCTCGGCCGACTCCTTGCGCAGCTTGTTGAGGGCAACGAGGCAAGCCATTGGCACTGAAGCCATCTCAAGGCCAAGGAAGAACAGGAGGAAGTGGCCTGACGACATCATCATGTACATGCCAAGGAGTGTTGAGATGACGAGCATATAGAACTCGCCGTCCTTGTTGCCTACTTCCTGCGAGCGCAGCCACGACTGCGACATGATGACGACAACGAGTGTACCGGCGGTAAGAATGAGCTTCATGATGTTGACAGAGGCCGTAGAGACATACATGCCTGCAAATGCCTCAGCAGGTTCAGCTACGGCGCACACCGCACACTGGCCGAGCAGAAGCACGGCTGTGGTGAGATAGAGTGCCGAATGCTTACGGTCGTCCTTGCTGTGGAAAATGAAGTCAACAATGAATACAACTACCAGAATGGCCATCAAAGTGGCCTCGGGTATCATATTTAGAAATTGTCCGTAATTCATATCTTTGCTTATTACTTATTTCATAATTACATCGAGTATAGGACCAACAGCGTCGTTGATGACATTGCTTGCCCACATTGGAGCCAAACCGAGGGCTGCCACCGAGAAGATGAGGCAGCATACTGAGAAGCGCTCGTCCCATGTGGCGTCGGTAAGCGTGAGGTAGTGAGGATCGGCAACCTCCTGGAACAGAATCTTGCCAACGACACGCAGGATATAGACAGCAGTCACAACGATAGAACAGCAGGCGATGATGGTGCAGGCTGTGTGGAAGGTGCCGGCATTCTCGAACGAACCTACGAAGATGGTCATCTCGGCAATGAAGCCTGAGAAGCCCGGCAAGCCAAGGTTGGCAAGACCGGCAATGACATAGCCTACTGAGAGGAATGGCATAATCTTCATCAAACCACCCAAGCGGCGCACGTCACGCGTGTGGGTACGGCCGTAGATCATACCGATGAGGGCGAAGAAGAGGGCGGTCATAAGGCCGTGGGAAAGCATCTGAAGGATGGCACCCGTGCAGGCCGTCTTGGTCATCATAAGCAGGGCGAAGAGAACGAGACCGCAGTGTGACACCGCCGAGTAGGCGTTGATGTACTTGAGGTCGGTCTGAACGCAGGCCGAGAGTGCGCCATAGACAACCGAGATGGTCGTAAGGATAAGGAATATCCACGACAGTTCCTGGGCTGCCGAAGGCAACAGATACATTGCCACGCGGAAGCAGCCGTAGCCTCCCAACTTCATGAGCACACCGGCGTGGAGCATAGACACAGCCGTAGGGGCTGAGGCATGACCGTCGGGCGACCATGTGTGGAATGGGAAGAGGGCGCCAAGAACACCGAAGCCGATGAAGATGAACGGGAAGAATATGTTCTGAACGTCGGGGTCGATGTTGTTCATTGCGGCAATCTCGTTGACGTTCATGGTCGTGGCACCACTGAAGTAGTAGATGCCGAGGATGCCGATAATCAAGAGGGCCGAGCCTCCCATAAGCATAAGGGTGAGCTTCATGGCCGAATACTCCTTGTTGCCGCTACCCCAAACACCAATGAGAAGGTACATCGGGATAAGGGCCACCTCGTAGAACATGAACATGGTGAACATGTCGGTGCAGATGAAGAAGCCATAGACACCGGTAGAGAGCAGTGTGAACCAAAGGAAATACTCCTTGGTGAGCGGCTTGAGCTGCCAAGAGGCGAAAGTACCCGTGAAGACGATGATGCTCGAAAGAAGGAGCATAACGACAGATATGCCATCGACACCCACCGAATAGGCGATGTTCAACGGACGGAACCAAGGTGTGCTGTATGTGAAGAGCATCACGTCGGTGTTGCCGGCATTACGTGCCTCGATGAAAGCCACCGTAAGCCATGCGGAGAGAAGCAGCAACGCTGTAGAGCCTGCCACCATCACTCCACGCACCTGGTTGAGGTTGCGCGACAGCCAAAGGCCGAGCAACATCAGTACAGGAATCAATACGAATAAACTTAATATACTCATATCTTCTATTTCTTAATTCATTAGAGTTAATTAAATGGCAAGCAGGATAAGTGCCAAAGCTACCGAGCCTGTGAGGAACCATACGGCGTAATGACGTACGTCGCCACTCTGCCATGGACGGATGGTCTCGCCCGCCTCGTTGGCGCTCCAAGCCATGAAGTTGAACGTGCCGTCGATGACGTGGCGGTCAAACCATGCGATAGGAGTAGATACGCAGCGGAAGATAATCCTGTGGGTTACATACTGATAAACCTCGTCCATGTAGAAACGCTTGTAGGCGGCACGGTGGAGCTTGGGGAACGTCTTGTAAAGACGGTCGGCAATGGGCTGCTGCTCACCTTTATATATATAGGTGGCAAGGCAGATGCTCACGATGGCTATTATGGTAGATGTAGCCGCTACCTGAAGGTCGAAGTGGATGGTGTAGTCCTGACCATTGGCTGTAACGAAGCTGCCGAAAGAGCCGCCAAGACCGGCGAAACCGGCGATGGTGGTATAGATGCCGACGCCAACGGTGATGACGCAAAGCACGATGAGTGGCAGGGTCATGGTCAGTGGTGCCTCGTGAGGAGTGTGGTGAGCGTGAAGCTCCTTGTTCTCAGTGCCCCAGAAGATGCCGTAGTAGAGGCGGAACATGTAGAAGGCGGTCATGGCGGCAACGCCTGTCATAATCCAGCCTACCAACGGGCTGTACTGGAAGCAGGCGGTGATGATTTCATCCTTTGACGAGAAGCCCGAGAAGAATGGAATACCGGCAATGGCAAGGCAAGAGATGAGGAAGGTGATGTGGGTCACCGGCATATACTTGCGCAGGCCACCCATGGCCGACATCTCGTTGCTGTGGACGGCGTGGATGATACATCCGGCACCAAGGAACAGACAAGCCTTGAACATGGCGTGGGTAAAGAGGTGGAACATTGAGGCCATATAGCCGAGAGAGCCGTGGGCGTCAATCACCTCGCCGTGGTGGCCGGGCAGGCAAACGCCGAGGGCAACCATCATGAACGCAATCTGCGAGATGGTAGAGAAGGCAAGCACACGCTTGATGTCGCTCTGGGCGCAAGCCACTGCTGCGGCATAGAAAGCGGTGAACACGCCAACCCAAACAACGATGCTCATCTGGCCAGGGGCATACTCAATCCACAATGGGAAGAGACGTGCTATCTGGAACACACCGGCAACAACCATGGTAGCGGCGTGGATGAGCGCGCTGACAGGAGTAGGACCTTCCATGGCGTCGGGCAACCAGATGTGCAGAGGGAACATGGCCGACTTACCGGCACCACCGATGAACATCAGCACGAGGGCTGTAGGCAGGATGAAACCGCCTGCTGCCACGGCCTTGGCCGCATCGACAGGGATGAACGGCGTTGCACCGGCAGCCATCTGCAGGTTCTCGACAAAGGAGAACGAGAACGACTGTGTGTAGTAGCCGAAGATGAGGATACCGATAAGGAAGAACAAGTCGGCGAAGCGAGTCACGATGAACGCCTTCTTAGAGGCGGCAACGGCTGCGTGCAAAGGATAGTAGAATCCGATGAGCAGGTAAGAGCTTACGCCCACAAGCTCCCAGAAGAGGTACATCTGGAAAATGTTGGTGGCCACGACAAGTCCAAGCATTGACATGGTGAACAGCGAGAGGAAGGCGTAGTAGCGCTGGAATCCCTTTTCGCCGTGCATGTAGCCGAACGAGTAGATGTGGACCATAAGGCTGACCGTAGAGATGACGATAAGCATCATGGCCGAAATGGGGTCGATCATGAAGCCAAGGTCGAAGTGCAGGTTGCCAAGAGGCAGCCAGGTGAAGTTGAATGGAACTATGGTAGCATAAGCTCCATCAGCACAGCGGGGGCCGAAGAAATAGCTGAACGCCGTGACGTAGGAGAGCACAGTGACGATACCCAGCGATGTAGTACCGATGAGTCCGGCCACCTTGTGCGACATCTTCATGCCTGCCAGTCCCAGTATTACGAACGAGAAGAGAGGCAGAAGAAGTATGAGGAATACATAACTATAATCCATAACGCTCAATTAGAATTTCAGGTTTTGAATACTGTTCACCTGGTCGCTGTTGAAGCGATGGTAAACGTTGATGATGATCGCAATGGCCACTGCAGCCTCGGCGGCACTCACACCAATGGAGAAGAGCGTCATGAAGAAGCCTTCGAGCTGGTCGGGATGGAGCAGGCGGTTGAAAGCTGCAAAGTTGATGTCAACGGCATTGAGCACAAACTCAACGGAGATGAGCATGGCAATGAGGTTGCGTCGGGTGACGAAACCAAACACGCCGATGAAGAACAGAAGTGCCGATAGCACGAAATAACATTCTACTGGTACCATATTACTTTGTCTCCTTTTCTTTTCTTGATACTACAATGCCACCGATGATGCAAGCCAACAGGAACACAGAGATGAACTCGAAGGGGAGTACATACTGATACTTGTCGGCACCCATCAGGGCGTTACCTATCACGTCCATCGACACCTCGCCACCCTCGTTGGCACCGCAGCAGGCGCGGCAGAGGAAGTGGTTCTTGCAGAGAATGCCAAGCACTACGACAAGGCCCACTACAGAGAGCAAGGCTCCGCGCAGTATGCTCTTTGCCTTGAGCTTCTCGACGGCTCCGGCAAGGGCGCGCTTGTTGACAAGCTGAATGGCGAAGATGAAAATCATTGTCACGCCACCGGCATAGACAGCTATCTGGGCCGCGCCGAGGAAGGTGTAGTCGAGCAGGAAATAAAGGCCCGCTACGCCAAACAGCACGATGAGCAGATAGGTGGCCGAACGCATGATGCGCGTCGTGGTGACGCTCATGATGGCAGCACCGAGAATGACGATGGCCAAAATGCAAAACATTACTATATTTGCCATATACTAAACGTCCTCCCTTTTACTTTGTTTTAGTGTTGAACTTACCAATGGTCAGGGGCGCACCGCCGTCGAGGATGTTTGGCAACGAGCTCTTATACTCCTCCTTGTCGAGATGCAGCACAAGGCTCTCGCGCTCGAAGGTGGAGTTCTCGAAGTCGTTGGTGAACTCGATGGCGCCAAAGTTGCAGGCGTTGACGCACAGCTGACAGAACATGCAGTCGCCAAGGTCGTACTGATAGTCAACCAACTGGCGCTTCTTCTTGCCCTCCTCGGTGGTTACCATCTGCGACGTAATCTTGATGGTGCCGTTGGGGCAGGTCTTCTCGCAAAGGGTGCAGGCCGTACACTTCACCGCACCGTCGTCGTTGCGAAGCATTACCAGACGTCCACGGTGGCGTTTTGCCACATGGAGCGTGGTCTTGCGGTTTTCAGGATACTGCTCGGTTGACTTTGGCGTGAAATATTCCTTCCAGGTAATCTTCATACCTGTGGCCAAAGTCTTCAGTCCTTCTGCAATACCGCCGAAATATGATTTATTGCTCATAAATACTTTAATTCTTTAATATTTTTATGCTTTAATATTATCAGAAGTGCCAACCGAAAGCCACTACGATGGTCATCAGTATCAAGTTGATGAGACACAATGGCATAAGGTATTTCCACTCAAGAGTCAGAATCTGGTCGATGCGAAGGCGTGGGAATGTCCAGCGAATCCACATGAGCACCCAAACAAGGGCGAAAGCCTTGCCAAGGAACCAAACGATGCCCGGGATGTAGTTCATCACGGCGTCGAAGCCCTCGATGCCAATGTTGACTGGAGCCCAACCGCCAAGGAATACCGTTGCGCCGATGGCAGATATTACAAAGAGGTTGAGGTACTCGGCCAGGTAGAAGTAGCCAAAGCCCATACCGCTGTACTCGGTGTGATAACCGGCGGTAAGCTCGCTCTCGGCCTCGGCAAGGTCGAACGGGCCACGGTTGGCCTCGGCATTACCTGCCACGAGGAACACCAGGAAGGCGATGATGGCCGGAATGTGGCCACGGAAGATGAGCCAGTTCCAAGGACCCGTCTGGGCCTCGACGATGCCCGACATCTGCATCGTGCCCGTCAAGATGACGGCGGTGATGAGGCAGAGGCAGAGCGACATCTCGTAGGAAATCATCTGCACGGCACCACGCATGGCCGAAACCACCGAGTACTTGTTGTTACTGCCCCAACCGGCAAGGAACACGCCCACAACGCCGATGCTCGACACGGCGGTAAGAAGGAAGATGCCAACGTTGAAGTCGAGAACGGTGGCGCCATTGTTCCAAGGAATGAAAGAGAACGTGCCCACTGAAGCCGCAATGACAAACAGAGGGGCGATGAAATAGAGGAACTTGTCGGCCTTGTCAACAGAGAAAATCTCCTTGATGAGCATCTTTAGCACGTCGGCAAACACCTGGAACACACCCCAAGGACCCACACGCATAGGGCCGAGGCGGCACTGGAAGTAGGCACAAACCTTACGCTCCATGAATATCAAGATGATGGCAAGGGTGGCATATCCGATGAGGATGGCAACACCTACAAGCACACACTCGATAAGTATCGACCAAAAGTCTCCAAGCCCCAGAGTCTGGCGCAGGAGAGAGTCGAACCATGTTGTTACTATACTAAAATCAAACATATTTTTCAATTGTTTATTACAAATAACTTGTCAACCAAGTATCAACTCGTCAACTCGTCAACTTGTCAACTTTATCTATCTATATCCGGAATAACGAAGTCAACAGCTGCACAAGTAGTCACGAGGTCGGCTATCTTCTGTCCGCGAAGCATCGAGTCGAGAGCTCCGGTAAGCGACAGACCCATAGGACGCATCTTCAGACGCCAAGGACTCTTGTCGCCCTTCGAGTCGATATACACACCGAACTCGCCGCTGGCACCCTCGACAGAGAAGTACCACTGTCCCTCGGGCACCTTGATGATAGGCTTCTGCTTAACGTAGAAGTCGCCTGCGGGAATGTTGTCGATGAGCTGCTCGATGATGTCGAGGCTCTGATACATCTCCTGGATGTGGATGAGATAGCGGTCCATAGAGTCGCAGCCCGTCATGGTTATCTCCTTCCAGTTGACCTTGTCGTACATGTCGTAAGGATGACGCTTGCGGGTGTCGTTTGCCCATCCGGCGGCACGTCCGGCAGGACCGGTCACGGCGTAGTTGATGCAGTCGGCACGGTTCATCACGCCTACCTGCTCAAAGCGGTTGTGGGTAATGACATTGTCGCCAAACACGTCCATGTACTCCTTAATCATCGGACGCAGATACTTGCACAGGGCCTTGCAGTTCTCGACGAAGTTGGGGTCGATGTCGTCCTGCAGTCCACCTATTCTATAATAGTTCTGTATGAGTCGGCCTCCGGTGGTCTCTTCCATCACGTTGAGCACGTGCTCGCGGTCGCGCATGCAGTAGAGGAATGCCGTCAGGGCACCGAGGTCCTGTGCGCAGCATCCGCAGTAGAGCAAGTGGGAGTCGAGACGCTGAAGCTCGTCCATGATGGTGCGGACGTACTTGATGCGGTCGGTAAGCTCAACGCCCATGGCCTCCTCCACAACGCCTACGAGGGCGTGGCGGTGCATCATGGCCGAGAGATAGTTCAAACGGTCGGTAAGGGCAAGAGTCTGTGGATAGGTGTAGCCCTCGCACATCTTCTCGATGCCACGGTGGATATATCCCAAATGTGGATAGATGCGCTTTACGACTTCGCCGTTGACAACGGTCTGCAGGCGAAGCACGCCGTGGGTTGAGGGGTGCTGGGGGCCGATGTTGATTACAAACTCGTCGTCGGTGAAGAGCTTGCGCTGCTCGCACACGAGCTTGCCGTCGGCATTGAGGCTATATACATTGGTGTAGTCCGACTCTACGTCGTCGTCCAGCGTATATGAGTCGTCATACTTCCAGTCCTTGCGGAAGGGATGTCCCTTGAAGTCGTTGCGCAGGTAGAGGCGGCGCATGTCGGGATGTCCGAGGAACTTGATGCCGTAGAAGTCAAACACTTCGCGCTCAAGCAGTTCGGCCACCTTCCACAGGTTGCATACGGTGGGAATGACGAAGTCTTCCTCTCCCACCCTCTTTGCCAGCAGCTTGACGCTGGTGCGCTCACGTGTGTCGGTGTTCTCAAGAATATAGATGCATCCGAGTCCCTCTTCGCCTCCAAAGTCCTCTCCGACAATGGTCACGAGATAGTCGAAATGCTTCTTTTCCTTCAGGTTTGCCATCTCCTGGGCAAACTTGTCAAAGTCAAATACGAGGTTGTTCAGTTTCATTTGGCTCCCTCCTGTTCCTTTTTAATGTTTTTCACAAAGTCTTCAGGCGCGTCGGCCACCACAGTAGGCTTCTTCCAGCCCGACTGTATGGCGGCATTTGAAAGGCCAAGCTGACGCTCCTCGCTGTTCTGCTTGTGGTTGGCGCCACCGAAGAACCTCTCGACCTTCACCTTACGCTGCAGCTGCATCATGCCGTAGAGGATGGCCTCAGGGCGTGGCGGGCAGCCGGGTACGTAAACGTCAACGGGCACAATCTCGCTGATGCCCTTCACTACATTGTAGCTCGACTTGAACGGACCGCCCGAAATGGTGCAGCCGCCCACGGCAACTACATACTTTGGCTCGGCCATCTCGTCGTACAGACGCTTGAAGGCGGGGGCCATCTTGTGGGTGATGGTGCCGGCCACCATAATCAGGTCGGCCTGACGTGGAGAGTTGCGCGTAACCTCAAAGCCGAAGCGTGAGAAGTCGTAGCGGGCGCAGCCCACCGACATGAACTCGATGCCGCAGCAGCTCGTACCGAAGGTGAGCGACCACAGGGAGTTGCTGCGTCCCCAGTTGATGGCTTGGTCGAGCGAACCTACAACGACGTTGCATCCACCCTCGTGGAGCTCGTCGATGATTTTCTCCAAGCCTGCATTGTCCTTGAACTCGTCGTAGGGAATGCTCTTGATTACAGGTTTTCTTACTTCCATTCCAACGCTCCTTTCCGCCAAGCATAAGCAAGGCCAAATACTAATACCAGCATGAAAAATCCGATGCTGCAGAGAGCCATCGGTCCAAACTGCTTGACAGCTACTGCCCAAGGATAGAGGAACATGGTTTCGATGTCGAACATCAGGAAGAGGATGGCGAAGAGATAGTAGCCGATGTGGGATGGCAACCATGCCGTGCCACGAGTCGGAATACCACACTCAAACGGTTCACCCTTCACTGGATTGTACGAACGAGGGCCAATGAGCTTGGCAACCACGTAAGCTCCAACAACAAGGACGACAGCCGTCAAAATGACGGTGATAAAAAAGAAAAAATTCATATAATAATATATTATTTCATAATTTGTTTCACAAACGTCAACGCAGGAAATGACGACAAAACCGCGACGAATGCCTTGGGCATCCAATCGCAGGCATGGCCGACGCTCCCCGCTTTTCGCTGCAAAGGTAATCAATATTTTTTAAATAACAACTAAAGAATCTTATTTTTTTTCATCATTCTACCTATTTATTCTACAAACCGCCGCTTTTTGTGCGAAAAGCGGCGGTTTTTTAAAGAATAATTTATTAACACAGAGTTTGTGAGCACACCAATTGATATTCCACCAACCCTTCCATAGGGCTCTTCACCACACGCCCTACACTCACGCCTTCAAGACGGGCCGCCTCGCAAAGCTCGGCCTTGAAATGCCATGCCATGCTGCCCACAAAACCGCAGGCAAGGTCGGGCCGACGGTAGCGCTTGACGTTCTTTAGGAAGAACTGGCGGAAATTGTCAATCACCACCGCCCTCACCGCCTCGTTGTCGAGATGCTCATGCACAAAGGGGGCTATGGAGGCAAGGAACCTGTTGGCCTGAGGCTGGCGATAAACTCGCTCGATAATGTCGCTCTCGCTAAGCCGCGAGAGGCGGAAGAACTCGTCGCGCACATGGTGGAGGCTGCTGTTCTTCAGCATCTCGTTGATAAACATTTTTCCAAGCACCGCCCCACTACCCTCGTCGCCAAGGATATAGCCGAGGGGAGGAATGTTGGCCACTATTCTATGGCCGTCATAAAGGCATGAGTTTGAACCTGTTCCCAAGATACATGCAATTCCTTCTTCAACTCCAAGTACGGCACGTGCGGCACCTATCAGGTCGCCATTGACCTGAATGTCAGCCACGTTGTCGAAAACATTTTTCAGCAAAGAAGTCATCATGGGCACCTTTTCTTCGCGGCATCCGCTGCCATAGAACACCACCCTATCAGGCCTCACGTCGCCAAGCTGCGTCAACAGTTCGCCGCACAGTATGCCCCTGATGGCCCTTTCGTCCTGATGGTAGGGATTGATGCCCGACGTCGAAACCCTCTTCACCACTCTTCCCTCCTCCACTGCGCACCAGTCGGTCTTGGTGCTTCCGCTGTCTGCTATCAGTATCATCTTTGCAAAATATAGGATAAAAACGCTGCGAAGTTACACATTTTCTACCGTCTGAACAAATAAATGCCACACTTTTTATTATTTACAACAGTCAAAATGATTGCCATATCGAAAAAAACGCTTACCTTTGCAGCAAGATAGGACAAACATTACACAAAAATGAACAAAAGCATACTTATAAGACGTACAATATCCATAGTGATAATGGCACTGGCCTTCGCCACCCACGCCTCGGCCGTACTCAAGGAAGAGAACCTTGAGAAGACACTGGCAATACTGCGCAACGAACTGACTACGCAATACGAGGAAATATCGGCACGCACGGAAATGCAGAAGAGAAAGCGTGAGGAGGTGAAAAGCAGGATAATGGAGGTGTGGCAGAAGAGCAACCAAAACGCACTGATGCTCTACTCGCAGAAGCAGGACTACGTGTTTGACCTTACCTACGCCTGCCACGAGGCCACCGAACAGTACACGAAGTTTACGAAAGTAAGGATTCCGTTTGTAAGTTTTCTCAACAAAACCAAGATTGACATTGCCCGCTACGACAGCCTTACGAAAAGCCTAAGACAAATGCCGGCAAAGATGCTGAGCAAGAAGGCCAACGCCGACAGGGAAGAGTGTCTGCGACTATCGATGGCCATCTTGAAAACACTTAAGGAAAACTACAGGAACATCAACGATTTCATACACTTATACAACACCACTGCCGCCCACCTGCGCGACATAAACGACTATGCCAACAAGCGGTATAACGACATACAGACCGACATATTCAAGAACGGCAGCGACGACTACTTCTCGATACTGAAACGCTTCCGCTTCGTGGTGATGCAGACGCAACAGACCGTTGAGGAAAAATATCAACCACGACCGTTAAGCAACTCGCAATGGGACAGCAAGCTCATATTCGGCCTCTTTGTGGTGATATTCTTCTACGGCATAATAGCCTCGCTGCTGAACATCGTGGTGATAAAATACCTGCTGCCACGACGCATCAGGCAAAAGGAATATCTGAAAAAGCCCGCCTGCTTCATAATGGCCTCGACAACATTCACCTTTGCCATAATACTCGGAGTGATACGCGCCACCACGAGCCAAAACTTCGTAATCATGGCCAGCGACCTGCTGGTGGAGTATGCCTGGCTGCTGGGCGTGGTGCTGTTTTCGCTGCTGCTGCGCCTGAGCCACGACCACCTGAAGAGCGCGTTCAGAATATACAGTCCGCTCATTGCCATGGGCTTCATAGTGATTTCGTTCCGCATAATACTCATTCCCAACGAGCTTGTCAACCTGATATTCCCGCCGATACTGCTGTTCAGCGCACTGTGGCAGTGGCTTATGATACGCCGCCACAACAAGAGGGTGCCAAGGGTTGACATGTTCTACTCCTACTGTTCGCTGCTGGTGTTCATATTCTCGGTAGTGACCTCATGGTCGGGCTATACGCTCATGAGCGTGCAGGTATTGATATGGTGGATAATGCAGCTTACGTGCATACTCACCATTGCAAGCATGAGCCGATGGATAAAGCTCGTGGGCAAGCGCCGACATGTTGACGAGCGCCCCATAACCTCAACATGGCTTTACCATTTCTCCAACGAGGCCATACTGCCAATAATGGGAGTAGCATCGGTGATGATGTCCATCTATTGGGCAGCCGACGTGTTCAACCTAAGCGTGCTGTGCTGGAAGATATTCACCACCAACTTCATCAATCTGGACAACCTCAAGGTGAGCATCGTGCGCCTCTCGACAGTGGTAAGCCTATGGTTCATATTCTCATATCTTTGCAACACGCTGCGGGCCATGATGCACATCCACTTCATGCGACAGGACCCCACGACAGTGGCCAGCCGCGACATGATGGGAAAGAACGTGCTGCAGGTAGTGGTATGGGGAGCATGGTTCCTTATTATACTCTCAATACTCGACATAAGCTTTGCATGGCTGATGGTGGTGACGGGAGGACTGTCAACAGGTATCGGCTTTGCGTCGAAGGACATACTCGAAAACATATACTACGGCATATCGCTGATGACGGGACGCATAAAGGTGGGCGACCTGATAGAGTGCGACGGCATACGCGGAAAGGTGACCTCGATAAGCTACGTGAGCACACTGATAGAATCGACCGACGGCTCGGTAATAGCATTCCAAAACAGCCAGCTGTTCACCAAGAACTACAAAAACCTTACCCGCAACCACGGCTACGCCCTCTCGGCAATAGTGTTCGGCGTGGGCTACGGCACCGACATAGGTCGTGCCAGCCACCTGATAGAGGAGGCGGTGAACAACCTCCACCACCCCTTCATCGACCCCGACAAGCCCGCCAAAGTGGTATTCCTCGACTTTGCCGACAGCAGCATCAACCTCAAGCTGCTGTGCTGGGTTGACGTGCTGAAGCAGGCCTACACCGAAGGCGACATACGCCGCTGCATATACGACACACTAAACGTGAACGACATTGAGATGCCATTCCCCAAGCGCGACGTATATGTTAAAGAGGTGGCGAAATAATCCCCACCTCTACCGACGCCAATAGTGGCATCTGTAGAGCCTAACTCCGTTACAACCCTACACTCTACATCATTCAAGGATAAATGCCTCATCTTTAAGCAGTTGCAGAATGTAGGGTATGCTCTCACCCTACATTCACCCTACATTCACCCTACATTTCCGCATTTTCGGCGCTTTTGCTGCTTGATGTAGGGTGAATGTAGGGACGATGTAGGGTTGGAGGCACCCTACATTCGCCAACAAATTGATTATCAACGTATAACAGCGAAATAATGTAGGGTGTAGGGTGTTTGCGGAGCAGGCATATATTGTTCGTAGAAATACTTGTTCAGGCAACAAGGCAAACGTCTTAGCCCAACCTGTCACTACTATGACAGTCGTCTGCCATAGTTATGACAGGCGACTGTCAAAGGGTGACAGACAGCGGAACATCAAAAGCAAACAGCCCCTCGATGACTCGTTCTGATAGAAAGTTGAGCAACGTGTTGCAGAATTATATGCCAAAGAACACGGATTGTGGGTACCTATGGAGAATGTTTTCGACTTAGGTACACCGGGACCTTCTGGCAACGAGAATGATACTGTCTTAGAGTTGGATTTATAGGGGAAACATGCTGAACCACTACGGCTATCCTCAAATTACGGAATAATTTTCCCTCAAACCACGGAATTAAAATCAACAAATTACGGAAAAATAATCCGTATTTTACGGAATTTTCAAGGAATCCTTTGTTATTCAACAATTTATTTTTATCTTTGCACCCACGTAATCAAAGCATATAAAGATATGACAGACTTTAAATATAAACCTCGCATTGCGGACTCCATTCTCCAGAAAAAGCTGAAATCTTCTGGAGCCGTTTTAGTGGAAGGGCCAAAGTGGTGCGGCAAGACCACCACGTCAGAGCAACATGCCAACAGCGTCAACTACATTTCCGACCCAGTGAATTTCAACAAGAATCAGATACTGGCAGAAATGAACATCAATGCGCTGCTGGAAGGTGACAAACCGAAATTGCTCGACGAATGGCAGGTCATACCTCAACTATGGGATGCCGTCAGATTTTCCGTTGACCATAGCAAGGGCATCGGCCAGTTTATCATGACCGGCTCGGCAGTGCCTCCAGATGACGACAAGCAGCAAAGGATTCACCACACCGGCACAGGACGCATCACAAGGCTGAGGATGCGCCCGATGTCGCTTTTGGAATCAGGAGACAGTAGCGGAGAGGTAAGTTTAAAATATCTCTTTGAAAATCCAGGAGCGACAATATTCAGTGAACCGCAAAAGGCCCTCGACGATATTGCATTTCTTATCTGCAGAGGAGGCTGGCCGATTGCAACCACCTTGGAGATGGATTATGCCTTGGAAACTGCGTTTGACTATTACAAGGCTGTAACCGACATAGACATGTCACGTGTGGATGGGATTAAACGTAGCCCTACACGAACCAAAAGACTGATGCGTTCCCTGGCACGCCACCAAGGCACCCAAGTCACTATTGCCGGAATCAAGTCGGACATGGCAGCAAACGACACAGACTCACTTGACGTTGACACTGTTTCATCATACATTGATGTGCTGAAGAAAATATTTGTGATTGAAGACATGGAAGCGTGGAATCCCAACTTGCGCTCAAAGGCTGCCATAAGGACGAGCGACACGAGATATTTTGTTGACCCATCAATTGCCACGGCAGCATTGGGAATAGGACCTGCCGACCTGACCAACGACCTCAACACAATGGGGCTGCTTTTTGAAACAATGGCGGTAAGAGACCTTCGCGTATATGCCGATGCGCTTGGTGGAGAAGTGTTTCACTATAGGGACAGCAACGGACTTGAATGTGACTCGGTCATACATCTGAGAAACGGCAAATATGGTCTTGTTGAAATAAAGCTTGGAGGCGAGTCGCTCATAAGAGAAGGAGCTGCCACACTGAACAAGCTTGCATCGGCAATTGACACAGACAAGATGAAAGAGCCTGCCTTCAAGATGATACTTACCGCCGTCGGCAACTTGGCATATAAACGAGAAGACGGAATTTATGTAGTACCAATATCAAGTTTAGGGGATTGACAAGATAATGAATATATTGTGTGAAGATAGGACAATAAAAAAAAGCATTTAAATCCACCAATACGTTCTTGCTTGATGGTGCGCCATGTGTGGGTGAGACACCCACACTCCTAATCGCTGCAGCTGTTTAGTCGAGCGGCAAAAAAAGGAAGGCCAGCCACCGAACGCTTCCCGACGACCGACCTTCACGGAGGTATAAATCAAATGAATACTGTGCATGAACGGTGTCTGTCCCCTGTTCATTTTTAGAACCCTTTGACTTTGACACAAGGTAACAACGTGTGTTTAGCTGTTGAGTTAAGTTTAACGTGAGTTCGACGAATTGTTTTAAACCGTCAAATCGCCAAGTAGGTTAAGACTATTCGTCGAACTCACGTTATTTACAACCGAGGCAGTACATTTGTCGGGAATTAACGGTCAAATTACGATAATTCGCGTTCAAACACACACCCGTCAACTTCACACCGCCCTGCGCTCACAACTCCCTGTGTACCACGCTGCCGCTGGCCTGATGGGTGGCCAGGACGAGCACCTCGGCTATCTGCACATGGGCAGGGGCGTTGGCGGCATAGAAGGCGGTGTCGGCTATGTCGGCTCCAGTAAGAGGCTTGATGCCCTTATACACGTTGTCGGCACGTTGGTCGTCGCCATGAAAACGGACGTTGCTGAAACGCGTCTCGACAAGTCCGGGCTTGATGTTGGTGACACGCACTGCTGTATGGGCAAGGTCGATGCGCAGGCCGTCGGAGATGGTCTTGACGGCCGCCTTTGTGGCGCAATATACGTTGCCGCCGGCGTATGCGGCATCGCCGGCCACCGAGCCGATGTTTATCACGTGGCCCTTGTTTCGCTCTACCATGCCCGGCACTATGAGTCGGGTCATGGTAAGAAGCCCCTTGATGTTGGTGTCGATCATGGTCTCCCAGTCGTCCATGTCGCCTTCATATTCAGGCTCCAGGCCGAGGGCGAGGCCGGCGTTGTTTATGAGTACGTCGATGTTGCGCCACTCCAGAGGTATAGAGTCCACGGCCTGGCGTGTGGCCTGACGGTCGCGCACGTCGTACTGCAGTGCAAGCACCATGGTGCCGCCTGCCGCCAGCTCGGCCTCAAGGGCATGCAGTTTATCACCATTGCGTCCGGTAATGATTACGTCGTAACCTTCCTTTGCAAACTTTCGGGCACAAGCCTCACCTATTCCGCTTGTTGCACCAGTTATTAAAGCTATTTTCTTCATGTTTGGTTTAATATGTGTTTTTTCGCTGCAAAAGTACAACAAACACAGCTAACCTCCAAATTTTTACCGAAAAAATTCCACCATAACTACTGCATTACAGTAACGTGGGGTTGAGGGAGGAGAAGAAAAGAAAAGTTAAAAATAGGGCTTTGTATGGCATAAAATAAAGAAAATGTTTGGAAGATTGGAATATTGTTCGTACCTTTGCGAACAAAGAGAACAAAACACAAAAAATATGGCATCAAAAGATTATAGCATAAGACAAGAACAGCTGGCAAGATTCGCCAAAGCAATGGGCCATCCGGCACGCATAGCCATACTACAGTTTCTTGCCCAGCAGGAAACATGCTATTTTGGCGACATCAACGAGGAGCTGCCGATAGCCAAAGCCACTGTTTCACAGCATCTGAAAGAACTGAAGGATGCAGGACTGATACAAGGCGAAGTGGAAGCTCCGAAGGTGAAGTACTGCATCAACCGCGACAACTGGCAGTTGGCAAAGGAGTTGTTTGGCGGCTTGTTTGGACAGTGCCTGCGGAAAAAAGAAGGTTGTTGCTGACCTTTTTTGCCATAAATGTTCGTTATTCTACGAATTACAACCTTATTAATATAATAAACTTTAGGAAGTAGTAGAAAGGAAAGTTATCTCCTTTTAAACTACTAAAGAAGAGCGAAACTAAAAAACATTATTATGAAAAGAAGTTTAACGTTAACGGTAATCTGTCTGTTTGCCACGATAGCAATGGCGCAGACCAAAGTGAAAGACCATGTGGAAGTGGTTTACTTCCATGGTAAACAACGATGCGTGACATGCATGGCCATCGAGAAGCATGCACGTGAGGTGGTGGAGAAAGACTTTGCCAAGGAAAAGAAAAACGGCAAGGTAGTGTTTAAGATTGTTGACATTTCAACAGCTGAAGGCGGCAAGACAGCCAAGGACTACCGCGTAAGCTGGTCGTCGTTGTTTGTCAACGGCTGGAAGGACGGCAAGGAAAAGCGCAACGACATGACGCAGTTTGCATTCAAGAACGCCCGCAAGAATACCGATGAATTCAAGAGGGGCGTAGGCGATAAGATAAAAGAAATGATGAAATAAAACCGCAGGGGCAATGGATATACTGCAAACATGGCTTGAAAGCAGCGACGTGCCAGTGCTTACAGCCTTCATCTTGGGGCTGCTGACGGCAGTCAGTCCCTGCCCATTGGCCACCAACATAACAGCCATAGGCTTCATAAGCAAGGACATAAACAGCAAAAACCGCACTTTCCTCTACGGCCTTCTATACACGTTTGGGCGCATAGTAGCTTATTCGTTGCTTGGTGCATTGCTCATATTCATGTTGAGAAGGGGCATAGACACCTTCGACCTGCAGTCGGAAGTGAGCCATTGGGGCGAAGTGCTGCTGAGTCCGGTGCTTATAGTGGTAGGCGTGCTGATGCTTGTGGGCGACCGTCTGCCATTGTCGCGCTTTGGCCTGAACGCCTCTGAGCGCAGCGAACGGCTGAGGGGAGCATGGGGCAGCGTGATGCTCGGCATACTGTTTGCCATGGCGTTTTGCCCTACAAGCGGACTGTTTTATTTTGGAATGCTCATACCCATGTCTGCCTCGGCATCAGGCGGCTATGCCCTACCCGCCGTCTATGCCTTGGCCACAGGTCTGCCCGTGGTGACAGTGGCTTGGACAATAGCCTACAGCATGTCGAACATAGCGGGTTTTTATCAGAAGATGCAAGTGTTCCAAAAGTGGCTGAACCGCATCGTGGCGGTGCTGTTCATCGTAGTAGGAATATATTATTTTTAAGTTGACAAGTTGACAAGTTGAAGAGTTGACAACTAATAATTTTATAATTATGGAAAAGAAAGAAAAAAAGGGATTCTGGGCTTCCCTATTCTCACCAAAGCCCTGCAAATGCCAGTGCGGGAAAGAGTATGTAATTCCAGCCGAAGAGAGCAAAACGGACTCAATAGACACCAATGCCAAAACACACGACATAAAAGAAATAAAGGTGTTGGGTCCAGGATGTGCAAAATGCAAAAGCACATACGCCATGGTGGAAAAGGCCGTCAAGGCTAATGGCATGACAGTAAAGCTTACCAAAGTAGAGGACATAGAGGAAATAATGCGTTACAACATCATGGCGACACCGGCCATTGTTGTTGACGGAAAGGTGGTGATGAAAGGCAGAGTGCCTTCTGAATCAGACGTGAAACAGATTTTAGGCTTAAAAGTATGATACAGAGTTTTGCCGACTGGCTCGTTTATTCTATCTTTGGATTAGACAGCACCACCGCATTGGGCGGTGCTGTCAACTTCTTTGTCTATGACAGCATAAAGATATTGATTCTACTCTTCCTCATCAGCACCATCATGGGCATAGTCAACGCCTATTTTCCCATTGAGCGTCTGAGGAACTATCTCATAAGCCATCGCCTCTACGGCTTGCAATATCTGCTGGCCTCCATATTCGGCGCAATCACTCCGTTCTGCTCCTGCTCTTCCATTCCGCTGTTCATTGGCTTCGTAAAGGGCGGCATACCCCTTGGCGTTACTTTGGCTTTCCTCATCACTTCGCCCTTGGTCAACGAGGTTGCTGTAGCCATGTTTCTCGGTTCGTTTGGCGTAGAGGCAACTGTAATATATGTAGTCAGCGGCATACTGTTGGGATGTATTGGTGGCATCATATTGGGTCGCATGCACCTTGAACCTTATCTGAGCGACTGGGTGAAGCAGGTGCAGGCACAGTCGGAGAGGCAGTCGGCCCAGTGGGAAAAGGATAACACAACCTTCATACAGCGACTACCCGCCATCGTAGGCGACTCATGGCAGATTGTGCGCAGCGTGTTGGTGTATGTCCTGATAGGCATAGGCATAGGCGCCTTCATGCACGGTTTCATACCCGAAGGATTCTTTGCACAGTACATGTCGCGCGACAACTGGTTTGCCGTTCCACTTAGTGTGTTACTTGCTGTACCCATGTATGCCAATGCGGCAGGCATAATACCAGTGGTGGAGGTGTTTGTAGCCAAAGGCATTCCACTTGGCACAGCTATAGCCTTCATGATGGCCGTAGTGAGCCTTTCACTTCCCGAAGCCACTCTGCTGAAAAAAGTCATGACCTGGCGGCTCATATCCATATTCTTCTTCACCGTCACACTATTCATCATACTTTCGGGTTACATGTTCAATGTCTTGTTATGACAAGTTGGCAGCAAGGTCCTCTCGTAGCAATGAATATGAAAAAGGGCAAAGAAAGAAGATTTGAACAGAAATGGCGGTTTTTGGATAATAAGTAATATTGTTATTTTTTGTACTTTTGCACCCTGAAAAACAATTGCAACTTCAATGGAAGTTAAACAACAGAATAATGCAACGCCTAAACTTATGGAAATGAGAAAGACAAACGTAGTGGTAATTCTGCTTGCCGTAATGGTTGCTGCAGGGTGCGACAGCATTTTCGATGTTCATCCATACGATGCACACTTCGATGGCGAGACAGACATAAACAACAGAAACATAAGGAGGATAGAGGACGAATGCCGTGACAAACTGCCAATGCACGTGGCCTTCATCAGCGACTCACACATAGACTATGCCGACCTGAGGGCAATGGTTGACGACATAAACCGGCGCGACAGCATAGACTTTGTGGTGCATCTCGGCGACCTTTGCGACACCGGCACGACAAAGGAATTTGTATGGACCCGCGAGAAACTGGGCGGACTGAACAAACCCTATGTGGCACTGATTGGCAACCACGACTTTCTTGGCACCGGCGAAGAGGTGTATGAGAAGATGTATGGCAACTTCGACTTCAGCTTCATTGCAGGCAGAGTGAAATTCCTCTGCCTCAACACCAACGCCACTGAGTATGACTACATTGCCGCTGTGCCAAACTTCGACTTTATGGAAGAGCATTGGACAAGCGACTCTACAATGTACGACCGTACCATTGTGTGCATGCACGCACGTCCTTACAGCGACCAGTTTAACAACAACGTGGCAAAGAGCTTCGGATACTACATAAAGATGATGCGTGGACTGATGTTCTGCATCAACGGCCACGACCATTCGAAGAAGGCCGATGACATATACGGCGACGGGGTGATGTACTATGGTGTAGATGCGGCATACAACCGCAACTACATGCTGTTTAGCATAGGAAAGGAGGACTACGACTATGAGATTGTACATTTTTAGCCTCTTCGCCTTGATTTCCTTGTGCGCAAAGGCGCAGGCCGACTCCACAGAAACAGCAACCCTGGCTGACTCACTGTTGTACCTCGACACTACTCCCGCCGAGGGAACGGTGGTTGACTGCGGCTCGTTGTCGGGCTACGACCGCCGCGTACACTACCGCCGACAATATTGGGGTGAGCTGATACCGACGCAACTGATTGTTCAGAATGCAGGCAACATGGGAGTGGTGTCGATAGGCATAGGTTGGGACTATGGCAAGCATAAGCAATGGGAGACCAACCTGCTGTTTGGCTATCTGCCACGATACAACAGTCGCCGTGCCAAGATGACGATGACAATAAAGGAAAACTTCATTCCATGGAGCATATACAAACGCCACGGATGGCTGATTGAACCACTGTCGTGCGGCATATATTTCAACACCGTGTTCGGCTCAGAATTTTGGGACCGCGAACCCGACCGCTATCCCGACAAATACTATCCTCTGCTGAAAACGAAGATACGCACCAACGTGTTTATTGGGCAGCGACTGACGAAAATTGTACCCACCAACCGAAGGAAATTCCTCAAAAGCATCACGTTGTTTTATGAAATAAGTTCGTGCGACCTATACATACGTTCGGCAATAATGGAGCGTGACGTCAGCATGTGGGACATTCTCGGCTTGTCGTTAGGACTGAAATTCCAGTTGTTGTGAGGAATGTTATACGAGTTGACGAGTTGACGAGTTGACAAGTTGACGAGTTGACACGTTGAAAACAATACGGTCCGCAGCAGATAGTATGCTGCGAACCGTATTCAGTTTATTGACTATGAGAATTATTCTTCTGTCTTCTTCTTTGCACAACGAGTTGTTTTCTTAGCAGCTGGCTTGGCTGCCTTTTCAACCTTTGCCTTCAGCTTGTCTTCAGCTGCCTGCATCTTTTCGAGCTTGGTCTTCAGACGGGTTATTTCCTTGTCCTTCATCTCGATTTCGTCGCCCTGGTTACGTATGGTAGTCATAAGGGCATTGAGTTCTTCGTTGTCAATTTCCTCTGGATAGAGTGACTGTACGCGGCTGATGAAGTCGCCAAGAATGTTCATATAGTTGGTGAAGGCATCGAATGCACCGCTATAGATACCGCGATCGAGTCCAACGTTTGAAGGCTTGGTGGTCATGAAGCGGAAGTTGTTGCTGGCCTGCAGGTAGTCCCAATCCTGCGAGAGGCGTGGGTCACTGACGATGCGCACACGGTCGGCAACGCTGTAGAGCTTCTGGAATGCCTCACGCTGCATGGCATTGCCCAACCAGCAGCTTACGTCGCGCTCTTCGTCAACCCACGACAATGTGTCGGGAACATCGATGGCGGCAACGCTGTTCATGTTTGTGCATATCTCGGTTGGAGTGGCAAAGGCGATGCCCTTCTCCTTGGCACATGCAGGAAGAGCCTTGATGAAGTCGAGAATGTTTGACGACAGAGGCTGAGCCATGCCAAGTGCCGAAAGCTCCATGAAGATGTTGATGAGCTGCTCTTCACCAGGCAACGATGCGATGCGGTTGATGTAGTTGTCGGCAAACAGAGGATAGCCTTCCCAGCTGGTATTGCTGAAACGGAGCGAGATGTCGTCGCTAAGCTCTACATCGCGGAGCAAGAGCTTGAGATTAGGAGCTATGTTGCAGTGGTAGAGATAGTGGGGCGACTTCCAACCAAGCACGTGCTTTGCACCCTCGGTGAGCATACCCTTGAATCCCATGGCAGCCACCTGTCCGCCAATGTCGTCGCTATAGATGAGCGAAGAGTTGCGGAGCACTGTAGGACGCTTGCCAAAGTAGTCTTGCATCTTCTTGCACTGCTTCTCAACGTCAGCGGCAAAAGCCTCTTCGTTGGCCAATGAAGAAAGACCGTGGCTGTAAGGCTCGGCGAGGAATTCTACACAACCTGTGGCATTGAGTTCCTGCAGCTTCTCGATGACCTGCTGCGCATGCATTTCAAGCTGTTCCATGCCGACACCAGAAATGGAGAAAGCAACCTTAAACTGGCCGTTGCCCTCGCGAATCATGTCGCCGATGGTGTTGAGAGCCGGCATGTAAGAGCGCTCGGCAATCTCGGTGATGCTTCTCTCGTTCTCATAGTCATCATAGTAGTAGTGGTCGATGCCTATGTCGAAGAAGCGATATCTCTTGAGATGAATAATCTGATGTATCTCAAAGTATAAGCAAATTGTTTTCATAACAGAACTTAATATTTTAATTCTTTAATAATTTCACTACCATCCTAAGGTTCTCAGATAGAGTTCACGAATCCATGCGCCGACTTTCTCCCATGTAATCTGGTCAACCTCGCGCTTACCCTCTTCCTTAAGATATGTGAAGAGGCTGTCGTTGGCACAAATGGAGTAGATGGCATCGGCCAAGGCGTGGATGTCCCAATAGTCAACCTTGATGCAATTGTGGAGAATTTCGGCACAACCACTCTGCTTGGAGATGATTGACGGAGTGCCGCACTGCATGGCCTCAAGAGGCGAGATGCCGAATGGCTCACTTACCGATGGCATAACATATACGTCGGAGTCTTTCAGGCACTCATACACCTGCTTGCCGCGCATGAAGCCCGGGAAGTGGAAGCGGTCGGCAATGCCACGCTCGGCGGCAAGGTAAATCATGGCGTCCATCATGTCGCCCGAACCTGCCATGCAGAAGCGTACGTTGCGTGTGCGCTTGAGAACCATGTTGGCAGCCTCGACGAAGTACTCAGGACCCTTCTGCATGGTTATGCGTCCGAGGAAGGTGACTACCTTGTCCTTGCCAGTGTGGTCGGGACGAGGTATGTCGTCATACTCCTTCTTCAATGGATAAACGGCATTGTGTACGGTGAAGCACTTGCGTGGATCCTGGTGATACTGGTTGATGACGGTCTGACGTGTCAGCTCGCTCACACACATGATACAGTCGGCCCAATCCATACCGTTCTTCTCGATGGAATAAACCGTTGGGTTCACCTTACCGCGGCTGCGGTCGAAGTCGGTGGCATGAACGTGTATGCACAGTGGCTTACCGCTGACCTGCTTGGCGTGGATGCCAGCGGGATAGGTTAGCCAGTCATGAGCGTGAATGATGTCAAACTCCTCAGTACGAGCCACTTGTCCTGCAATAATAGAGTAATTGTTTATCTCTTCATGAAGGTTGCCTGGATAGCCACCGGCAAATTCCATGGCACCGAGGTCGTTGACGTTCATATAGTTGAAATCGGCGTAGATGTGGTCACGCAGCTTGTAGTAATACTCAGGCGACATGACGTTGCCACAGCGATTCTTTACATATTCATAATCTACGTCGCGCCATGCTATTGGCACACAGTTCATGGCAACGATGCGGCAAGCGCTGGTATCCTCATCGCCAAACGGACGCGGTAGGCACAACACCGTCTCGACGTCGCCCTGGGCATGAAGACCTTGGCTAATACCATAATTGGCAGTGGCAAGACCACCGAATACATGAGGAGGATACTCCCAACCAAACATTAATACTTTCATATTCTTGTCCTCCTATTTTTATTTCTGATATGTATATTGCATAGCAAGGAGCTTGATTGAGCGCAGCACCTCTGCCACATTCATGGCAAACGACATGCCACCACGTCCATGGAATGGCGGGTTGCCGTCGAAGAGTTCAGAGATGGAGCCGAGGGCATGGTAGTTCATCTCGTCCTCATAGCCCACCATCTGACGCTCGATGAAGCTCAGACGGGTGTTCTTGTAAACCTTTAGACATGCCTCCATGTAGAATCCACCGAGCCATGGCCATGCCGTACCCTGATGATAAGCGTAGTCGCGCTGTGTCTGCTGGCCTACATACATCGGGTTGTAGCCGCCGCTCTTTGGCGAGAGCGAGCGCAGTCCCTTAGGCGTGAGCAGCTCGCGTGTACATACTTCGAGCACCGAACGCTTCTGTTCTTTTGACAGAGGCGAATAGTCGAACGCAACGGGGAATATCATGTTGGGACGTACACTCCAGTCCTTGTAGTCGCCATCAACATAGTCGAACAAGTAGCCATACTGGTTGAGGAACGTTGCAACGAACGAGTCGCCACATGTCTTTGCCAGTTCTTCCAATTCGGCGGCTTCCTTTTCGCGACCATTGTCGGCTGAGATGCTTGCGCAGAACTTGAGGGCGTTATACCAAAGTGCGTTGAACTCAACGATATATCCTGAGCGTGGCACTACTGGACGGCCATTGGCAGTAGAGTTCATCCAAGTAACGGCTTTGTCGCGACCATTGCTGTAGAGCAGTCCGTTGTCGTCAAGACGCAGGTTAGGATGGTTGCCGTCGATGATGTAGTGGATGATGTCCTCAAGCAGCTTGCCATACATTTCGCTGCACTTCTCGCGTCCTGCAAACTTGTCGTACTGCTGTATCGACCATACAGCCCACAGCGGCACGTCGGGATGCTCCATTTCGTATATCTTGCCCGACTGTGGCTTGCCTGCCATAAATTCTCGCAGAGCCTTCGATGCTGTCTGCATAACAAGCTCGAAGTAGTCCTGCTCGTCAATGGCGAGGGTGAGTCCCGGCAGTGAGATGAACGTGTCGCGGGCGCGGCACTTAAACCAAGGATAGCCTGCAATGAGGTATCGGTCGTCGTTCTTCTCGCGGATGTGGAACTGGTGTGCTGCGTTGACGAGGCAATGGAAGAAGTTGTCGCGTGGTGCGCGGCTGTCCACTTCCTCTTCAAACAGTTTGATGAGCTTGCTTGTCTTTATTTCGCTGGTAGAAGCTGCGAAGACGATGCTCTCACCTTTCTTTATAGGCATCTCGAAATAACCTGGAACATAGAGGTCCTCGTTAGACGCATACCCACGCTCCTGCTCCTTAGGATATTCAATGCCACGGTACCAGTCAGGCTGGAAGACAAACTCGTTCTTCTTGCTGAACTGCATGTAGAGATAAGGATATCCGGCATACATGCACGTGCGGATACCATTATCCACTTCTTCGTAAGCTCGGCTTGCCGTAGAATTCTCGTGCGTAAACTGGCGCACGCTTCTGAAAGCCATAAACGGACGGAAACGCAATGTCGTTGCCGAATGGGCATCGACCAGCGTATAACGAAGTAGGATACGGTCTTCGTAGTGCTGGAACACCACTTCCTTTTTTAACACTACGCCACCAACACGATAGAGTGTTGTAGGCACTTTGTCACAATCAAATTCTCTGATGTATTTGTGACCTTTAGGACTGTAATTGTTTCCCTGATACTTATGGAGTCCAAGGTTGAACTCGGCTCCATGCTGAATCACGGTAGCGTCGAGCGAAGAGAGCAAAACGTGGTTGTCGTCGTCCAATTCTGGCACAGGTACAACAAGCAAGCCGTGATACTTGCGCGTGTTGCAGTCGGCGACTGTCGAACATGCGTAGGCACCCGAACGGTTTGTTCTCAGTAATTCACGACGTAGTGACTCCTCAAGGTTGGTCATTACAGCTTTTTCAAATCGTAAATAACTCATAGTTCCTATCTTAAGGTAATTTAATACTAAGTTAGCTTCAATTATTGTTTTAGTGGACAGAATCCATGCTTTTGGGGCATGTTTCTCCAATCCACCCCAAAGTTAGTAATTTTGTTTGTTTCCACCAAAGAAAAACGCAATTATTTGCAAAAAAAGTGCTATTTTAGTAGTTTTGCAACACTTTTACCGCAAATTATTAGTATTTTCAAAGTATTTTTTGTAATTTTGCACAGCAAAACAGATAACCGGTAAAATGATTGTAGTCAAAGAGTATAACAAAGAAGACATTGCTGATTCAATGCCTGATTTATGGGCTTTGCTCAACGAAGAACAACGTCAGTTTTTGGGCGACAACGCAGAAGTCCATGTATATAATAAAAACGAGCTCATCTATGAAGAAGATGACTTACCGAAGAATGTTTATTGTCTGATAAAAGGGAAAGTAAAAGTTTTCAAGAGCGGTGCCAGTGGCAGGACGCAGATTGTAAGGTTTATCAGACAAATGAACATGTTTGGTTATCGTGCCGCTTTTGCGGACGAAAACTACATGACAAGTGCTTCGGCATTTGAGGAGTCAACAATATGTTCTATTCCCATAGACGTAATAAAAGGTTTGATAAAGGACAACAACGACGTGGCCATACTGTTCATACAGCAGTTGGCATCTATGTTGGGTGATGCCGACCTGCTTACCGTCAACCTTACCCAAAAGCACATCAGGGCAAGGGTGGCCGACTCGCTTTTGGCCATGAAGGACAAGTATGGCGTGGAAGAAGACGGTGTCACTCTATCCATCAACGCAAGCCGCGAAGACCTTGCCAACACTTGCAGCATGACTACGAACAACGCCATCAGGACACTTTCAGCCCTCGCCGCCGAAAAAGTAATTGGACTGGAAGGTAAGAAAATTAAGATACTTGACGAGAAGCAATTGCAACTGATTGCTTCGAGGGGATAGGGAATTTGTAGAGGTGAGGGGTGAGAGGTGAGAGAATTGCTCTACCCGTGATTTGAGGCTGGGGCTGGGGGTGTATAGTATTCTCTTACCTCTCACCTCTTACCTCTCACCTCGGTATAAGGAAATTAACTACTTCCTGTTCTACTGTAATGGTGCATTCGCCATTAAGTTTGCCAAGCAGACGGCCATCAACGCCGACTAATGCGCTTGAGGCCGACATTATGTCAACCTTACGGGCACGATAAGGATGCACGCCACGATGGTTAAGAAAACGTCCGGTGAAAAGCAGCCAAAAGCCTTCAAACAGCTGTAAGAGTTCGGTAGATACCACAACCGACACGTCCACCATGCCGTTGTAAGGCACGGCATTAGGTGTCTGACCGTAGCCCGGTCCGCTGCCAATGCACACGTTCATCACCTTTCGGTCAACGATTTCGCTGTTTATCTTGAGTTTCATCTTATATTCCATGCGATGAAACAAAAGCAGCAAGGCCGAAAACAGGAACGAAAGAGTCTGTGAACCAAACAGTCGGCGCGTCTGCCTCCGCAGATTCATCATGTCGGCAATAAGCCCTATGTTTACACAGTTGATGAAATATCGGCAACGCTTTTCGCCCTTGTTGTCGGTATATCTCATGCAGCCAAGGTCGATGGCCCTCGTCCTATGCGCAAGCAATGCATCGACTGTGGCGTTGACGTCGGCCTCCTTGTATCCCCAGAACTTGGCAAAGTCGTTGAGCACTCCATGCGGAATTACTCCCAAGGCTATGTTGCGGCGAACCTCCGGCTCAACTTCCATAAGGCAGTTGACGGCATCGTTGAGGGCAGTGTCGCCTCCAACTATTACTATCGTCTTATATCCGTTGTTGATGAGCATCCTGACTAAGCGTTCAACCCCATGCACCGATTCGCTCTGCACGAGGTCATACACCACCTTGCGTTCCTTCATTACGTTCTCAAGCCGTTCAAGATATTTCTTTGAATGTCCTGCCGACTGCTTTGGGCAATACAATATGCCCCACCTTGACTTGTCTATAGCCATAAATTCTTTACCTCCTGTACTTTTTCTTCCATCGTTTTCGATGCGTCTATCCAATGTATTTTTGTTCCGCGCCTTTCCATTCCCCTAAACCATGTCATCTGCCTTTTTGCAAACTGGTGTATTGCAATCTCAAGCTGAGTGAACATTACCTGATATGAAATCTTGCCTATGGCATATTCCGTCACGTATTTGTATTCGAGGCCATAATAAATAAGGTCGTCGGCAGGTATGCCTCTGTCGAGCAGTCCCTTTACTTCGTCCACCATTCCTTCTTCCAATCTTGCCTTGAGGCGGTTGGTTATTTTCCTTCGGCGTTCGTCGCGGTCAATGTCAACGCCAATTACAAGAGCGTCTATTTGTGGCAGGACGGCGCTCTCCATGGGATGTTGTCCGTTGAAGGTTTCTATTTCAATAGCCCTAATGGCCCGTTGTGCGGTGTCAACGTCGGTGGTGTTGTGCATAGCCAATCCGTTTTTTGCCTTCAGTTCTTGCAGCATCAGTGTAAGCTCGCCCAACGACTTGCCTTCAAGCCTTGCCCTAAGTTCCTTGTTTTCAGGCACTGGAGCCAGCCTGTATCCCTTGAGCACGGCTTCGAGATACAACCCTGTGCCCCCGCACAGGACTACATTCCTGCCTCTGGCTCTGATGTCGTTGTATGCGTCGAGGAAGTCGTGAAGATACTGAAAGAGGTTGTACTTCGTCCCCGGCTCAACGATGTTTATCAAGTGATATGGTATCTGCCTCTCCCCCACTCGGTAGTCGGCCAGGTCCTTTCCCGTACCTATGTCCATGTAACGATAAACCTGCCTCGAATCGGCACTGACAATCTCAGCGTCGATGTCGGCGGCCAAAGCTGCGGCGAGCGACGTTTTCCCGCTGGCAGTAGGTCCGAGTATGGCAATCATCTTTTTCATTGTGCGTTACATTATTATGATTTTGCAAAGGTAGTGAAAAAAAACGAAACGGCGAAGCATTTTGCATAAAAAAAGCCGTCCGAGCTATTCGGGCGGCTTATTCTTTTTGAACCAGTCAATAAAAAATTAACCGTTAACCTTCTTCATGTGGGCGATGAGCTCGAGCACCTTGTTAGAGTAGCCAATCTCGTTGTCATACCAAGATACAACCTTTACGAATGTATCTGTAAGAGCGATACCGGCCTTAGCGTCGAAGATAGAAGTGCGAGTGTCGCCGAGGAAGTCAGAAGAAACAACGGCATCCTCAGTGTAGCCGAGAACACCCTTCAGTTCGCCCTCAGAAGCCTCCTTCATAGCAGCGCAAATCTCAGCGTATGTAGCTGGCTTAGCCAAGTTAACAGTCAGGTCAACAACAGAAACGTCGAGAGTAGGAACACGCATAGACATACCTGTCAGCTTACCATTCAGCTCAGGGATAACCTTACCTACAGCCTTAGCAGCACCTGTAGAAGAAGGGATGATGTTGCCAGAAGCGGCACGACCACCACGCCAGTCCTTCATAGATGGACCGTCAACAGTCTTCTGTGTTGCAGTTGTAGAGTGAACAGTTGTCATCAAACCATCGGTAATTCCGAACTTGTCGTTCAGAACCTTAGCGATAGGAGCCAAGCAGTTAGTTGTACAAGAAGCGTTAGAAACGAACTGTGTGCCCTTCTCATACTTGTCGAAGTTAACACCACATACGAACATTGGAGTAGCGTCCTT
>JAQXRI010000047.1 GCA_029218445.1 Prevotellaceae bacterium | reverse complement strand
GCCCACGCCAAGCTCAAGGCTCGTCTTGACGCAGGCGAGGGAATGCCCCAGTACTTCAAGGACCACCCAATTCTCTATGCAGGACCTGCCGAGACTCCTGAGGGCTATCCTTGCGGCTCGATGGGCCCGACCACAGCAAACCGCATGGACCCATACGTTGACGAGTTCCAGGCCAACGGCGCAAGCCTCGTGATGATAGCCAAGGGCAACCGTGGCGACTGCGTGACAGAGGCGTGCAAGAAGCATGGCGGATTCTATCTCGGCACCATCGGTGGCGTGGCCGCCGTATTGTCGCAAAGCTCAATCAAGAGCATCGAGTGCGTTGAGTATCCTGAGCTGGGCATGGAGGCGATATGGAAGATTACCGTAGAAGACTTCCCCGCATTCATTCTCGTTGACGACAAGGGCAACGACTTCTTCAAGCAGCTGAAGCCTTGTGCTTGCTGCAAGTAATGTGAATTGAAGTATAAACAAAAAAGAAGTGCCAAGGACTTTTTTCACGGGTCCTTGGCACTTTTCATTCTGTGCGGTTGATTTATTCAAAATCATCGACGGATACATTGCATGCTCCCCTGTATCTGCTTGGCGACAAGCCTTTTACCTTGGAAAACAGTCGGGAGAAGTAGAGCGGATCCTCTATTCCCACCTTATAGCTTATTTGGTTGACCTTCAGCGTCGTCTCGCGCAGCAGTTGGCATGCGTAGTCAATCTTCAACTGGTTGAAATAGGCCAATGGACTCGTTCCCGTTGCCTTTTTGAATACGGCCGAGAAGTGGCTTGGCGAATATCCCACATACTTTGCCACAGCCTCAAGCCCGATGCTGTTCTCCACGTTCTCGTGCATGAAGTGCTTGGCAGCCTCCACGATGTCGGTTTGTTCGGGCAGGCTTTGCCTGTAGAGCGTCAGATAGCGCATCGTGGCAAGGAAATGGTGGAGCAGGCTCGACGCGTAGCGCAGCTCCTCTATGCCATTGCCGTGATAGAGCGTGTGGAAGATTTCCTCGAAAATGGAGATGCGGTCTCTTATTCTTGAGTTCATCGTCACGCCTATCTTGTGGGGAGTCTGCAGGCCTTCGGCATACACCGAGGCGTGTTCGCCGCGGAAGTGTACCCAGTAGATGGTCCACTCGTCGGCTGCGCCATACTCGTGAGGAATGCCTGCGGGAAGAATGAAAAACTCGTTCTTGCACACCTCATGCCTTTTCCCCCTTAGCCCATACCAGCCACGTCCGTCAACGCAGTATATCAGCACATACTGGTCTATTGGCGTCTTCCGTTCCATGTAGTGGTTGGTGGCGTTGGGGTAATAGCCGATGTCGGTTACAAACAGGCTGCTCACCAGTTCGTCGCCCTCTTCTTTCTCGACTACCACGGGCGACAGCACAATGGATTGCTCGCCAATGAATCCGTCTTTTCTTCTGCGCATGGCCTTTTGTATTGTTTTTTCAATACCCGAATATTTCCTCTGTTGTCAGGTATCTTACAGGACCCAGTTTCTCTAAGGCCGAAATGTTCAGCTCGTCCTTGTTGCCGAGTATGAGGCGGAGGCGTGGCTTGCCTACTATGTTGTTTTTCTCGAAATCCACAAGGTCCTTTAGGGTAATCGACGGGAGAGTTTCGTATATCTTGCGGTTGAGGTCGTAGTCGATGCCAAGGCGCTGGTTGGTGATGTAGGCATTGATTACGCCAAAGCGGGTGGTGCGCTCGCTCTGAAGACTCTTGAGTATGTTTTGCTTGGCTATTTCGAAGGCACCCTCTGACTGTGGTATGGTGTCGATGATTTCGCGGAAGGTGTTGATGCAGTCCATCATCTTGTCGTTCTGCGAAATGATTACGTCGAAGAAGCTCTCGGTGTCGTTTGTGGTTGACGGGCGGCGGTAAAGCGCGCCGGCACTGTAGGCGAGGCCGCGGGCTTCGCGCAGTTCCTGGAACACGATGGAGTTCATGCCACCTCCAAAGTACTCGTTGAAGAGGCTCTGCAGGGCGGCTTCATTGGGATTCCAACGTCTGCCGACGTTTGAAATCTCGGTCATGTAGATGTTCTTCGCGTCGTATGGTGCTATGACGGTTTCGTCCTGCCCGATAATCTGTTTCTTGTAAGGTTTGCCCTCAGGCACGGCCTGCAGCTTCTTGGCTGTCTTGTGGGTTTTGGCAAGAAGGTCGAGCAGCTCCTTTTCGGTCGATGGGCCGAAGTACAGCACTTTGTGGTTGTATGTGCTGAGGCTTTTGAGCATGTCGGGAAGGCTCTGCGGCTTGGCCGCCTTCAGTTCTTCTATGCTGAGGCTGTTGGTGGTGGAGTTGTAGCCGCCGAAGCTGCCGTAAGCCCTGAGCGCACTGAAGTTGGCGCCCTGGTTGGTTTTGGCATCCTTGCGTTGCTTGGCCACGAGGTCAACATAGTTGTCGTAAGTTTCCTTGTCGGCTTTGGCGTTTTGCAGGAAGTCTTCGAGCAGGGCGAGTGCCTTTGGCATGTTTTCGGCAAGGCCGCTGAGGTTTACCGTCATGAAGTCGTCGTTGACGTTGACGCTGTAGCTGCAAGCCAGGTTGTAGAACTCCTGCTTTATTTCCGTAGATGACTTTTTGTCGGTGCCTATATAATAAAGGTAGTCGGGGGCGAGGCCGATGCCTTTCACGTCTTCGCTGCCGAAGTCGTAGAAGAACGAGAGGTTGAAGAGTCCGTCGGTGGTGTTCTGCTTGTATATTACAGGCAGGCCCTGCTTGGTCTTGGTCATGGTCAGGTCGCGCTCAAAGTCGATGAACTGCGGCTCGATTGGTTCGCTTTCCGACGATGCTATGTCGTCGAGAAAACGGCTCTTCATGTCGCGGTTGGCAGGTATGGCCGTTATCTGCGGCTTGTCGATTTTCTGTATGCTGTTGTCTTCGCCTTGACGCTTATATACACATACGAAGTTGTTGTTGAAGTGTCGGTTGAGGAAATCGACAATCTGCTGTTTTGTGATGCCGTTGATGCGGTCCATCGTGCCTACTTCCACTTCCCAAGGGCGTCCGTCAATGAACGACGACACGAACTTTGACGCACGGCTTTCGTTGTCGAGCATCGACTTGTAGTATTCGAGCTTCATGTTGTTCTTCACGGCGTCAATGAGGTTGTCGTCAAACTCTCCGCGCTTCATCTTTTCCAGCTCGCCGAGAATCAGCTGTCGCACTTCCTCCAGTTTCTGTCCTTCGTTGGGATAGCCGCCAATGATGAATGCCGTGTAGTCGGTCATTGTCTGTACTCCCGCCTGCACTCCCTGCAGCTTCATGGGCTGTTCGAGTGCTATCTCCATGGTGCCAGCCTTGCCGTTGGCCATCATTCGTGCCACAACATCGAGGGTGTCGGTAGCCAGCTCCTTGGCTCCGCCGAAACGCCATGCCAGCATGAGGCATTCGGCTTCGAGGCCAACGACGCTTGTGTCGCGAGGTGAGGTGATGGGGGCCATAGCGGGAAATTCGGGACGTGAGAGTTGCGGGTTGGGCTTCCACTGTCCGAAGTGTTTGTCTATTTGGGCTATCACGATGTCGGGATTGAAGTCGCCCGACATGCAGATGGCCGTATTGTTTGGCACGTAATAGCGATTGTAGTAGTTTTCAATGTTTATGATTGAAGGGTTCTTCAGGTGCTCCTGCGTGCCCAGCACGGTTTGTGTGCCGTAGGGGTGCTGTGGAAACAGTGATTTTGAGAGGGCGTAGAACATCTTGCTGCCGTCTTTTGCAAGCGAGATGTTGTACTCCTCATACACGGCTTCAAGCTCGGTGTGGAATCCGCGAATCACGGCGTTCTGGAAACGGTCGCTCTGTATTTTGAGCCAGTTGTCCACCTCGTTCGACGGAATGTCTTCCTCATAGCATGTCACGTCGGTCGAGGTGTAGGCGTTTGAGCCCTGTGCGCCGATGCTGGCCATGAGCTTGTCGTATTCGTTGGGAATGTTGTATTGTGCGGCGAGTTGCGACACTGAGTCTATCTCGTGGTACATCAGTCGGCGCTGTTGTGGGTCGTTTACCTTACGATAGGCCTCAAATCGGTTTTTGATGTCCATCAGCAGCGGCTGTTCCTTCTCGTAGTTGCTTGTGCCGAAATGTGAGGTGCCCTTGAACATCAGGTGCTCGAAGTAGTGTGCCAAACCAGTGGTTTCGGCCGGGTCGTTGCGGCTGCCCGTGCGCACGGCTATATAGGTTTGAATGCGTGGTTTCTCTTTGTTTACGGTGAGATAAACCTTGAGTCCGTTGTCGAGGGTATAGATTCTTGAGTTCATCAAGTCGCCCTTGACGGTCTGATACTTGTAGTCCTTTGCCATTGCGGTCGTTGCGAGCAACGCTGCGCAAAGGAATGTGAATAATTTTGTTGTCATATAATTATATTTATTTTAAGTTTCGCATGTATATTATGGGGAAGTTGGGGAAGTTAAGGAAGTTAACTTCCTTTATCTCCACTTATCTCCTTTTGCTACTTGCGATTTTATTGAAGAGTTGCGAGGAAGTCGGCGAGGGCCTGTTCAGTCACGTCGCCCATCCTGTATTCCTTTTCGGCATCCTTGCGTATTCGCGAGAGCCATTGTGCATGGGCCTCATTGCCGTTGTTCACCATCATGTCGATGTCGTCGGAGGTGATGGTGTCGAGGCTGTAGTAGTCGAGTGCAAGGCTGTAGGCGTAGTTCCACAGGTATTCGGCGTAGTGGAGGTGGATGTCGGCAAAGCGTCGTTCCATGGCCTCAATGTCGCCTATCGTGCCGTTGCTAATGTCGCTGGCCATTTGGTCGATTTCGCTCTTTGGGGCGAGCAGGCCGCTAAGGTCGGCCCATTCGCCGGTGCCGATGGTCGATGTTGGCAGCTTGTCGCCCATTTGGGCTGCGGCGTCGCCAAGAAACATTCGCAAGGCCATGTCGTAGTAGCTTATTCCTTTGCGTGCCGAGCTGACGCGTATGGTGCAGCCTTGATGGCATGTCTCGCCGTTTTCTTCATCTGCGGCGTTGCTGCACATCTGTTCGAGCAGTTTGCGTCCGCCGGCCACATACTGCATGACGTAGGGGCTGAGCCATTGGGTGTTGACTATGCTGCGTCGGCCACCTGCCGGCCGCTTGTCGCGCTTGGGCCATTTCATGATGTCGCGGTATGTGCCCACCGTTGCCAGGTTGCAGCCCGGAGCGAGTCGTGTAGTGTTGCCGTCGGCTATGACGTAGGAGAATGGCAGGAGCGAGGTGTCGGGGTGTGACTGTATCTTGCCCATGCACATCGAGAATGGGGCTATGGTGGCCGGCATCAGCAGGTGTGCTCCACTGGCTGTCTTCGAGCCGCGTCGGAGCGTTCCGTAGTGCATGGGTCCCATTTTGTAGGCGTGGTTGCTGTAGTTGGTGGCCGAGCCGGCGTTGTAGAACGACGTCTCTACGCCAATGAGCAGCGAGGCTTTGTGGTGGCTCACTGAGAATGGGCCGCAGAAGGCTGCACACGACTCGCCGTTGTCCATGTATGAGTTGGCGAAGAACACGCTGCTTTCGGCCGAGAAGCCGCGCCCGATGTGGCAAGCCTCGCCTATGAAGCAGTTGTCGATTTTGGCACCGTCGAGTATTGACGATCCTGTCTGAACGATGCTGTTTTCGCATATTACGTCGTGTCCGACATACACGTTGGCTTCGGGCGAGCCTTTTAGGGTCACGTCTGAAAGGCATGTGGCGCCGTTTATTTCGCAGTCGTCGTCGATTACCGTGTTTACTATCTCGCTTGTGTTCACTATTTTCACTCTGTAGCCAATGGTGCCTCGTTCGGGTCGGCGGTCGGCAATGTATCTGTTGGCCATTTGCTGCAGGCCTTGCCACACTTGTGGTTCGGCTGAATGGGCCATCATGAATGAGGCCATCTGTGATGTTAGACCGTCGTAGATTATCACGTTGGGGTCGCCGGCTTCGTTCAGCACGGCCACGGCGTTGCCCTGTCCGAAGGTGGCTCCCTCGGTTGTTGTCATTGTTCCCACGTTGGCAATGATGCACTCTTCGCCAATGTCGTATCGGCTGATGTAGTTGCCTATGTTTTCTATGAGGCAGTTGTCGCCTATGGTAACGTCGCGCAGTACGGCGCGGCTGATGCCCGAATGTCGTGAGAAGCCTTCTTCCATCGTGATGGACTTGTCGAAGACACCCAATGTGACCTCACCATAAAAATCTACATTCCTCACATATTCAGGCGAAAAGTCCTCCGCCACGTTGATGCCTGTCCAATCGTCGGCACGGCATCCGTTTCTTTCGAGAATTGAAATCTCGTCAACTGTTAAGCTTCTCATGTTTTGTTGTTTTATATGTTGTTTTTATCTTCTCACCTCTCACCTCTAATTCTCACATTCATAGAGAAAGTCGTTGTAGGGATATTTCTGAACGTGCAGTTCCTTTACCTTCTTATACAGCACTTCGCGCAGCTCGTCGATGTTTTGCTTTTCGCGTGCGGAAATAAACAGGCAGTTGTCGTTCATTTTGGCCATCCACGTACGCCTTAGGTCGTCGAGGGTGGCATTCTCGCGGGTTGCGGGCGTGAGGTCGTCAGGCTCCTTCTCTATCCAGGTGTAGGCGTCTATCTTGTTGAAGATTATCATCGAGGGCTTGTCGGCACAGCCAAGGTCGGCCAGTGTCTTCTCCACCACTTTTATTTGGTCTTCAAAGTCAGGGTGTGAAATGTCCACTACGTGCAGGAGCAGGTCGGCTTCACGCACCTCGTCGAGTGTCGATTTGAACGAATCGACGAGGTCGGTGGGCAACTTGCGAATGAATCCCACGGTGTCGGCGAGCAGGAATGGCAGGTTGTCTATAACCATTTTCCTTACTGTGGTGTCGAGAGTGGCGAAGAGTTTGTTTTCGGCAAAGACGTCGCTTTTAGCCAGAAGGTTCATCATGGTCGATTTGCCCACGTTGGTATATCCCACGAGTGCCACGCGTATCAGTCGCCCCCTGTTTTTGCGCTGAGTGGTCTTTTGCTTGTCAATCTCCACGAGTCGCTGCTTCAGCAGTGTGATGCGTTGCAGTATTATTCGGCGGTCCATTTCCAGCTGTGTCTCGCCTGGTCCGCGCAGGCCTACGCTTCCCTTTCCGCCGCCGCTGCCCGAGCCGCCGCCTTGTCGTTCGAGGTGGGTCCAGAGTCGCTGCAGTCGTGGCAGCATATATCGGTGTTGGGCCAGCTCCACTTGGGTCTTTGCCTCGGCTGTTTGTGCGCGCATGGCAAAGATGTCGAGAATGAGCGAAGTGCGGTCGAGAATTTTCACCTGCAGAGCCTTTTCGATGTTGCGTATCTGCTTTGCTGTCAGCTCATCGTCGAAAATCACCATTCCCACTTCGCGTTCGGCGTCCTCTTCGTCCTTAATGAACTGTCGTATTTCGTCGAGTTTTCCTTGTCCAACGTATGTCACCGAGCTGGGTCCGTTGAGCCTCTGTGTGAATCGCTTCACGGTGACGGCTCCCGCCGTGTCGGCGAGAAACTCCAGTTCGTCAAGGTATTCTTTGGTCTTTGCCTCGTCTTGCTCCTTTGTTATGAGGCCAACGAGCACAGCCGTTTCGGCCTTTGCCTCTGAAATTACAAATTCCTTCATCTATTTTCTTTTACGCTATATAGTTTTGCTGCAAAAATACTATTATTTATTGATTCTACCAAGAAAAAGGGACAAAAAATACCGAAATAATCTAATTAGCAGGGCAAAACGAGAAGCAGTATTTCAATATCCAGGCAACAGCAGGGCTTTTATTGGTCAAAAGGGTTAAAAAAACGTAAAAGCAACATGGATTTAACACCATAAAAGTTTTGGTGTTGAAAAAAAACGCTATCTTTGCCGCGGCTATAACTAAAGCGTATGAACAGACATCGACTTGCTTTCATGGCATTTTGCATGGCTTTGTCGGCCATAATGGCGCTCACGTCGTGCAGCAACGAGGAAGAGACATTCTCCTTCGACGACGAGGGTGTGCCTGTGGCCTTGGCTCAGCAGCGCATCGGCAACGACCAGTTCAGCGATATGGTTGACGGCTACGGATGGGTTGAAACCGACACCCATGAAATACTTGCCAATGGCGACTACGACAAGCGCGACTATTGGGAGGGAATGGACGGAGCGTCAGGTCCTTCACGCTATTGTATGAAGGGCGACTCGATAAGCGAATACATATTCATCGATGGAATGCCGAAAGTGGGCAGCAACGTGAAACAGATGCGTTACGACGAATCGACCAACACGTTGTATGCCGACGGAAAGATGGCTCTTCGCATCATTTCGGTCAGCAACGGATGGATGCAGGCCGTCAAGCTGGGTGGATTGAGCTATAAGCAGCGCGCCCAGTCGAAGCCTCTTTATTTCTTCGTCACGTTGAGGAAGATGTCGGAAGAGGAAAAAGACGACATAAGCAAGCTGGCGGTAGAAGATTGAAGACCTTTGTAGATTGAAGATTGAAGGTTGAAAATTGAATTGCTGCGCTTTGAAGGTTGAAGACTTCGTAGATTGAAAATTGAACATTGAATTGCTGCGCGTGGTTGGCTGGCGCAGCAATTCAATGTTCAACGTTCAATTTTCAATCTACATAATGCAGCTCGTGACTCCGAGCGTAGTTGCTATAGCCGTGGCTATCGAAACGATGAGCTGAACTATCAGCTTCCATGTTTCCTTTTTAATTGGTGTACTCATAGATTTTTTTTGTGGTGAGAGGTGAGAGGCAAGAGGTGAGAGAATACTTTCGAGGTAGTTTGCCAATCTATCAACTCCTACCATCACCCGCAACTGAACTTTAATTTTTTAATTCTTTAATTTTTAATGATATCCCCCCTATAATCTACGCAGTGTGGTAACTTGCTCCCCCTCTAAGATAGAGGGGGTGTCACGTAGTGACGGGGGCGTATGAACCGCCGCATAAGTAATATATTCTACCGAGGCTGTACATACTCCCTCCCCCCGTTGGGGGACTCCCCCTACCTTAGGGGGAGAGCAACAATGAAGGTGGAGGTGTATGACCCCATACTATCTATATATAGTGGAGGGGATCAGTATAAAAGAGAAAGTGACTTTAGTGACATTATTTATTAAAAAATAAAATACAATAAGGAAATAGATGTTTCTATACGTCCTAAGCATGTGAGGTAAAGTAGTGCAAATATAGATTATTGTACATCAAGAAAAAAAAGAAAAGAACGGCTTTATAAAATTTTTCACTAATTTATTTTGCCATGTCTGCGAATTGCATTACCTTTGCAGACAAATGAAGGCAAAAGAATTCTTTGGAAAAATGACGAGCC
>JAQXRI010000046.1 GCA_029218445.1 Prevotellaceae bacterium | reverse complement strand
TCACTCCACGGCCAATATACACCTTACGCTCAGTGGCGCAAGAGCCGTAGTTCTTGTTCCATTCGCCCATCAGTTGGCCTTGATAATAGCCGTCCCAGAAGCCGCGGTTGAACACCGTTGCGAGTCGCTTGTCCCATTCGTCCTTCTTTTCCTCGGTGAAAGTGCCTTCAAGCACGCTTTCTATCGCCTCCTTGTAGCATTTCACCACGGTATATACATACTCGGGGCCGCGTGCCCTGCCTTCAATCTTGAACACCCTTACGCCCGACTTCATCAGACGGTCGATGAACCTTACGGTCTTCAAGTCCTTCGGGCTCATCACGTATTTGTTGTCTATTTCCAGTTCGTTGCCCGTCTCCCTGTCGGTCACGAGATACGAGCGTCGGCATATCTGCACACACTCTCCCCGGTTGGCCGAGCGTCCGGCGTTGGCAAGACTCAGGTAGCATTTGCCGCTTATAGCCATGCACAATGCACCGTGGCAGAACATTTCTATCCTTATCCGCTTACCGCTTGGTCCGCATATGTCCTGCTCCTCAGCCAGACGGAATATCTCCGCCACTTGGTCCATGTTCAGCTCTCTTGCCAGCACGACAACGTCGGCAAACTGTGCGTAGAACTTTAGGGCCTCAATGTTGCTGATGTTGAGTTGGGTTGACAGATGCACTTCCTGACCCACTTGACGGCAATAGGTCATCACGGCCACGTCGCTGGCTATCACCGCCGATATTCCCGCTTCGTGTGCCGCGTCTATTATCTCGCGCATCAAAGGCAAGTCTTCTCCGTAGATGATGGTATTGACCGTGAGATACGACTTCATGCCGTGCTGCTGGCATGTGGCGGCTATTTCCCTAAGGTCGTCTATTGTGAATGTCGATGCCGAATGGGCACGCATGTTGAGTCGCTCTATTCCAAAGTAAATAGAGTCGGCTCCTGCCTGAATTGCAGCCTGTAGGCATTCGCGTGAGCCTACAGGTGCCATTATTTCATATTCTGTTCTTTTGTTGTCCATCAATGTTTATGAAAACAGCACTCTAACTTTATCCCTCACTTTACCATATTTAGGCACTAAAAAGTTGCTAAAAATGCTGTTTTTCTCATTATTATATCGATAATTTACTAATTTGGGTGCAAAAATAGAAAAAATATTGTATATTTGCAACATCTTACAATTAAAAATGTCTTATTATGGCTAAAAAATCAAATTGGAATGACGATTATTGGCTTTATGTCATGCAACTTTACATGCGCCGTCCTATAGGTGTCAAGCCTCTTTATGCCAAAGCTGCCGTCGATTTGAGCATCGAACTGCATGTTCATCCTCGCGAGATAAGGGAGCGTCAGAGGCAGATAGAAGCCATCAGTACGCCTCGCATTGAAAAGATATGGGACGAATATGGCGACAATCCGCGAAAGCTGTCACGTGCCGTAAGGCTGTTGCGAAGCATGAATGGCTTTGGCAGTGCTGAAGAGTTCTACGACGGTGTTGAGGTGACAGAGAGTTTTGAAGTAGAATTCCGTCCTTTCAATGCCAGCGGCCTAACGCCGGTGGCACTTGTCATAATACTCGATTTGTACTACCGTCTTACTCCACAGACCATGGTGGCCGAAACGCCTGAAGTTGTAGAAACGGCACGTCTATTGGGACAGCCGGCAGCCACGGTTGCCCATGTCTTGCGCCTGTTTCTGGTTTGCGACCCGTTCATCACTCGCGTCACTTGCGACGAAGCCGACCCGCTCTTGCCTCATTGCCGCAAAGTGTGGAAGAAATACGGTAATGCCGATACCGACAACCTTGCACAAAAGGCTGAAGAGCTGAAGGACTATTATAAGTGAAATACAGAAGTATTCAAGTTTTCTCATACACCTCATGAAGTTTTCGGGCAAGGACTTCGTCGGTGAAGTTCTTGGCATATTCGCGGCCTTTACTTATCATGGTTTCGCGAAGGGTCTTGTCGTTCACCACTGCCGAAATGGCCTTCGCCATAGCTTCGTCGTCGTCGGGATTTACGTAGATGGAGTGGGGGCCTCCCGCCTCCTCTAAGCACGAGCCTGTGCAGCCTATTGCAGGAAGGCCGCTGCTTATGGCTTCGAGCATCGGTATGCCAAAGCCTTCTATGCGCGATGGATAGACGAAAGCGGTGGCAAGACGATAGAACGAAGGCAGGTCGGCAAACGGTACGTCATGCAAAAACATAAAGCTGTCGCTTATGCCGTTTTCTTCAAGACATTCCTTAATGTTGTCAACATATTTCGTCTTCTTTCCCACCGCTACAACCTTTGTCGTTCCGCCTTTGCTTCTCGACATTGCCTTAGCCACAAGCATCAGGTTCTTGCGTTCTTCTATGCTTCCCACATATAGGATGAAGGTTTTTGGAAGATTGTAGCGTCGGGCCACCTCGTCGAGCTTTTCAGCTGCTATAGGCTGCGAGAATGCAGGGTCGCAACCTTGATATACCACGTCGATTTTTTCTTCAGGAGTATTGTAGTAGTTCATTATCTCGCGTTTTGTGTATTCGCTCACGGCTATCACCCTGTCGGCATTCCTGCATGCTTTCCTAAACTTGTAGTTGTATATCTTCCGGTCAATCCAGTGGTAGTATTGCGGACAATGTATGAAGATAAGGTCGTGTATGGTCACTACCGAGCGGCATTTTGCGCTTCTTATGTTCAGCGGCAGTTCGTTGCTAAGGCCGTGGAATATGTCGATGTTGTCATTTTTCACGTCGTCAGCAATCCCCCACACTCGCCACAACGACCGCATGCGACTCCATATTCCTTTAGGAAACCTCATGGCGAATGTGTGACGTTCATCCTTCGTCTTCGCTTCGCTGAGATAAGGAGTCTTGTTTGGATTTGGAATGTAGAGATACTGTTTGTCGTCGGGATATGCGTCGGCCAATATCCTTATTACGAAACGGCTGTAGTTGCCCAAGCCTGTGCGGTTTTGCGCAGCCCTTTTTGCGTCGAATCCTATCTTCATTTGTTCGGCGTTTTAGTTTTTCTTCCTTATTTCCTTCCTCAGCTTTCTCTCGGCTTTTTTCCTTATTTGTCTTGCACGTTCACGCTTTATGCACATCTGTGCCGCTATTTCGGCCATGTTGAGTCGGTCGCGGCGTATGCCGTAGAAGCAGGTTATTACTTCGCGCTCGCGAATGTTTAGAATGTCCAGTGCGTTTATTATGTGCTTTATTGCCAATGTCTTTTCGACCTCTAAGTCTGCCTCTGGCAGTTCTCCATTGACCAGAAGCGACAGAAGGTTGATGTTCTCTCGTCCGCCCAACGGAGCGTCAACCGACAGCGGCATTCTGCGCTTCTTTTCGGCTTGCGTAGCTTCGGCTTTTGGCACTCTGTATAGTCCTGCCTGCTGTTCTATGGCTGCTTCAATGCTTTTCTTTATCTCTGGAATGGCGAATGCTGCAAATCCGCCTTTAGTGGCATTGTATTTTTCAGCGGCCTTTATCATGCCCATTGTTCCTTCGCTTACGAGGTCGTCAAGGTCAAGTCCTTGGCCTTGGTATTTTCGTGCCGTAGAGACTACAAGTCCCATGTTTTCGGTAACGATTTTGTTTCTGTCTTCTTTCATGTCGTTGTTGTTTAAATGGTTAATGTCTTACAATAAGCTTGTTCTCGTTCATTCTTGTCATATACGACTGTATGATGGCTTTCAGTCGTCGTTCCATGTCTTTAGTCACCATTGGCTCTTCCTTCGCCACGTTGTGTTTCAGAAGCAGGTCGGTGCGGAAGCGGTAGAGGGCCTTTGTCTCGTTGCCGTCAAACTGCAGCAGATAGTCGCCTTCTACATATTGGTATATGCCGCCTTGGTAGTTCACCGCCCATGTCTCTTCGTCGGGTGTGGTGAGCAGGTCGCAGCCGAATGCCACGTAAGGCTTGTCGTAGCCGAGATAGCTCAATACGGTAGGCATTATGTCTATTTGCTGTGCTATGGCGTTTCTCATGCCAGGCTGCATCCTTCCGCTTGGGTCGAAGAAGATGATGGGCGAGCAGAAGCCGCCAAGGTCGGTTTGATAGTATTCGTGGTCGCTCAGGTTGGTGTGGTCGCTCGTTATTACAAACAGCGTGTTGTCATACCACGGCTGTTTCTTTGCCTTTTCGAAAAACAAGCGTATGGCGTTGTCGGTGTAGCGTATGCACTTGTGTATCACTATGCCCTCTTCCGGATAAGTCTTCTCATACTGCTGAGGCACCTTGTATGGATGGTGTGATGAGGCTGTGAACACGGCCGACATGAAGGGCTGTTTGAATTCCGACATCTTCGTAGCAAAGAATTGTAGGAACGGTTCGTCCCATATAGCCCACATACCGTCGTAGTCGTCATCGCCGTTGAATCGTTTGTCGGCGTTGTATTCAGTGCGTCCGAAGTAGTCGTCAAAGCCGCTTGTGCGGGCGTATGCCTGAAATCCCATCGAGCCGTTTTCGGCACCATGGAAGAAGGCTGAATAGTAGCCCTTGCTCTTCAGTTCGCCGGCTATGCTGCTTACGTCGTTCATCGATGCCGGTGTAAGGAAAAATGGCTCTACAAACATGGGTATTCCCGACAGTATGCTCGGCATTCCGTCGATGCTCTTTCGTCCGTTGCAGTACGAGTAGAGGAAAGTGGTGGAGTGCTGCATAAGCGAATCGACAAACGGTGTGTATCCTTTGTATTTTCCACCATCAAGCCATTTGTTGTAGCCTCCAATGTACTCGCGTCCAAAGCTTTCTACTATGAGGATGACGATGTTAGAGGGATTTTTGGAGGGTAGAGGGTAGATGGTAGAGGGTAGAGATTTGCTGGTATGGATGGGGGAATAGATTTTGTCGAGTTCTTCTGGTGTAAAGTAATTTGGGGTGACGAATACCTTTTTGCCGATGGTACGGATGATGGAGAAGGGCGTGTTGAGAACTATGCCGGCCTCTAAAGGACGGTCAACATACTGGTTGGCGTTGCTTATCGTTATTGGGCGGACGGCTGTCGTAGCTCCACCACGCATACCACAGATACTCAATGGTACGTATATGCCAAGACATACTACTTGAACAATGTAGTAGGTGATGTACGACCTTATGCGCTTTGGATTTGAGCTTACATAAAATCGCCACATGCCCCATATCATTATGACAAACAGGACGACAAGATACCAGTGTCGTAAAAATTCAATGCCAACGATGCTGCCCAAGTTGCTCTCGTTGTCAAACTCGCTGAAGACGGTGGCGGTTGTCCGTCGGCCGGTATATTGGAAATAAACACAGTCGGCAAGATTGGCGGCAATCGATATGGCATTTACCACGATGAACACACATTTGGCGGCAAACTGCCATCGCCAGTTTTCCTTCAGGTGCAGCGGCAACAGCATCATCAGCGCATAAAGTGCATTGGTGTAAAGTATAGCCGAGGTGTCAAACATCCAGCCGCCTTTCAGCATCTCGCCGAACGAACTCCATGTGATGTTGGCCGAAAACATGCTCCAGTTTTCAACTAAGAATGCCAGTCGGCATATCAGGTATGCAAGATATGCCATTATCATGTTTGCCAAGAGGCAAAGCGGTGCTGATATATATTCGTTTCTTTTCATAATTATTATCTCCTTCCGAAATCGTCATAAATTGTCTGCAATAGGGCTTTCGCCTTTCTTATTCTCGTTTCGGCGGCAGCCTTCTTGTCGGCTACACCTTCTGCTGAGTGGTCTTCCCATTGTCGGTCGCTTATTATGTCATATACCGAGTGTCCTGTGCTGTCGGCAAAGCCTATTCCCTCCTTGAAGGTGAAGAAGGCGTAGGGATAGGTGTAGGAAGGGCTTGTCACGTCGCGGCTGAAGGTGTAGGCCGAATGGTCGAAGCCGAGGTTGCCAAGCAGTGTGGCGGCAAGGTCGCTCTGGTTCATTATGGTGTTTATCACCATGTGTTGCTTTACGGCTCCGCCTATCCAAAGCATCGAGTTGCGGTGGTGTTCCTCTTTCTTTATACCCATAGGGTAGTCGTAGCCGTGGTCGGGAATGCACACTATGAGCAGGTTGTCCCACAGTGGCGTTTTCCTTATGCGCTCTACAAACTGTCCGAGGCAGTGGTCGGTAAAGGCAAAGGCATTGGGTATCTCGTCCTTCAGTCTGTTGTAAGGCACCTTCCATGGCTCGTGGCTGCTCAGCGTGAGGTAGCAGATGTGCCACGGCTGTTGTTTCTGTTGCATCACCATGTCGTAGAGTCGGTTGAACGTCACGTCGTCGTTGGCTCCCCAAGGGTTGTCCTTCTTCTCTTCGGCAGAGAAGTCCACGTCGCTGACGATGGTTTGATAGCCGCCGGTGCGCAGGTAGCTCTGCATGTTGGTGAAGTTGATGTCGCCGCCATACAGGAAGCTGCTGGTGTAGCCATGGCTGTTGAGTGTAGCGGCCAAGCAAGGCAACGTCCTGCTCTTAGCCGGTATTTTCATTACCGAAAGGGTGGGGAAGCTGGGATAGCCGCTCAGGGTCGATACCGTGCCCCTGTCGGTACGGAAGCTGTTGGAATAGCACCGTGTAAACACTATGCCCTCCTTGGCCAGTCGGTTGTAGTTTGGCGCAATGTCCTTCCTCCCGCTCACCGCTTCAACAAACTGGCCTCCAAAGCCTTCCATGATGATGAGGAGGATGTTGGGGGGAGTTTTAGAAGGTAGAAGGTAGAGGGTAGAGGGTAGAGGGTGAGTTTTAGAGGGTAGAGGGTAGAGGGTAGAAGGTAGAGATGTGCTTGAGCCTGGGTTTGAGGCTGAAGGCTGCGCAGTTAGGTATTCTCTACCCTCTACCCTCTTCCCTCTACCCTCCAGAACTCTACCCTCTAAAGACTCCACAATCTCCTTCCTCTCCTCCTCGCTGAAGTAGTTGAACTCGCTGGCGTAGTCGCTCGTCTTGTCGAGAGAGTAGAGGAGGCTGAAGGTTGGGTTGACGGCTGAGTGGTTGAGGAAATTGTCGTCAGAGAAATATACTTTGCCAATGTTGGCCGTCGATTCGCCTGTGCCGCCACGTATTGATATGACGTAAATGGGAAGAAACACCACGAAACCTATGGTCAGTGCCACGCGTCTGCGCTTCGATGACATTGGTTTTAATGTTTGTGGCGTCACCACAAGCAGTGCCCATGTGGTTACTGCTACTGTAAGGCATATCAGCAGCAGACGCAACAGCACAAAGCCAAGCGACACGCTGGCAAACGCTCCCTGCGGCGACTCAAGATAGCTCAAGGCCAAGGCGTCGAGCTTGAACTGCCAGAAGGGATAGAGGGCCGTGTCGGCTATGAAGATGATGCTCACCACCACCGCTATAATAACATAATAAGGTGTGGAAAGTCTGCGGAGCCTTATCTCCCTTGGCCACCATGCGCTTGCCGCCAAAAACAGCAATGGCAACGCCGTCAAGTAGCCCGCCATAGGCACGTCGAGCAGCAGGCCGTTCGAGGCCACGTGCCACCAGTCGCCTATGCCGTAGTCGCTTCCGTCAGGCGCATCCACCATCATGAATATCGTCTTTTGTACTACGAATATCAAGATGACGAGAGCATACAGCTTTATGAAATATGTTATTCTCTGCTTCATTTGAAATATCTGTTCAGTTTCTTCACCGCTTCGTCAAACTCCTTAACCGGCATCTTGAAGTCGGTGACGAGGTTCATGTTCTTGTCATACACGTCGAGCGAGCCTTCAGCCTTCTTCTCCAATATCGTGTCGCCCCCGATAATGAAAGCATAGTTGAGGTTGCTGCCCACGATGTGCCACTTTCTTGGCCTGTGGTCGAACAGCGAATATCCCATGGAGTAGTCTTCAATGGGATTCTTCACCTCCAGCCATTGGTTCAACAGTGTCGGCACTACGTCGTAGTGTGTGGTGCGGTGGTCAAAGCGTTGTGGTTTGGCCCATGGGATATGGCATATCATCGGGACGCCTATCTGATGCACCGAGAAGTTGCTGTTGTGGCCCCAATAGTTGTGGCGGTTTTCGTTGAACTCCTGGCTGTGGTCGCCCGTAAGTATCACAATGGTGTTGTCTTTCAGCCCTTCTTCCTCCATTGCCTTGAATATTTGTCCCAGCATCAGGTCGTCGTTGTAGCAGCAGTTGCGGTAGAGGTTCCAGAATGGGGTAGGGTCGAGGTCGTTGTTCAGCTTCGTATAGTCGGCATAGTCCCATGCCGGCTTGAAGCGGGTGTTCTGTTCGGCCGTCAGTTCGAAACTGTGCGGCAGGTCGAAAAACAGGAACGAGAAGAAAGGCTTCTCTTTGTCGCGCCGTTTCAGGTCGTCGATGAACATCTTGGTTATCTTGCTGTCGCGCGAGTAAGTGTCGTTGCCCTCTACGCTCACGTTTATGTTCGGCACGTTGCCGAATATCACTTTGGCAAAGGGTGGGTCGAGCAGGGTGGCGCTTGGATAAGTCTGGCATTTGTAGCCCAGCTCCAGCAGCCTGTCAATCAGCAACGGCTGGATGTGGCTTGGCTCAAACGACTCCCAGTAGTATGCTGAAATGCCGAAAAAGAGGCCGAAGATGCTGCTCCTTGTGCCGTTGCTTGCGCTCAGGTGGTTGGTAAACCATTGGTTTTCTTCGGCAAACTTCAGTGCGTTGGGCATGCATTCCTTTGTCAGCGTGCGTTTGTTCCACGAGTCGATGACAATCATCACTATGTTCGGCTTGTTGATGGGTTCTTCTGTCTGAAGCTCATTCAGTGGATATTTCACGTCGCTGCTCTGTCGGCTGTCGGCCTTGTTGTGGTAGCTCTCGGGCGGCACGAGGCCAAGGTCGTACATCAGTCCGTTGGCCGTGGTAGGGAAGTAGTACGGCAGCAGCGTCGCGCTTTTCACCACCGACTGGTGCTGCTTGAACGACGCATAGATGTGCCAAAGGTGGGCATACAGCGTGCAGCCTACAAATGTCAAGGCTATGGGCCATACGAATGCCTTGCCTTTCTTCTTGTATATGTTGCGTGCTGTATATGAAAGTATCCATACAAATACTATCAGGTAAATCAAGTCAATGGCCTTATCCACATACAGCATCGTGTCGAAAGTAAATATCTGCGATGCTCCTTCGCCGAACACCATGCTCAGCACGAAGCCGTTGATGTGGAACCTGTATAAGCCATACACCTGATGGTCAAGTTGAAGCAGTGCCATCAACAGCACAATCAATATCATCTGTACCACTTTAGCCACGCGAGGAAGTCTTGCTGCCGTCAAAATGGCGAAAACGATATATGGCACAAGCATTATCTGCGAAGCATGGCTTATGCACGAGGCGATGAAGAACACCCATCCTTCAATGTCCATGACATTATATATTGCGCTGCCATTCATGAATCCGAGCAACTGTATGATACACACAGCCGTAGCCAAGGCGTACAACAAGAATCCTTGTTTCAGTTGGTCCAATATTTCTTTTTTACCGATGTACATTCTCTTTATACTTTTTACTCTGGGCGCAAAGTTACTACATTAATCCAATACTTCCAAACAAATTGTGATAAAAAACAAAAAGAGCCTCCAAGTTTAGCCGCTGCTGTGGCTGTCCAAACCCAACATTAGCCTTGATAACATATATGTCGTAATGTGATAAGAAAAGGGTGGGATAATTCAATTGTTAAGCCTGGTCAAATGTTTTTATATCAGCGATACATATTTTTCCCGATAAGCTGTACAAGTTATATTTCACGGCGTGAAATGTACGTTTCACGCCGTGGGATATACGTTTCACGCCGTGAAATGTACGTTTCACGCCGTGAAATATAACTTTGCAAGGGGTAAATGATACTTTCAAGTAGTTAATTCATAATAATTTAACTACCCGAACAAGCCTACATTTCCGCAGGCTTTATTCCAAACTGTTTCTGGAAGCATTTTGTGAAGTAGCTGGGGTTGCTGAAACCAACCATGTAGCACACCTCGCTCACCTTGTACTTCCCTTCCTTCAGCAGCTGCGCAGCCTTCTTCAGCCTCACCGTCTGTATCATCTCGTTGGGAGTCATGTCGGCAAGGGTCTTTATCTTTGAGAAGAGGCTTGAACGGCTCATGCACATCTTTTCGGCAAGGAAGTTGACCGAAAGGTCGGCGTTGGCGAAGTTGGCTTCTATTATCTCTTCCATCTTCGTCATCAGCTCCTTATCCACAGGCGTTTGTGCTATCTCGGTTATTGGCTCAAGTGGCTTTGTCGAATACTTCTGCCGCAGCATCTGCCTCAGTGCCAGGATGTTGTTGTAGCATGCTTGCAGATACCTCATCGAGAAAGGCTTCACAATATTCATCACGATGCTCAGGCCTATGCCGGTGCCGGGCTTGTTGTCGGCGGCTTGGTAGAAGGCCTCGAATATGCGTGAGTGGTCGGCCTTGTTTATGCCGATGCCATTGTCTTCCACCTCTATTATGAAGTGGTTTTCGTCGGGCGAGATGATGCACGACAGGCGTACACAGTCGCGGGTGTATTTCCGCGCGTTGGTCAGCAGGTTGCTTATCACCTTCGTCACCGCCTCGTCGTCGATGATGGCTGTGAAGTGAGGGTCGGGGTATTCGGTCACAAACTCTACGCCGTTTTGAGCGAACGTAGGCTCGAAGCGTTCGCTCACGGCACGCAGCATGTCGCACACGTTCTGCACCTTAAACTTCACCACGTAAGTTTGCATCTCCACTTCCACCACGTCGCCCTTCTTCCATGTGCGGGCGATGGGGAAGTAGGATGTCGAGCCCCCCTGTCCCCTGGTGGGAGGTGTTAGGACTATGCCGTTAAGTTTTACCGTGAAGCCATTGGTGGCCCAATAGGGCACACGTAGCTTCATGGTGAATTTGCCTTGGCCTTCATCTATTCTTATCGATGTCTTTTCGGCAGGCCACAGGCAGTCCTGTACAATCTTCATACCTTTGTCTTTCCAGTTTAGTGTAGTAGGCATATACAGAGTCACCCACAGCGTGTTGTCGTTGGCAAAGTATGCAGCCTCCTGATATTTTGTGTGGTTTTCCGAACCCGTGCCGCCGCAGCATGTCGATTGCGGAGTCTCGTTGCCGAAAGGCTTGGTGGCGTTGAGGTAGCCGTAGCCATACTTCTCTGGGTGTTTCTTGTATTCGTCGAAGGCTTCCCAAGTGCCTTTCATCTCCTTCAGTTCGGCTTCGGGTGCAAAGTCGCGTGCCTCCCAATGTCTGCCGAGCTTCTCGTCTTTGACGAATGTCCGCTCCTGGCATTGGCGCAGTTCGTCCACCATTCTTACGATGTTCCTTCTCAGAATGTCCTTCTGCTGAGGGTCGGTGGCAATGGCGTAGGCTTGTGCCAGTGCCGACATGTAGTGTCCCGAACCGTGTCCCTTAAGTTTGCAGTTGGGTGCGTCCCAACCATCGGAGCGAGTGTAGCCGTCGGTGCTTAGTCCGTAGGTTTCGCGGTAGTTGTAAAGCTGTTGCGTCACGTCCCACGAGCAAATCTCGCGTAGAGCCTCGTCACGGTTGTGGGTCAGTCGGTTGTCGCCGTTGATGGTCACGTCGCCCAAAGGGAAGGTGTGGGCTACGGTTTGACCTCTATAGGGCCAACCTTCGCTATTGTGCGTGGTTTGCCGTCCTGTGCAATTGCTGGTGTTGTCAGTGAACAATACATTGCTCCAACAACCAATGAGAGTCTCTTTATGTTCATATTAATACGTGTTTAGGCTTTTGATATTTGTTGATTTTGCGTGCAAAGTAACAAAATAATCCCCAAAAACACTATAATAATAGTCCAAAAGAATAGAAAAATAGTACAAATGCAATTCTTTATCTTCTACATTCCACCTTACGTGTGCCGCCTTCGGCCCTTACCACATACACTCCGGGCGTTACATTGGCCTCAAAAGTGCCGTTTGTCGCAATGCCTTTATGGCGCGTTATTCCGTCGAGCGAGTATATGCTCACCTCGGCGTTTTCCGTAAGTCCCTCAACCGTCAGGTGGCAGTGGTCGATGACTATGGTCCATGTTGCGTCGCCGTCGCTACGGCCGCCGTCGGGTTGCTTGTTTCCAATGGTCAGCGTGAAGCGGTTGGAGTACGAGCCGGGCTGGTCGAGGCTCACGGTATAGTTGGCGGCGGCAAGGTTGGTCACGTTGCCTGTTGCGCTGTCCTTAAGCCATACGGCTGAGGCTGCAGGCTTTTCGCCTTCACCCCCGTTTTCGGTCAGCGCGAAGGTGTAGCTTCCGTTGCGCTTCGCCGTCAGGTCAATGCCTATCTCTGTGTCAACGGGCGCATTGCCGAGCATCGACAGCAGTAGGCCTTCGCTGCCGCGTACTGCTATCTCGGGCAGAGTGTCGTTCATGGCGGCAAACTTCACTCCGTCGCGTCCTAAGCTGTAGGCAAGCGAGCCACAGCCGTCGGTGCAGGGGTTCAGCCTTATGGCATCCTCCGTTGTATGGTCGTCGCCTTCAGTGATTGACACCTCCAATGTCCTTTGGGCGGCCCGTGTGTTGCTTTCGTCGAACTTTGGCAGAAGGAAGTGCAGCTTCTCTTCAGTGCCTATTATGGCCGTCTGTGTGAAGAAGGCCTCGCCCACCGATGTCGTCTTTCCTGCTGTCCATGAACTGTTTGTTGAGTACTTGCCCGTGTCGTACATGGTGTAGAAGATGTGCGGCACGTTCATGGCTGGAGTTCCGTCGGACTCTACCGTATTGTAGTTGCTTACGAGCCATGGCAGTCCCTTCAGGTTCCATCCCATATTATATAAGGTGGTGAAGTGTGGCTCGCCGTCGCCTGTTATGGTGTTGTTGTCGTATTGTGTCAGCACCACGTCCTTTGTCGTGCCGTCTTCCTCGTAAGTGTAGGGCGGCAATATGGTGAATCGGTAGGTGGCGTTGCCTGTCGCCGTGCGGCTAATGAGGAATCCGTCGCAAGGATTTAAGTTGTCTTTTGTCGTCAGTTTCCACAGTTCAGAGTCGTCGGCCTTGTAGGTGTAGTCCCATGCCGAGCGTGCCTTGCCGTCGTAGCTGTAGAATGTCAGTTCGCCGTCGGCTGGCGTGGTGAGGCTGCTGCCCTGCTTTGTTATGCCGCCGAAGCGGAACGGTACTGAGGCAAGGGCATGCTGTCCGTTCATGCTTCGTTCCACGGCTACATAGTCAAGCGACAGCTTGTTGCCTTGTCCGTATAGCGAGCCGCCGTGAGCCACAAGCAGGTAAGCAGGATTCATCTTGCCGTCGCTGATGTCTTCGGCGCATACCAACGGATTGTCGGCCATAGCATACACCACGCTTCCCGTGTGTGGATAGATGCTGGTGGTCGCGGTGAGTTTTTCGTTCTTCGTGCTCCATGTCTCGAAGCAGCCGCAATCTACCGTAGTCGATAGCTTGCGGTTGTTGCCGAGCAGGTCGGTGTCGGTTGTATAGTTTATCAAATCAGCCAGCTTCTGTGGCAGGCCTTTTGAAGTAAGTTCTTCGCTGCCGCCGTCAATCATTGTGCTGTTTTCCTGCAACTGATACCAGAGGTTTTTGCCGTAGGTCTTCGCCGTAGGGTAGGGGATGGTCACCGTTTCGCTGCCGAGGTACGGGGCGAAGTCATCATAGTCGGCGGCAATGATGTTGTTTGCCGTGTTGTTTACCTTTGGGCGGACGCTGTTGGGCGTAATGGTGCAGTTTACCATGTGGCCTGTCGATGCCGTGGTCGTTACGGTGCTGAACTGTGTAGTGCCGCCTTGGCTGTTGTTTCTGAACAGCATGTTGTACAGCAGTCCGCTGGCCACGTTGGCCAGTTCCGTTCCCGTCGCCATGTTGTTGCCCTGCACGATGGAGTTTGTCAGCACAAAAGCGCCTTGTCCTTCGGTCGTTGCAGCCGTGAAGTCAATCACGGGTGCTGTGAGCTGCGTTGCGGTGTTGCTTATCTCCAGTCCGTCGAAGCGTGCGTGGCTTACTTCTTCACCTTCGGCATTTACTCCCCTCACAATGGTGCGTTCGTCGAGTGCCGCCACTCCGCCACGGTCGTTGACAATGGTTTTTATGTATTCTTCAACGTCAGAGTAAATGTTTTGGCTTTCGTTGTTCTTGTCGTCCCATTGTTTGGTGTAGTTGGTCGGCATACTGGCAATGAGGCCCACTTTGTCGCGTATGGTTATGTTTTCTTCGGTAGAGCCGCTTTTGGCTATGACGTATGCGTTTTCGTCTTTCTTCATTACTATGGGATATACGGCAGCCGCATCGATGGCTTTCTGAAGTTCATTTTTTCCGTAAGCAGTGGCCCACGTCTTTCCGTTGCCGCCCGAAGGGTAGTTGGGGTAATAGTAGAGCACTTGGTCGAGTGTGGCAATGCACTCGTAGGCACCCACCTCCATTCCCGCTGCGCCATAGATGCGGTTTTCGTAGCCGAGGTCTTTGTCGGCTTTGTCGTCGGCATCGGCGCGGAAGGTAGCGTCGTCGGCGGATATGCCTGAGGTAAGCTCAGTGTTGTCCTTTTTGCTGTTAATTGTCTTAAGGAAATCCTGTGCTTCGGCTATGGTTGAGCCGCTGTAGTCTTCTTTATATATTTTCTTGATGTACAGATTGTGGTCGGCCACACCGATGACCTTAGCACTTGGCAACACTCCGAAGTCGCGTTGCGACATGGCAATGAGGTTGGTGTAAGAGCCGTCGTTGTCGTCAAAGTTTTCAAGAGGGTTCTTGAAGTTTGGGCCTTTCAGAACGTCGTTGTTGGTGGTTGAGAGCTGATAGTTGTTGGTGGTGGTGTCGTCGGCTGTGAGGGAGGTCATGACGTTGTGGGTCATGGCCTCGCTTGGGGTGAGGCCTTCTATGTCGGTTGAGGGTTGTCCGGGGTGTCCGGGTTCTCCGGAATTACTGGAATTACCGGATTGTCCGGAATTACCGGCTAAATCATTCCTCCAAAACAGCGAGTTGTGCAGTTCTGAGGCTGTGTTGAGCTTCACGTGGCCGCCGTTCATGGCAAACGTGCAGTTTATCACGGTTGTGCTGTCGGCCTCTATGGGGTTGCCCACGTTGCTGTGGAACAGGGTGTTGTATATCAGGGCCTGTCCGCCGCCACTGCCTATGGTTACGGCTGGCAGAGTGTTTGCTTTGTCGCTTCTGTAACCATTCAATAGAATGTTGCATTGGCGTATGGTCAGTTTCTTGTAGAGGTTTGAGAGGCAGTCGTCGGCTGGCCTTGTCGGTGCGCTGAGATATGTCGCGTTGGCGTTGCTCTCGTTTTGGTCCTTCTGTTCCTTATAGTATATGGCGGCACCACCGCTGCATGTTTCAGTGCCGTCGGTATGCTTCTTTCCCTTGATGTTGCAGAATACGAGGCCTTCCAGCGTTATTGGCACAACTTCGTTAGTGTAGAAGTGGGTCAATTGTCCGTTGGTGTTTTTCGATGTCTTTATCTGCTGCGTGCAGTCGATTTTCAGCACGTGCGACAGCTTGTCCTCTGATATTCCCGTCCTTTCGGCGGCGAAGAGGTAGGCGGGATAGTCCTTCACGCTGTACTGCCCCTTCACGTCCTTGCTCCAGCCGCCCTGCAGAGTCAGCGAGAGTATGCCGCAGCTTGTTTGTTCCGATATGGCATTGTCGGGCACTTCGGCTGCTGAGTTGTGCATCTTGGTGTTGATGTTGAATCCGAGGTTGTTGCTTATGGTATATACCGGCTGATATTTTCCTTGCAGCAGCCTTATCTCCTTGCGGTGGTTGTTGCGCGAGGCGAGTAGGGTTTCTATGGCACGCTGCAGGTCGCTCGTTGCCGTTTCCCATGTCTTTCCGTCGGCACCGGTAGAACTTTGGTTTTCCTTCTCCGTCACCCATAGTATGTCAACCTGCTCCACTGTGCTTGGCACTAACTTCACGTGCTGGTATTCGTATGCGCCAATGTCGATGAACGACTGGTCGTGGGTCGGGTTTGGGTCGAGGCTCACGCGCATCATCTTTTTCGACGCGTCGGAGGTGTTGGCATACTTCATGTATGTCTCATCGCCTATGGCAAGCGTCGCGTTTCCTTGGTTGTAGCGTGTTGACCAATATATGCCGGAGCCGTCCGATTTTCCGTCATCTGTCGTTTTGAATCCGTCGCGGTTGTCGTTCTGTTCAAGATAAGTCCATCCGTTGTCGGTCAGGTTGTTTATGCGTCCTATCATCCAGTCGGCGCTCTCGTTGTGTCCGTTTGTTCCCGCCTCTGTTGTAGGGTTGATGAAGTTAGGGCCATCGGTGGCCTCGTTGTCGTCGCTCAGGATGATGTTGTTTGTCACTGTGCATAATCCGTTGTTCAGATAAGTGCTTTTCTCTGAATCTTTGGTTATCAAGTCTTTCCAAAGATAAGGAATGTAGCTGCCGAATCCGCTGTATTCAGCCTTTCTGAAGTCGGTCGTTTCGTTGGTATGGCTCACGGGCGTAAGTCCGCAACCCTCTTCGTAGGCGCAGAACCATAGTGCCTCGGCGTTGTCGGTGCTGAAGTTGAATACATTTTTTCTGCCGTTGCCGTCGGCCTCGTTGCCCCAAAACACGGTGTTGACAATCTTGTGCGGGTTGTCGTTCTTCAGTGTCGCCTCGTCAGAGGCAGTGTTGGAGGTGTAGCCTTGGTTGGGTTTGAAGGCGTAGATGGCGGGATAGCTTGTGGCCTTGTTGCGCACCACGTCGCAGTTGATCATGTGCAGCGACGAGTATTCGCCCATCGATATGGCACCGCCGAATCCGGCTTCGCTCGACGTTGAACCTAAGCGTGCGTCGGCCTCGTTGTTGGCGAAGATGGAGTTTACTATCGTCGTCTGATACGAGGCGTTGATGGCTCCGCCACGTCCGTCGAATTGTATTGTGCCGTTGTCGGTTTCGTCCTCGCCGTCCTCGGCAGTGTTTCTGACGAAGGTAGAGGTAAGAATCTTCAGCTCGCCGTCGGTATAGATGGCTCCGCCGAGTCCGCCCTTGTTGTCGATGAACTTGCAGTTTCGTATCTCCAGCGGAATGTTGCGGTAGCCAACGGGGCGTTGTATCTCGTTGCCGCTTGCGTCCGTATAAGTATGGTATGTGTCGTTTGTCGTCCAGTTGCCGTCAACGCATATTGCACCTCCACGATAATAAGTCTTCTCGCTTTCGGCCGAAGTCTTGTCGTAGTTGAGGGCGTTGCCGTTTGAAATCTTTATTCCGTCGAGCAGAATGGTCGTTCCTTGTTCCATGGGAGCTGTACCGTCGGCCGTTATTGAGTTGCTCGTCGATAGAGGCAATTTGCCTACATGGTTTTCGTCGGCAATGCACGAGATGACATGGAACACGTTGAGCGACGATGTGCCGTTGGTGACGCTGCCCGACAGCTCGCTGATGTTCTTGAACTCCCATGGCTCGATAATGTTGTTTTGGTTGTTGTCGTAGTTCTCACGGGCGGCGAGAATGTCGTCAGTCGCCGTTTGGAGTATTGTCATGCCGTCAACGCCAGTCAGTGGTTGGTCGGTGGCTCCGTAGAACAATCCGTCGGCATTGGCGTTGGTGCCAAGACCGCCGAATATCGACACGCCTTCGGGCACGAGGTAGGTGTTGCCTCGTGACAGTTCGGTGCGTTGTCCCTTTATGTCGCGTCGTGGAGTGTATGTACCTGCGCGGAGGAATATTTCAAACTTCATGTCATCCACGCCAGTTATCTCTTCGCTCTTTCTTGCCTCCCTCACATATTCGAGTGCGTCGTCGAGGTATAGCATAGGGTATGCCTGGGAGCTGCCCCGCTGGCTGTAGTATTCCGTGCCGCCAAGGTTTTGCAGTTTTGCCACATAGTCCATATCGACGGTCGAGCCAGTAGGCGAAGCCACGAATATGCGCTTCATCAGCAGGCTTGCGGTAGGAGTCAGCTTTACGTTTTCGCCTATCGCCCTTGCTCCAATCTCGATATATCCGTTGTCGAAGGTTCCTATGCGTGGCGTGTTGCTGAAGTCGTTGTCTTCCAGGGTGGTGAAGATGGTCTTCATCTTGCCATAGTAGTCGTAGGCCATGCCCGAGCGTGTCAGCACTGAATAAACCAAGGGTTTGTAGAAGCCGTATTGTGAAACGCTGCCGTAATACACGTTCTCGTTGTTGCCCACGGTGGTATAGTCACTGAACCTCACGCCTTGGTTCATTGTCGAGCTTACGTTGATGTTGTTGATGCCTGCCACCGAGAGGTTTTCCACGGCGCAGTACGACATTGGATATTCCTCAATGTCCGGCTCTTCTTCCACCGTCGTGCTTCTCGGGTCGGTTTCGCCACACACGTTGTGGTCGCCGTTGCTCACGTTTTGCCACATTACCGAGCTGTTGACCCTTATGTCCGAATCGACGAAGTAAATGCCTCCGCCGTCTTTTTCGGCATAGTTGTTCACTATCGTCGATGTCAGCACTCTTGCTATGTTGGTGTCTATTCCGTTGCTTGCTGTCGTTTTTGAGCTTTTCTCCACGTATATTGCGCCTCCGTTGCCTTTTGTCGCCGTGTTGCGTTCAAAGAGGCATCCGCTTACGAGTGCTCCATGCTTCAGGTAGAGTGCGCCTCCGCCGTCGATGGCTTCGTTTTCCCTTATTATGCAGTTTCTTATGTGTGCATAGTTGGGCACTATTGCGGCACCGCCGTATCGTGCAAGGTTCAGCTTTGTCTCGTCGATGTTCACCTCGCCCTCGGCCATACCGCCTTCTATGAACAGTCCGTCGAGCACGGCCGTTCCGCTGTTGAGCGTCGTGCCGTTCTTCTCGCCGTTATCGTCATATACGTCCTCGGTGAATGTCACCACATGATAAACGTTTACGTCTTGTCCTTCGGCTTGGAACAGTCCCGACAGCTTTGTCTTGTTGTTGACGATGTCCCTTGTGTTTTCTTTGAAGTTTTCCTTATATCCGCCCCACACCTGCACACCTCTTGGCACCACGATGGAGTATGTTCGTGGGTTCACCTCGCCGCTTCCCGACGTCTCGGTCGTTCTTCTTGGCACATATCCGCCGTCGAAGGCCGCCAGCTTCACTATCACCGTCTTTTCCTCGTTGCCTGTTGTGGCTCTGTATCGTCCCGCCGCGTCAAGCACCTTCTGCAGTTTCTGCATACAAGCGGCGTTGCTTGGGTTAGCCGCCGAAGCGTTTCCGTCTCCGTTTTGTGTCACGTAGTAAGTGGCGGTGTTGCCGTCAACAGTTGGTGTAATGTTATACGACCCGTTATACTCGTAAGCTCCCATGTCGATGGTGCAGTCTTGT
>JAQXRI010000045.1 GCA_029218445.1 Prevotellaceae bacterium | reverse complement strand
CGAAGGCACGGGCACTGTGAAGAGCGTACGTTTCCAGAACGACAACTTCTCAACAACCAACTGGTTGTTTGGAATACAAACCTTTAGTATAAACGATTAAAAAACAAATAGAGAATATGAAAAGAATCCTTTCGTCAATTTCCATCCTGTGCCTCTGCCTTGTTGCTATGGCGCAGACAAATTTCCGCCACATCACATTCAGTGAGGCGAAGGCTGCCGCAAAGGCAGAAAACAAACTCGTGTTCATCGACTTCTACACCGAGTGGTGCGGACCCTGCAAGCGCATGGCCACCGCAGTGTTCCCACTGAAGGAAGTTGGCGACTTCATCAACCCAAAGTTCGTCTGCGTCAAGATTGACGCCGAGAAGGGCGAGGGAAAAGACTTGGCAAAAACCTACAAGGTGAATGCTTATCCAACGTTTGTCATTACCGATGCCGAAGGCAACGAGAAGGGACGCTTTGTGGGCATGATGGACGAAGACAAGCTGAAGGTGGAAATTGAGCGGCTGAGCGACCCAAACAAGTCGCCCGAGCGCATCAAGCAGCGTTATGCCGAGGGCGAACGCACGGCTGAACTCGTGTCAGCCTATGCAGCCATCATTGTAGATGATGCCATGGAAACACGCAGCCAAAGCAAGATCATTGCCGCTAAGGAGAAGGCCGACAGCCTCGTTCAAGCCTACTTCAAAGGTCTGTCTGACGCTGAGAAATTGAGCAGCGACAACATGTTCGTCTATCGAAAATACACGATGAATCCATACGACGCCTCGACGCAGTTCATACTGAAAAACCTGTCGAAGTTTCCTGAGTCGATGCGCCACGACATCGACAGCATCTCGCGCTTCGTATTTGACTATGCCGTGTATCGCTGGATTGGTGGCGAGAGGAAGCTGGACAAGGCCGAATACGACTACGTGAAGGCCACGGTGAAGAAGATGGGATATAACGCCGACAAGCACTTCGATGCAGCCTATGCCTTCATCGACGAGTATGCCAAGGGCGACAAGCAAGCATTCATTGACTTCTGTGCAGCCAATTACACAAAGCTCGACAGCATGCAGCAGGTTTATCTCACACAAAGTTATGCCGACCTGTTTGCCGGCGAGAGTGCCGACACGAAGAAGAAGGCAGCCCGATTCCTTCGCAACCAATTGCCCGACATGGATGTGGACAACATGTATTTCACCATGATACAGATTCGCGACCTTGAAGGTGCGGGACACTAAAAAAGTCAATACACCAACAAAAAATGAAAAAAAAATAAGTATATCTGACATTCTGAACGTATATATAAATGTAAAGGCCGCAAGAAAGGCCTGTCAAGGAAGTGTTTTCGTGAATGTGTTCATCATTTGATATAGGATTTGTTGGTTTGTTGACTCAGTATTTTGTTAGTTAATTGATATATATTGTTAGTTAGTAGTAATTTGATTAGGTTTTGAATGTCTTTAGTTAGTTTAGGTAATAACTTGACTATTCATGAAAACAAACGACTTGAAAACGAAAGGCCCGGCCTCACAACGAGGTCGGGCTTTAATTTCTTCAAGTTCCTGAAATACTCAATGTTTTAGGGAAGTTATGATGGGGAGTTATGATGGGAAGTTATGATGGGGAGTTACGATGGGAAGTTATGATGGGGAGTTACGATGGGAAGTTATGATGGGGAGTTATGATGGGAAGTTATAAGGAGCCAAATGATCGAGCCGAAAAAAAACTACGCAGAGAGTAATGGCTTATCATAACTCCCCATCATAACTCCCCATCATAACTCCCCATCTTAACATCCCTAAAAAACTCCATTAACTGAAAAACTTCGTAAATGCCTTTACGCAATATTCATGGTCGGCCACACTGCCCGTTTCGCGGCAACTGTGCATGGCCAGTATGGCGTTGCCCATGTCAACGCCTCGCAGAGGCAGTGACGATGCGAGGATGTTGCCGAGTGTGCTTCCGCCGGCTACGTCGCTGTGGTTGACGAATCGTTGGCACGGGACGTTGGCCTCGCGGCATATCTCTGCAAATACTGCCGCCGACACGGCGTCGCTCGCATACTTTTGTGAGGCGTTGAACTTTATCACGGGTCCGCCGCCAAGCATCGGGTGGTTTGTCGGGTCGTACTTCTCGCCGTAGTTGGGATGCCATGCGTGGGCGTTGTCGGCCGAAATCATGAAGGCTCGCTCGATGGCTTGATAGAACGACTCGGCATTTCCGCCTTGGGCCATGCAGATGCGCTGCAGCATTGAGGCGAGGAACGGACTGCCCGCTCCCTGCTTCGTCTGCGAGCCTGTCTCCTCGTTGTCGAATATGGCGAGCACCTTTGTCGCCTCGCTCTCTCGCGAAGCCAGCATCGCCTCAAGTCCGGCATAGCACATCGACAGGTCGTCGAGTCTGCCTGACGACACAAATTCGTTGTGTATGCCAAAGGTGCAGGCGGGAGCGGTGTCGGCGAGATAGAGGTCGAAGTCGAGTATCTCTTCCTGGTTTATGTTCAGTTCGTCGCAAATGACGTTCATCAGCATGTTGCCCCTTTCCATTTCGTTTGTCACCATTCCCAATAAGGGCAGCATGTCCTTCTGCTTGCTCAGCTTCACGCCGTCGTTCACTTGGCGGTTGAAGTGAATGGCGAGGTTGCTTATTTGCAGTAGCGGACGCTTTACGTGCAGCAGCAAAGTCTTGGGGCTCATGGCGTCTTCACCTCTCACTATCACTCGTCCGGCAATGGTAAGCGGGCGGTCGAACCATGTTGACATTATAGGTCCTCCATACACCTCGGTGTTCAGTTTCACTATTCCTCCCTCGCATGTCATCTCTGCGTTGGGCTTTATTCTGAAGGTAGGAGAGTCGCAGTGTGCGCAAATCATGTGGAAGCCGGCGTCGGCCAATGGCTTTGTTCCAACATGGAAGGCGTATATCGAAGAGTCGTTCTTCGTAACGTACAGCTTGTCGCCTTCATTCACCGTATTCAATGGTTCTTTAGGGTTGACTTGACGGAATCCCGCTTTTTCCAGCTCGTCGGCGATGTTCTTCACCGCAAGGAAATTGACTGGTGAAGCATCGAGAAAATTCATTAGTCGTTTAATCATGATGTAATATTTTTAAGTTGTGATAAATACTGTTGTTTCTTATACAGTTGATACGAGTTGACTATGTTGTGCCAAATGGAGTAGAAGCCACCGGCAGTGGCCGTTATTGGCGACAGGAAGGTGTAGCCGAGCCAAATGATGAACACGGTGTTCTTTTGACCCAAGGCCTGACCCGCCTCCATGCGCACTCCATAGTGCCGCCCTATCCATTTGCCGAATCCAAACTGGAACAGGCAGGCCGCCAATGTCACAACGGCAATGCCACCAACGTTCCACATCGACTCGTGGCTGTGGACCAAGGCCTTGCAGGTGACGGCGATGGCTATGGCAAGCGACACGGCCCACATGTAGAACGCCAAGTCCTTGGTGTTGACGATGCGCTTGTGCAGTCCTGGCATCAGATACCTCACAAACCATGCAAGGAAAAGCGGCACGATGAGCAGTGGAAACACCTTGTTGATGATTACCATGAAGGCCGGCAGGAACGTCATGCCTGCCTGAGGATGTGCCAATGGCAACAGCAACGGACAGAGTAGAGCCACCACGAGATTGATTATGATGGTGTAAGATGTCGTGGCGGCCGAGTCGCCTCCCAACTTCTGCGTAACCACTGCGCAGGCCGTAGCCGTAGGGCATATTATGGCAAGCATGAAACCCTCTACGGTCAGTCGGTAGCTCGTGTCGGGAAAAGCCCATAAGCCTATGGCGGCAGCGGCAAACAGCAGGCACTGCGTAAGCAGCAGCCAGAGGTGCCAGCGGTGGGGCTTCAGGTCGGTTGGCTTGATTTTGCAGAAAGCCACAAACAACATCAAAAACAGCAGTATTGGCTGCAGCACTTCCGTGGCATAGAGTATGTCGCTTTTCACTTCGTAAGTCAGCGGCAGCATGTGGCAGACGAGGTATGCCAGCGCGCCGCTTACCATAGACACTGGCAAAGTCCAGTTTTTCAAGAATTGCAATAGTTTCATTTTGTCTCCACTATTTTATTCGTTTTCTTTTCAGCCCGCAAAGGTATGCTTTTTCTTCCACACCACCAAACTTTTCACCTTTTTTTCACCTTATGCCCTGCCCCATCGGCATCACGTGCGCCTTATCCAGACCTTGCTTTTGCCCGTATTCCTGATGTCGTTCATTTCCTGTAGTAAGTACTTTGCCATAGCTCTTTATAAATGTTTGACCGTAACTGTTGTAAATTGTTCTCTCCAGCCTGTTCACATTAGTCGGAAGCAGGCTTTCGTTTTATGTTTCGCAGTGGTGAACGTACATTCCGCAATGGTGAACCTACGTTCCGCAGTGGTGAACCTACGTTCCGCATTGCGGAACATAGAATAAACCTATGCAAAGATACAATCATTATGGCTGTCATGCAAACTTTATGTCAGTTGTTCACTCACCTTTATGACAATTTAACACACCTGAACTGCATACCCCATTTTAATCCTTTAATACTTTATTTCTTTAACCCAAAACCCAATAACCTTTTATTATTCCTATACTATAGTTTTTCATTTTCTTCTATCACTTCTATCATTTTAGAGTTAAATAGCTTATA
>JAQXRI010000044.1 GCA_029218445.1 Prevotellaceae bacterium | reverse complement strand
CGGTGAAGTACCGTAAAACTTACATCAGGTGGTTATTGCGGCGGGGTTCCACCTCTTCCCATTCCGAACAGAGAAGTTAAGCCCGCTTGCGCCGATGGTACTGCAATGCAATGTGGGAGAGTAGGAGGCCGCCTTCTTTTAGACAAGAATCCCTGAGGATAACACTATCCTTGGGGATTTCTTTTTTTATTGCACATTTTGTAGCCAATAATTATCAATGGAAGGGAAAAATTAATATAATTGTTATCTTTTACAATAAAAAAGTTACAAATTATTTGTATATTCCGTATTTTTTGATTAACTTTGCACCGTCAATTTAAATATATAAAAGATATGAATAATTATGGTCTTCTACACATTATTAATATTATTCGACTTCGTAAAGTTGTCGGAAGTGAAAAGGTGTGTATGTAGGCTATAATGGTACAGTTATATGAACCTTTCTCACTTCCATGTGGGGAAGGTTCTTTTTTGGTAATTATATGTGAGATAACAAAAAAAGAAAACAATATAAACAATGAGTGACAGATTATTTATTTTCGACACGACGCTCCGCGATGGCGAGCAAGTTCCAGGATGCCAGTTGAACACTGTAGAGAAGATACAGGTGGCAAAGCAGTTGGAACAACTTGGAGTTGATGTAATTGAGGCTGGTTTCCCAATTTCAAGCCCAGGTGATTTCAATTCAGTGATTGAGATTTCGAAAGCAGTGACTTGGCCTACCATTTGTGCTTTGACACGTGCCGTAGAGAAAGACATTGATGTTGCTGTTGACTCGCTGAAATATGCCAAGCGCAAAAGAATACACACAGGTATTGGTACGAGCGATTCTCACATCAAGTATAAGTTCAACAGCAATCGAGAAGAAATAATTGAGCGTGCTGTAGCTGCTGTGAAGTATGCAAAGAAATATGTTGAGGACATCGAGTTCTATGCTGAAGATGCAGGACGTACCGATAATGAATATCTTGCACGTGTTGTAGAAGCTGTCATTAAGGCTGGTGCTACCGTGGTGAATATTCCTGACACTACCGGCTATTGCCTGCCATCAGAATATGGTGCAAAAATAAAATATCTTATGGAGCACGTGGATGGCGTTGACAAAGCAATATTATCTACACATTGCCACAATGACCTTGGCATGGCTACCGCCAACACTTTAAGTGGTGTGCTGAATGGTGCCCGACAGGTTGAGGTTACCATCAATGGTATCGGTGAGCGCGCAGGTAACACTTCACTTGAGGAAATAGCAATGATTTTGCGTTGTCATAAGGACATCAACATTGACACTAATATCAATACGTCAAAGATTTATCCTACAAGCCGTATGGTGTCAAGCCTTATGAATATGCCTGTTCAACCCAACAAGGCCATAGTAGGCAGAAACGCTTTTGCCCATTCAAGCGGTATTCATCAAGATGGCGTGCTGAAGAATGTAAGTACATACGAAATCATGAATCCTAAGGATGTAGGACTGGACGACAACTCAATTGTACTCACAGCACGCTCGGGTAGAGCAGCGTTGAAGTATCGTCTTGGAGTTCTTGGCGTTAAGGTTGACAATGAAGAGACCGTTGACAAGATATATCAGAAATTCCTTAAACTTGCCGACCAAAAGAAGGAGGTCAACGACGACGACATACTGATGTTGGCTGGTGCTGATGCTGCCGATAGCCATGCCGTGAAGCTCGACTTCTTGCAGGTTACCACCGGAATGGGTGTGAAGAGTGTGGCAAGCATCGGGCTTGACATATCGGGACAGAAGTTTGAAGAGGCTTCAACCGGTAATGGTCCTGTGGATGCAGCCATCAAAGCCCTCAAGAAAATCATTCAGAAGCAGATGACCTTGAAGGAGTTTACCATACAGGCTATAAGCAAGGGTTCGGATGATGTGGGTAAGGTACACATGCAGGTTGAATATGACGGTAACGTTTACTATGGCTTCGGAGCCAATACCGACATTGTAACAGCCTCGGTAGAAGCATACATCGACTGTATAAATAAGTTTAGAAAATAATTTAACAATATGAATACTTTATTTGATAAGATTTGGGATAAACACGTCGTTCAGAAAATCGAGGACGGCCCAACACAATTGTATATCGACAGACTTTACTGTCATGAAGTGACATCGCCTCAGGCTTTTGCAGGTATGAGGGAGAGGGGACTGAAATGTTTCCGTCCTGACCATATTTACTGTATGCCTGACCATAATACTCCTACACACGATCAAGACAAGCCTATCGAGGACCCTGTATCGAAGAAGCAGGTTGATACTTTGGCCAAGAATGCCGCCGATTTCGGACTTACGCATTATGGCATGTTGTCGAAGGATAATGGCATTATTCATGTCGTAGGTCCTGAGAAGGGACTCTCGCTGCCGGGTATGACCATCGTATGCGGCGACTCACACACGTCAACACATGGTGCAATGGGTGCTGTTGCATTTGGTATCGGAACGTCTGAGGTTGAGATGGTTATGGCTTCGCAGTGTATCCTTCAGCAGAAGCCAAAATCGATGAGAATAAACATCAACGGCAAGCTGCAAAAAGGAGTGACTGCAAAGGATGTCGCTCTGTATCTTATGTCGAAGCTGACTACATCGGGTGCAACAGGTTATTTCGTTGAATATTCAGGTCAGGTGGTAAAAGACCTTACAATGGAGGGACGTCTGACACTCTGCAACTTGTCTATCGAGATGGGTGCGCGTGGAGGCTTTGTAGCTCCCGACGAGACCACGTTTGAATATATTAAGGGTCGTGAATTTGCTCCTAAGGGAGAAGAGTGGGACAAGGCTGTAGAATATTGGAAAACATTGAAGAGCGGTGATGACGCTGTGTTTGACAAGGAACTCAACTTCGAGGCTGCCGACATTGAGCCACGCATAACCTATGGAACCAACCCCGGCATGGGTATAGGCATTACCGAGGCCATACCAACCCTCGACGACATCGACGATGCAGGCAAGGCTTCGTTCCAAAAGTCGCTCGACTATATGGGCTTTGCCCCCGGTGAGAAGCTGCTGGGCCACGCCATCGACTATGTGTTCCTCGGAGCATGCACCAATGGCCGTATCGAGGACTTCCGTGCTTTCGCATCTATCGTTAAGGGAAAGAAGAAGGCTGAAAATGTGGTTGCTTGGCTTGTTCCTGGCTCATGGCTCGTTGACAAGCAAATACGCGAGGAAGGCATCGACAAGGTGCTTGAGGAAGCCGGCTTTGCCATTCGTCAGCCCGGTTGTTCTGCATGTCTTGCCATGAACGACGACAAGATTCCAGCAGGAAAGTATTCGGTATCGACAAGCAATCGCAATTTTGAAGGTCGTCAGGGTCCTGGTTCACGCACCATCCTTGCTTCGCCATTGGTTGCTGCCGCAGCTGCGGTGACAGGCAAGATAACCGACCCGAGAGAGTTGAAGATTGAAGGTTGAACAAAGAAAAAATGAAAGATTGAAAGATGAAACAGAAATTTGACGTAATAACAAGTACATGTGTGCCACTACCTTTGGAAAATGTGGACACTGACCAGATAATACCCGCCCGCTTCTTGAAAGCCACCGACAAAGAAGGCTTTGGAGAAAACCTTTTCCGCGATTGGAGATTCAACAAGGACGGCTCGCCCAAGAAGGACTTTGTACTCAACGACCCAACTTATGGTGGCTGCATTCTTGTGGCAGGAAAGAACTTTGGTTCCGGCTCAAGCCGTGAGCATGCAGCATGGGCTATAGCCGGATATGGATTCCGCGTGGTCATAAGCAGTTTCTTTGCCGACATACACAAGAACAATGAATTGAACAACTTTGTGCTTCCTGTTGTGGTTAGTGAACAATTCCTTGCCGAGCTGTTCGAGAGCATCAGCAACAATCCAAAAATGGAGGTGAAGGTTGACCTGCCAAACCAGACAGTAACCAATATGGCTACTGGCAAGAGTGAGAAGTTTGAAATCAACGGCTACAAAAAGCATTGCTTAATCAATGGTCTTGACGACATCGACTATCTCATTCAGAACAAAGACAAAATCGAGCAATGGGAAAGCCAGAACAAATGAGCGACTCCTCCAAGCGCAGCATGCAGCCCTTCATAGAGATAATGGACTGCACACTGCGCGATGGAGAGCAGACGAGCGGTGTGTCATTCCTTCCACATGAGAAGCTGATGATAGCCCGAATGTTGCTCCGCGACGTAAATGTTGACCGCATAGAGGTGGCATCGGCAAGAGTGTCGGAAGGTGAGAAGGACGCTGTTTCAATGATTTGCCGTTATGCCCGTCAAATGGGTGCCTTGGAAAAGGTTGAGGTGCTGGGATTCGTTGACGGGACAATGTCGATTGACTGGATTGAGGAGTGCGGCGGTAGGGTGATAAACCTTCTTGCCAAAGGCTCGGAGAAACACTGCCGTCAGCAGCTGGGAAAGACTGTTGAGGAACACATCGACGACATCATGCAGTCTATCGACTATGCTACGAGCAAGGGCATAGGCGTAAACCTATACCTTGAAGACTGGAGCAACGGCATGAAAGACTCGCCAGAGTATGTTTATACTATGATGGATGCTCTGAGCAAAACGAAAATACGTCGTTTCATGCTGCCCGACACTTTGGGAATAATGAATCCGCTGCAGGTGATAGAGTTTTTCAGAAAGATGAGGAAACGCTATCCCGAAGCCCATTTCGACTTCCATGCCCACAACGACTACGATCTTGCTGTGAGCAATTCATTGGCTGCTGTGCTTAGTGGAGCTAAAGGCATTCACGTCACGGTGAATGGACTTGGAGAGCGATGCGGAAACGCACCGTTGTCGAGCGTTCAGGTGATATTGAAGGACCAATTCAATGCAAAGACCAGCATCAACGAGAGCAAACTGAACGACATCAGCCGACTTGTGGAAGGCTATTCAGGCATAGCCATAGCACCTAATCAGCCCATCGTGGGTGAGAATGTGTTTACACAAGTGGCCGGAGTGCATGCTGACGGCGACAACAAAGACAACCTGTACTGTAACGACCTCGTTCCCGAACGCTTTGGCAGAAAGCGCGAGTATGCGCTCGGCAAAAACAGCGGCAAGGCAAATATAGCACGCAATCTGCAGGAACTGGGTCTTGAGCTGACACCGGAGCAGACCAAACGAGTGACTAAGCGAATAACTGAGCTTGGCGACAGAAAAGAGATAGTGACACAGGATGATTTGCCATTCATTGTTAGCGACGTTCTGAAGCATGATGCCCCTGAAGACAAGGTAAAGCTTGTGAGCTATATGGTTTCGTCGGCATACGGCTTAAAACCATTGGCGAGTGTTAAGGTGGAAATTAACGGCCTGCAGTATGAGTCGGACTCTACTGGCGACGGACAGTATGATGCCTTTGTCAAGGCACTGCGAAAAATTTACCGTGATTATCTCAACCGTACATTCCCCGTATTGGCTAACTATGCCGTCAGCATTCCACCAGGCGGACGCACGGATGCATTGGTTCAGACGGTAATCACTTGGCAGAATGGCGAGAAGTTGTTCCGCACCCGCGGCCTTGACGCCGACCAGACGGAAGCTGCCATCAAGGCTACGTTTAAGATGCTGAACATTATTGAAAATTAAATAAAACGACAAGATATGAAATTAAAAATTGCAGTTCTCGCGGGCGACGGTATCGGTCCCGAGATTATGGAACAGGGAGTGGCTGTGATGAGTGCCATAGCCGAGAAGTTCGGACATGAAGTGGAGTACAAAGAAGCCCTTTGCGGCGCTCACGCCATTGATGAGGTGGGCGATCCATTTCCAGAGGAGACATTCCAGACATGCGAGCAGGCCGACGCTGTGCTCTTTGCATCAGTAGGCGATCCAAAGTTCGACAACAACCCTTCGGCCAAGGTGCGTCCCGAGCAAGGACTCCTTGCAATGCGCAAAAAGTTGGGTTTGTTTGCCAACATTCGTCCTGTCACCACTTTCGACTGCCTCGTACACAAGTCGCCACTGAAGGATGAGATTGTTCGCGGCGCCGACTTCATCTGCATCCGTGAGCTTACTGGCGGTATGTATTTCGGCAAGAAGCAGGAGCCATCTGTCAATGCCGATGGAGTGGAGGATGCCCTCGACACCAACTATTACACACGTCCTGAGGTGGAGCGCATTCTTCGCGTTGGCTATCAGTATGCCCGCCAGCGTCGCAAGCACCTCACCGTAGTTGACAAAGCCAACGTCTTGGCTTCAAGTCGTTTGTGGCGTAAGGTGGCACAAGAGATTGCTCCTGAATATCCTGATGTGGAAACCGACTATATGTATGTTGACAATGCTGCAATGCGCATGATTCAAGAACCTAAGTTCTTCGACGTCATGGTGACCGAGAATACCTTTGGCGACATTCTTACCGACGAGGGTTCGTGCATCACAGGCTCAATGGGCCTGCTGCCTTCAGCTTCAACAGGTTCAAGCACACCAGTATTCGAGCCTATACATGGTTCATGGCCTCAGGGTAAGGGATTGAACATAGCCAACCCCTTGGCTCAGATTCTTTCAGTTGCCATGCTTTATGAATACTTTGACCTAAAGGAAGAAGGTGCCCTCATCCGCAAGGCTGTTGACGCTTCGCTCGACCAAAATGTGCGTACACCGGAAATTCAGGTTGAAGGTGGAGAGAAATACGGCACAAAGGAAGTGGGTGCATGGATTGTTGACTATATCAAGAATAATTAGTGAAAAACATTTCTATTATTATAATGCTGTCAGCGTCATTGCTGTGGAGTGCGGACACTATTGCCCAAACTCCACAGCAGTGGCGTGACTCGCTTGCCACTTTGAACAAGCAAATTGAGCAGACGGCATATTCTTCAGACCTTTATCTGCGAAAGGCTGCCGTAAACATTGAGCTTCAGCAATGGGAATATGCGTTGGAAACCTACAGCGACATTCTTCGTAAGGAGCCGGGCAACCTTGCCGCACTATACTACAGGGCTTTTGTTAATGGAAAAATGCGACGTTATGACCTTGCCATTGACGACTACAGGAAATTTCTTGGCATCTCTCCGTCGCATTTGGAAGCTCGTCTTGGCCTTGCATATACCTTGATAAAGACAGGAAAACGCAATGATGCGCTCGACCAATATAGCCTTGCCATTGAGCAACACCCCGACAGTGCTGTCACCTACGCTTCAAGGGCTTGCCTTGAAGAGGAGATGAAACATTATGAGACAGCCTTGTATGATTGGGACAAGGCCATAGCCCTTCAACCAGCCAACAACGATTATCTTCTTTCAAAAGCCAGTCTTTTGATAAAGATGGAGAAGAAGGAAGATGCCCGCAAATGCCTTGGAGAATTGCTGCGCAGAGGCGTCGCACGTGCTGACCTTGAAGAGCTATTGAGGCTCTGTCGTTAGGTGCTTAATGACAAGTCCGGCTATGGTCATGCCAAAAATGGCTGTAATATGCATGAGCGAGCCGTTGATTTGCGCCTTGCTTGAACACCATTCGTGGTTGAGCAGGGCAGCATTGCCCGGACCACTATTGGCCTTTGGACACATGCACTTTTCCGAACCGCACGTGGCATTATGCCCTTTGTTTTCAAGCAGTTCGTCGCTATATACACATTGGAATTTGCGCATAGGACGTCGTTTCAGCTTCTTGAAGCGCTGGCGCAATGCTCGTGCCAACGGACAGCCTTGTACTTGCCAAAATTCCGCTACCTTAACTTTTGTAGGATCCAACTTCAGGGCGGCTCCCATGGATGAGTAGAATTTTGCCTTGGTGCGGCAAGCCATCTCGATAAGCAGCATCTTGTCCTTCAGCGAGTCTATTGCGTCTATAATGTAGTCGTAAGTGTCGAGTTCAAAGCTCTCAGCCGTTTCCTCGCAGAAAATCTGCTGCCTTGCGTCAATCTCAGCCGTAGGGTTGATGGTGAGCAGCCTTTCCTTCAGAGCCTCCACCTTCACCTGTCCCACGGTCTTTGTCGTAGCCATCAGCTGTCGGTTGATGTTTGTTATGCATACGCGGTCGCTGTCCACAATAGTCAGCATTCTTATGCCCGAGCGTACAAGGCTCTCGGCACACCAAGAGCCAACTCCTCCAACGCCAAAAACAATCACACGTGCATTGGCTATCCTGTCCATCGCCTCGCTTCCCAAAAGAAGCTGTGTACGGTTGAAAATACCTTTTTCTATTCCCATTGTTTATATTTTAATGTGCAAAGTTACATCTTTTTTTTTAATTTGATAATAAAAAGCGTGAAAATATTGTTGCCATGCAGTCATGGTGAGTGGCACAACCACTGGAAGACCTTGACATAAAAGGTGACGATTAAGCTATTTTAATAGAAAAAATGGAAGAAAGATCGTGAAAAGTTTGCGAAATTATGATTTTTTCTCTATCTTTGCAAACATAACGCTTTTGTTTAATAATTTTAATACTAATAACTAAACGACAATATGAACAGGTTGGTACAATGGAATGAAAAATATAAGGTCGTTTGGGATTTCGTGATGCAGAACCATCGAGGTCCGTCACGTCATCGCCAAGAGGAGCATGCTATGCTTAACTGGATGAAGTTCAATAGGAAGAAACTCAACAAAGACGAAATGGATGCTTACAGGAAAGAAAAGTTTCTTGCCCTCAAGGCACTTATCCATTCGTTCAATCGGGTCAATCAATACTGTTGAAGCTTTATTCGCAATGTTTTCAAGTATTGCTTCTGCTCGGAGGTTATGCGCAGGCTTTCCGTAGCCTTTTGTATGGCCTTGTTGTGGTTCCAAGGTGACAAGCGGTACTGCTCGATATAAGCAATTGTTGACGAGTATTGCTTGCTCAGTGCAGTGGCGAAATACCATGCCACCATCATTCTGACATAGTATTGTTCAGAACTGATGGCGGCTACCCATGCGAGATGTGCCGGTTGGAAACTCTCGTCGAGGAAATGTGTCATAAGCATCTCAATGCCAAAACGTATCGTAAATGGCTTGTCGTCAGCCATCCAACGGCGTATGTCGGCAATGAGGCGCTTGTGGCTTGACTTCTTTCTGAATGCCTTTGGACGCAGCAGGTCGCATGTGGCCCAGTTGTCTATATATGGCAGGAAGCGTTCCAGTTCAGCTATCGTTTGGTCGTAATCCTTCAGTTCTGAGAGAATAAAGCCGTGCAGGTTGTTCTCGTCGTAATAATAGTGTGGAAGTTCTGCCAACACGCTGTCTCCCTTGCCTTCCTTTATGAGGTCTTTGGCAAGTGTCCTGAGCAGTGGAGTCCTTACTCCAATTACTTTCTCGGTGGCAATGTTTGGTATGAGGCGACATTGGAACTCCCTATATTTGAGGTCTTGAAGTTCTTTTATTCTTATTGTTGCTTCTTCCATTGTGGCATTTGTTGCAAGTGCAGCAGTCGTCGTTGCCTTTGCCTTTGACAAGGGCAACTATGCGGTAGATGGTGTATGCCACCGCTGCTGCTATTATTATTATGGATATTGTAGTCTGCAAAACAGCAAAGAATAATGTTTAGAGTGAGGCTACTGTGTATTGCCTGAACCGAAGAATCGCTGAAATTCCGACTCGAAATTTGGGGTAAATACCCCTTTCCCCATATTGGCGTTGATGTCGTCGATGTCCCAGAATTTTCCTCCTGCCAGTTCGTCGGGGTTTGGGTTTACCGGTCCGTCGTATGTGGTGCGGTGAACAAACACGAGTTCACGCTCACGTTTGCTCTCGAAAATATAGTGTCCAAGCCGTTCAGGTGTAAAGTCGGTGACCCCTAATTCTTCGCGTACCTCACGCTTCAGAGCCGTGTCAACATTTTCGCCAAGGTCGATGTGTCCGCCTGTTGCAGTGTCCCATCGTCCTGGTTGTATGTCTTTCCATTCAGGGCGCTGTTGCAGGTAAAGTTGGCCTTGGCTGTTGAATAGGTGCAGGTGTACGACGGGGTGCAGTGTCATTGAACCTCCATGCGCTTCCCCGCGCGTTATTGTGCCTACGATGTTGCCGTCGTTGTCAACGGCAGGAAATAGTTCTTTCTTGTTGTCCATTTGCTTGTTATTTCAGTTGCCTGTAAGCTTTCTCAGAAGAGCCTTGTTTATGGCATGTATTTTTCGTCCTTGCTTTTCGAGGTCTTCCCTTACATTATTTATATTATTGAAGAACATAGAGAAGGCGTTGAGCATTTGGTTGGGCTGTCGTGCGTCTTCTGTTTCGTCGGGATTGATGATTATGCGTATTCCCTTTTCTTCTATATGAACGTCTATGTCGGTCGAACCCATGATGGGGTCGCCGTCATAATGTATTGCGCCGGGGTTGTTGCGGTGTATGTGTATTCGCTTTGCCTTAAACGTTTTTATCTTCGAGTTTTTGTCGAGCGTTCTGTTCAGCAGGTCTATGCCTATCTGTGGGGCGTCGAATGCAGTGAAAGGCTCCATTATTATTACGTCCATCAGTCCGTCGGTCATAGTGGCCTTGGGGGCAATGTATGCGTCGTTGCCGTATTGCGATGCGTTGGCGCACGCTATGAGATATGCTTTGTATTTCATAGTGCCTGTTTCGTCAACCACTTCGTATGTTTCCGGTTTGTATTTCAACCCTTCCCTCAACACGTTTTCTATGTATGTCAGCGGTCCTCTTTTTCCTGCCTCGGCAAACTTGAGGCTGATGAAGGCGTCGAATCCCATGCCGCAAGTGCAGAAGAAAGGCAATTCGTTAATTACTCCATAGTCAAGCTGCTCTATTTTGCATTTGTTGATTATGTTGATGGCTTTCTTTGGGTCGAGAGGAATACAGAGGTGTCTGGCCAAGCCATTGCCCGACCCGCATGGTATAATGCCTAATGCCGTGTTGGAATGCACTATCGACCTTGCCACTTCGTTAATAGTCCCGTCGCCCCCGACAGCCACCACTATGTCGGTGTTGTCTTTTACGCATTGCTCGGCAATGTCGGCGGCATGCCCTGGATATTCAGTAAATACCACCCTGTGGCAGTACATCTCTTTGTCGAGTGTGCTGTCAATTAGTGCGGGCAACTCCATCTTGCTTTGTGTTCCCGAATGCGGGTTAAGAATGAATACAATACTTTTCTTTTTCTCCATTGCAGTGCAAAAATAATGAATTTTGCGCAAATTCATAGCCAATATGAGTCTAAAAATGCCTAAAAGGTGCATTTTTTTAAAAAAAAGCACACTATTTGGCAAAAAATTAGTAACTTTGCCGCCTACAAACAAGAAAAAGAAAATAAGAGACCTTTATAAAATGGGACAATTACAGGAAAGATACAAGAATTATCGTGAGCCACAGAAGTTCATGGAAGCTGGTGTTTATCCATTCTTCAGGGAAATTTCTGGCAAGCAGGGCACCGAAGTTGTGATGGAAGGTCACAATGTGCTCATGTTCGGCTCTAATGCCTACACAGGTCTTACCGGAGACCAGAGAATCATCGATGCGGCCAAGGCTGCCCTTGACAAATATGGTACTGGATGTGCAGGCAGTAGATTCCTTAATGGAACTCTCGACTTGCATGTACAACTTGAGAAGGAGTTGGCTGAGTTTATTGGCAAGGATGATGCACTTGGATTCTCGACAGGCTTCTCTGTCAATGCAGGCGTCATTGCAATGGTTGTTGGACGCAACGACTATGTCATTTGCGACGACCGCGACCATGCCAGCATTGTAGATGGACGTCGTCTGTCGTTTGCAAAGCAGCTCCACTACAAGCACAATGACATGGAAGATTTGGAGAACATCTTGAAGACGTTGCCACAGGAGGCTGTGAAGCTGATTGTCGTCGATGGCGTGTTCTCAATGGAAGGCGACTTGTGCAAGCTTCCACAGATTGTAGAACTCAAGCATAAGTACAATTGCTCAATCATGGTTGACGAGGCTCATGGCCTCGGTGTGTTCGGCCGGCAGGGCAGGGGAGTGTGTGACCATTTCGGCTTAACCGACGAGGTTGACCTCATAATGGGTACATTCTCCAAATCGCTTGCAAGCATTGGTGGTTTCATAGCCGGTGATGCCGATACAATCAATTTCCTTCGCCATACGTGCCGCACTTACATATTCAGTGCTTCCAATACTCCTGCGGCCACAGCAGCCGCAATGGAGGCTCTGCACATTCTGAAGGCCGAGCCTGAGCGCATTGAGAAACTATGGTCGGTTACGAAATATGCTCTTCGTCGTTTCCGCGAAGAAGGATTCGAAATCGGTGACACCGAAAGTCCTATCATACCTCTTTATGTACACGATGTTGACAAGACGTTCCTTGTCACCAAGTTGGCTTCCGACGCAGGAGTGTTCATCAACCCCGTAATTCCGCCGGCATGTGCTCCACAGGACACCCTCGTACGCTTTGCCTTGATGGCCACCCATACTGAGGAACAGGTGGAAAGAGGCGTTCAGATATTGACAAAGATATTCAAAGAGCAAAAAATCATTAAATAATCACTGAAAAATTTGCAGGACTCAGAAAATGTTTGTACCTTTGCACCCGCAAAACGAAAGAAGCGTATTTTCTTGAGTCATGCAACCGAGGTGTAGCGCAGTTGGTAGCGTTCCTGGTTTGGGACCAGGCTGTCGCAGGTTCGAGTCCTGTCACCTCGACAAAAAGAAGAATCTCTTAGAGGTTCTTCTTTTTTTTGGTATGCTCGGCACGGGCATTGTCTATCGTGTGCAAGCTCTTAATCCACCCCATTAGCTTGAAGGCATTTCCCATTCGGTTTAGCTCTATTAACGTGAGTACCACTAAACCGCCGTAGGGGCGGACAATTCGTCGAACTCGTGTTGGCTTAGGCTCTCGCTACGAGACCTGGCTCAAAAACAATCACCTGTGCCGAAACACCACCTCTTTCTATATGTGCATCATGCGTACATTATATAATAGAGCCGTTGAGGCAGGCTCTCTTTGGTGGTCATCGACGAAGCCCACCTGCTGTCGGGCTTTGGAAAATCAGGTGCTTGTTCGTGGTAATTGCAGCGGTTTTGCCTCCGTTTTTCAGCATATTGTGATACAAATACCAATAAAAACCTGACAATTAACAAACTTTAGTCATTTTTTTTTTTTGTTCACAGCAAAGGCTGTACCTTTGCCTGCGAATCCCACGACCTCGTGCCGTGGCTTTCCGACTCACAGAAGGCACAGCCC
>JAQXRI010000043.1 GCA_029218445.1 Prevotellaceae bacterium | reverse complement strand
GCCCAGGTGGCGGAATTGGTAGACGCGCACGTTTCAGGTGCGTGTGCCGCGAGGCGTGCAGGTTCGAGTCCTGTTCTGGGCACATTTTCAATCTATGTCGGAGAGGTGGCGGAATTGGTAGACGCGCTACTTTGAGGGGGTAGTGTCAATTGCGACGTGGGAGTTCGAGTCTCCTCCTCTTCACATAGTTTGTTATAATGGATGACTTTTTTAAGCGGAAATAGCTCAGTTGGTAGAGCACAACCTTGCCAAGGTTGGGGTCGCGGGTCCGAGTCCCGTTTTCCGCTCTTTTTTCATTACCTCTTTTTTGGAAAAACAACTATTTCTAATGAATTTATATTTAAGATACTTCGACAAGGAAATATTGGTCACAAACGTTGACGATGCAATCCATTTTTTGGCAGGAATAAACGATATAGGCATGAATCCGCAGCTTGAGCGTGACATTCGTGACTATGTGCGTAGCGATGTCTTTTATCCAAAACGCTACAAGATACGTCCAAGGGTTTATTTTATCATCATAAAGACTGAAGCCGCCAACATGCAGGACTTCAAGGACAAGAAGGCCGTACACACACCCAACTCCGGCAGTCCGCGCGAAAGGGCCGTGGCTCCCATCATTGCCGAACTCAACGAGGAGCGTCCGGGATGGTATGAGGGCGAGGTGAACTTCAAGCGCGTGTCGCTCGTGCCGGGTACGGGAAAATTCCAGTATCGTGACACTCGTTTCGTGGCGCGCTGCAAGGCCAACTCGGGCATCGACTGCTATAACCGCATTATCGACTACATCAGTCAGCATGTTGATAACCGCAGCCAATTTCCTTCGGCCAAAGGAAAGAATTTCAATTTCCGCTTCCTCGGATTGGCTTTGGATCAGGTGAAGCGGTAATTATCAGTAAATAAGCTAAAATAAATATAACAGAGGAGGGCAGAGAATTGTGAATAAGGTGATGCTTATAGGCAATGTGGGGCAGGAACCTGAGATACGCTATGTCGATAATGACGTGGCCGTGGCTCGCCTGTCGCTTGCCACGTCGGAGCGGGGCTATGTGTTGCAGAACGGAACACAGGTGCCCGACCGTACCGACTGGCACACCATCATTCTTTGGCGCAAACTGGCCAAAATAGTGGAAGAGTATGTACACAAAGGCGACAAACTCTACATTGAAGGCCGCTTGCGCTATGTTTCGTTCAACGACAAGCAGGGCATAAAGCGCATGGCCACTGAAATATGGGCCGAAAACATGGAGATGCTTACCCCTAAGAAGGTGTCGCCCGACGATACACGTCCCGTATAGTTCATTCTTACCATCATCGCATGTTGTTTTCATTGCTTTTTAACGATTTGCTTCAGGCCTTGGACAATGTTCAGCTTTTGACACCCACCATTGGTGTATATGTGGCTGCCGCATTGGCCTGTCTGCTGCTCGTTCTTTCGGGTTTTGCTTCGGGTTCGGAAATAGCCTTCTTCTCTTTGACGCCATCCGACGTCAACGAGCTTGAAGAGTCGCGTCTTGACACCGACCAGCGCATTCTCGACCTGCGTTCCGATTCGGAACGTACGCTTGCAACAATTCTTATCACCAACAACTTGGTTAATGTAACCATAATTATGCTCTGCAATTACGTGTTTGCCCATGTCATCGACTTTGGCAATGCCTATTGGTTGCAGTTTGTGTGCATCACCGTACTTCTTACGTTCATTCTCTTGCTTTTTGGCGAGATAATGCCCAAGGTGTTTTCTTCACAACAGCCTTTGTCGTTCTGCAGAAGGGCCATTGGGGGCATTTACCTGTGCCGACGCATATTCTATCCTTTCGCCTCGGTGCTGCTAAGGTCGGGCATACTTGCGTCGAAGGTGGTGCAGAAGGAGAACAAGGTGCTTAGTGTGGATGAGTTGGAACAGGCACTGGAACTGACTGACAAAGAAGACATTAAGGACGAGAAGAACATGCTGGAGGGTATCGTGCGCTTTGGCGACGAAACGGCAAAGGAGGTGATGACCAGCAGGCAGGACGTGGTTGACCTTGACATGAGTTCAACTTATCCCGAGGTGCTGAAATGTATTGTAGAGAACAATTACTCGCGCATACCGGTGTATCAGGACAACATAGACAACATACGTGGCGTGCTGTACATCAAGGACCTTCTGCCGCATCTTGGAAAGCAGCCCGGCTTTAGATGGCAGTCGCTCATACGGCCTCCTTATTTTGTGCCCGAGACCAAGAAGATAGATGACCTGCTGCGCGAGTTTCAGGAGAACAAGGTGCACATTGCCATTGTGGTGGACGAGTTTGGAGGTACAAGCGGCATTGTCACGATGGAAGACATACTTGAGGAAATAGTGGGTGAGATAAACGACGAGTATGACGAGGAGGAGAAAACTTTTGTAAGGATAAATGCCAACACGTATGTATTTGAAGGAAAGACATTGTTGAGCGATTTCTACAAGGTGATGGACGAGACCGACGACCCGTTTGAGGACATCGAGGGCGACGCCGACACCTTGGCCGGACTCTTGCTCGAACTGAAAGGCGAATTTCCGCAGATAGGCGAGAAGCTCGTCCATGGTTGCTACACGTTTGTAGCTCTCGAAATGGACGAGCGGCGCATTGCCAAGGTGAAGGTGATAGTTGGGAAAAATGACAAAAAGGAGTAATTGCGGCTTTGATTAACTCATAAAAAAAGAGCCAAATTATTTGGCGGATTGATTTATTTGTGTTATTTTTGCAAATCATAAATAATACAGATAAGCTTATGAATAAAAAGATTACACTCGGATTGCTGATGCTCCTGGCGTGCTTGGAGCTTAGCGCAGTGCCTGCACTTAACGTGAGAAAGAAGGTGATGCTTGAAGACGGCACAATGGTGATGGCTACGCTTCAAGGCGACGAGTTTTACAATTATTTCATTACCGACGACGGACGTGTGCTTAACGCCACCGCGTCGGGAAAGTATCGCGTTGTCAGCGAGCTGGTACACTCGAAGGCAAGGAGCGTGGCAGACAGAAGATTGGCCGAAGCCAACAGCCTTAGAGCCAAGAGCCTGAGGCGAAACACTGAAAGCACCAATGAGACAAGACGCGGAATAGTAATCTTGGCACAGTTTCAGGACGTGAAGTTCTCGCAGAAGGGAACAGCCGACTTCTACAACCGCCTGTTCAACGAGAAGGGGTTCAGCCACGATGGCAGCAATGGCTCAGTTTCCGATTATTTCTACGACCAGAGCTACGGCAAGCTGACTTATGAGTTTGATGTAGTCGGTCCCGTCACTCTTCCAAATAATCTTGCCTATTACGGAGCGCATGACGAAGCAAGCGGAGCGAATGATGCACGTCCGTTGGACTTTGCCGCCGACGCCTGTACGGCAGCAAAGGACCTTGCCGACTTCTCGAAGTATGACTACGACAACGACGGAGTGGTGGATAATGTGTTCATTCTCTTTGCCGGTTACAGCGAGGCCATGGGAGCCGCCCCTGAATGTATTTGGCCTCACCAGTGGGCCATATTTGACAGGGATTTGGTCATCGACGGCATGGCGATTTTCAATTATGCCTGTTCCAACGAGTTGATGTGGTCGGAGGGAGAGGAACTCAGTGGCATTGGCACCGCCTGCCACGAGTTCAGCCATACGTTAGGTCTTATGGACACCTACAATACCAAAGGCGGCAAAGAGTTCGTAGGACAATGGGACTTGATGAGCGGCGGCAGTTACAATGGTGAAAACTATGGCTCCGGAACTGACCCCGTAGCATATACTGCATACGAGCGTTGGTCTTTGGGATGGCTTGAACCGACGGAGCTGACTGAGCAGACTGAGGTGACGGGAATGAAGCCCATAGAGGATAATGCCGAGGCATACGTCCTTTATAACGAAGGAAACCGCAACGAGTATTATTTGCTTGAAAACCGTCAGCTGAAGAAGTGGGGAAGGACAATCGGAGCCCACGGGCTTATGGTGTCGCATGTGGACTACGACTATTTGGCTTGGGCTTCAAACGTCATCAATGCCGATGACGAACACCCACGATTTGAGGTGGTGTCGGCTTGTAATGACATTTATGGCGAAGTCTTGTACCCCGGAACGACAGGCAACACTTCGTTGACCAACACCTCCACGCCTGCGGCAACGCTGTTCAACCCGAACGACGACGGCGGCACATTGCTCAACAAGCCGGTGGTGAACATAACCGAGGGCGACGACGGGACAATATCGTTTGTGGCATGCTCAGGCGTTGCTCAGCGTTATGACAGTGAAATAACGGCCATACTCAACGCCGACGGCACAATAGCCTGCCAGTGGGACGCTGTTGCCGATGCCCTAAGCTACGATGTCAAACTAAGTGCCACGGTTTCAAATCCTTCTCCTTGCAACCATGCCATCATGGAAGAGAACTTCGACAATGTGCCAAAAGAGGATGGTACGGATGACATAGGTTCTCTGCTTCGTCAATACGTCGGCAACTATTGGAGTGGGGGAAAGGTCTATTCTGCCGAAGACGGCATAAGAATAGCCTCTGACGGCGGCTATATCTACATGCCTCCATTCAAATTGAGAGAGACAAACAGCGCAACAATGGTCTTCGACATGGCACCCTACGTCAATGGCGATACCCCAAAGGGTTATATATGCTTATACGACATGGATAACAACTTGTGCGATTGGTGGGAAGTGTCAATGGACAAAAAGGAAAAAATCATCTGCAACGCTTCGATTGTAAAAGGCAATTATTACTATATCCTCGCTTATGCTTTCACTGCCCCAGTGTGCCTTTCCGGCGTTTCCATCTATGACGGCATCTTTGAGGCCGATGACTTCATCGGGACAACCGAGCCTACTCAGCCGGCAGAGACTCTTACGCCTGAAGAAGTCAACACATCTAACACCTCCATTGCGTTCAGCGACATCAAGAAGGGCTACAACTACAGCGTGAGCGTCCGCTCGCATCTTGCCGACGGCAGGACGACCATGTGGTCGCAGCCCGTGGCCGTTGACATGACCTCCGACGTTGATTCCGTCATCTCCGATGCTCTTCCCTCACACAAGGGTGAAGATGCCATCTACGACATCACTGGCCGACGTGTAGCTTCCGCCTCACGTCCCGGCATCTACATCCGTAGCGGAAAGAAGATAGTAGTAGGCAACGGCAAATGACGAAACTCCACTTGCAAAGAAAAATCAATGTCTTTCACGTAATACATGTATTGTTGAGACAGAACAGAAATGGGTGTTTAACCTATTATTAAAAATGAAAACAATGAAGAAAGAAGACAGATATTACAATGGCAAAAAGAATGCCGTATCGAGATGGAAAGTGCTTGTTGCGTCGTTCACGGCAATGATGGTATGTGGTTCTTGTACCGACGACAATCCGTCGGGGCCAACTCCTCCATCGCCTGTTCCTACAGAGAATGAAGCCGCAATGATATTGAAGAAGGACAAACTGGACATGATTTACTCGTTGGTGGACCTTGAGGGCAACAAGGGACGCATTTATGAAATGAACTACACGGTTGACTACAAGCTCGACGAGGCACTGAACTTCGGTATCGACGGCACCGAACGCCTGAAGCAGTTTGTTGCGCTTAATCTCATGGACACCATAATCAAGACCAAGGGAATGGCTCTGTCCTACGATGCCGGATGTAGCGCTTTCGCCTGTCCCGACAAGTCGTCGGGCGACTATCTCATGGGCAGAAACTTCGACTTCAACCATCGCGACAAAGAGACCAACGAACGTGTCATGATACCGGTGATTGCCGTCCACACCGCTCCCAAAGGAGGCAAGAAGTCGGTGTCGTTTGTCGATGGCCAGTTCGTCGATTACAAGCAGGGCTTCTACAACGATGGCGAGTCAGACCTCTCGATGCTCATGGCATTGCCTTATCTCTTGCTCGACGGCATCAACGAGGACGGCTTTGCCATTAGCGTGCTGAAGCTCGACGGCCTGCCCACACGTCAAGTGGACTCGACAAAGAAGACGACCTTCACCACCGTGGCCATGCGTATGCTTCTCGACAGGGCAGGCTCTGTAAACGAGGCGCTGGAAATGCTTGACAAATACAACATGTGCATGGACAAGGACACGGCAAGCTATCATTTCTTCATGGCCGACGCCAAGGGCGACTATGCCATCGTGGAATACACAAATCCCGACACACTGAAGAATCCTTGCATTAAGGAAGTGTTGCGAGGTGTTGACACGCTGCGCTACGTCACCAACTTCTACGTGTCGCCGACGATGAAGGAAACGCCACATGGCTCGAAATATTCCAGCCATGGAAAACGACGCTACAACGACCTCAAGGAGGGCTTGGCGAGGTATAAGTACAACGTGACTTATGCACAGGCGTTGGGCTTGATGCAGACCGTGGCGCAAGGTCCTGACGAGGAACCCGAGAAATCGACGGGATTCACCCAGTGGACCGAAATATACAACCTCAGCAAGAAGCGTCTGACAATGAACATCCTGAGGGAGTGGGGCAAGACGTTCGAGTTCGGCATAGAATGATTTGCTGAAGTTTGTCATCACAATAATACGACCGGTAGTGAGGGCTGCTCGCCTATGCTGCCGGTCGTATGGTGTTGGTATGACTGACAGCTTGGATGTCGATATACCCAATGAGACTACGCCATCAGCAATGAAAGAAGCATCTATTTTACCTTTTTTACATCAAAAAAATGCAAAAACCATTCGCAATACGAAAAAAATAAGTAATTTTGTCCACAGCATTTAGCGAATTGTAATAACAATCATAATCATTTGAACTCACCTAAACATGAGAAAGACTACTTTATTATCCATTGTGGCAATATCGTGGTGTTGCCTGCTGTCCTGCACAAAATCGTCGCTGCAGGATGAAGAAACGAGCTTGAACGACAGAAATGAAGTGCGCTTTGCCGAGCCGTTTGTTTACATAGCCACCAAGAGCGCCACGGGCGACATTACCGACACTAAAGCCCTGAGAAACCATGACATAAGAATATGGGGAGAAACTTATTCCACCGACTACTACGGAGAAGGCGACGTGGCCAACGCCTTCAACGGCAATGGCACGCGTACGCTGACATGGAATGAAACATTTGGCCGTTGGACATACGACAACGCCGTCTTTTGGCAAGACGGCCTGAACTACGACTTCGTAGGACTGGCCCCCGCCGACGAAACAGCCTCAACAACCTACAACAACGGAAAAATTACAATAGGCAACATTCCGGTTGTACAAACCATCAACAATGCCGAAGATGGCAGAATGGGCATAGACTATCTGCTGTCAGACGTCGCCACATCAAAATACGGGCGGACAAGAGAGGACATAAGGCTCAATTTCAAGCATATCCTGAGCAGGGTTTCGCTGTTTGTATGGAAAAACAGCAGCATCTACCAAAAGATAACACTCAAGGACATGACGCTTTTCCTGCCAGGAGCCAATGCGAAAGCCACCTACACTGAGGCAAGCCACTACGGGCCAAGCCAGGAAAACGACTCGTGGACATGGACAGGACATGACGACATAGACAACGCAAGCGGCGACGAACAGCTGACAGGCTATTCAAGCCACGACATGATGAACGCCGACGTCGAGGTGCCTGCATGCAGCGATGCCGCCATAGCCGAAATAAACGCCGCACGACTTCCCAAAGAGTTTTTCATTGCGCCTACACCCAAAGACGGCACTGTCACAATATACGCCAAGGTCACTTACGACATGGAAGAGGAAGGGGGTGCGGTAAACGAAATCACGAAATTTGCCAAACTCGAGTCGCTCGGCAAGCTGAAGCAGGGCTACAAACACAACATCTATATTTGCCTGGGCGAACAAACGGTGACTTTCTCAGTTGACAATGTAGAAGGCTGGCAATATGATTCGGAAACGGAAAAGACAATCACCAACAGCGATGGACACAACTACGGATTCATGGCCTACCAAAACGGATTTGACATTGAAGGAGTGATAAAGACGAAAAAATACGGCGATGTGACTTTTGGCACAGCAACGCTGAAAAAGAAAGGCGGCAGCCAGGAAAGCGAGGCCGAAATGGAACTTGACGGCTGGTATGCCACAGCCGACTGCAACGGCACACGGACGGAAGAACCCACTGCCAACAACTGCTATGCCAAGTTCAAAGCTACACTCGACCTAAAGACACTTGACAACAGCGGCACATACGTGCTGACACTTCGCGACCAGGACGACGACGCCAACACGGCCGAAGTCGAAATGGCTCTCGACGCCATGGACTTCACCATAAACACCAGCGAGGCCAATGCCGTCTTTTGCGTACCCTTTGCACTGGGAGAAACCCCAAGCCCTGTGGTGATAGTTTGGGGCGACAACTCTTCACCCACCATCATCGAGACGAACGTAACCGAGTCAAACCGGCGCCACACTTATGCTGCGGCAGGCACTTACTCAATAAGGCTGCTTACGCTGCAAAACGACGCCGGCAAAGCGCAAATTCCCGATTTCAACTTCGGATTCTATCCTACCCGAACTTCCCACATCGAGGGCGAGACAGGGCTGACATTCACCGACAACGCCAACGGACAAATGCTGCAAAGCATCGACTCGCCACTGCTTTACACCGGCACGACCGACCTCACTGCAATGTTTTACGGCACAGGGCTGCAAAGCGTATGCAGCGACATGCTGAAGAACTACAGCCAAGCCACCAGCCTGGAAGGCATGTTCAGAGGCTGCGGCAATTTGACCACAGTGCCCGACGGCCTGTTTGACGCAATGACGAAAGTCACCGACATGCGAAAGCTGTTTAGAGACTGCACTGCGCTGACAAGCCTTCCCGACGGCTTGTTTGCCAAACAAACAAAATGCTACAAATACTACCAGCTGCTGCTCAACTGCAACAACCTTAAACTGAGCGCCGGCCTCTTCATATCAGAAGCCGACGGAATAACCAAGGACAACAGGTTTGCCGACGTTGCCGGAATGGTAAGAATCGACAACATGTTCCACATGACGGGAAGCAATTTGACCACCGATGCCGGCACGCTGCCCGACCTTTGGAACTACACCTTCCCGCACAAATACGGCTACTACAAGGATGGCGAC
>JAQXRI010000042.1 GCA_029218445.1 Prevotellaceae bacterium | reverse complement strand
ACAACAGAAAAGGAAGTCGGACATTCCCGTTTGCGGATTGTCCGACTTCCTGCGTTTTGAATCCATTTTTGATATAAGGAGGATTCTAATAATCCAATCTTATTGAACACTGAAAGAACCATCTGCCTCAACAGATATTTTCTTTGTGACTATTCCCAAAAAATGACGATAATTCCCCCAAAAAACTACATGTTGCCGCCGACGGAACGTCTGTATTCACGTGAAGATTTCTTCAACCGGTTTTATAAGTGGCTGTCTTCACGTGAAGATGGTTATTTTTTCCAAAAATGGGCTGTCGTAGGTCTATTACGCCTTCAGCGAAACACGAAACCTCGAGCCTTTTGCAGCGTAAGTGCGGTCCAGCTCCACCGTGGCACCCATGCGCCTTGCTATCACTCTCACCAGCGGGAGCCCGAGGCCTACGCCGGGCACAAACTCGTCCTCCTTGAAGAAGCGGTCGAAGATGCGCTCATCGTCGCTTTCGGGAATGCCCTTGCCCGTGTCCGCCACAGTAAACACTGTTTCGCCGTCAACGTCCGTGTAGCACTCCACGCTGATGAAGCCCTCTGCGGTGAACTTCACCGCGTTGCCCACTAAGCACTGCAAAATGCTCGAAAGCCCCTTTCCGTTGGTTTCCAATGTGTCCGTTCCGCTTCGGTTGCTAAACGTCAGCTCCACGCCCTCCGCCGGTCGCGGCACTATGGAATCCACCTCACTGTACAAGGCAGCTATGGACACCATCTCGCGTGGCAGCGGTTCATCGCTGCTCTCATATTCTGAAATCTCGAGGAACTTGTTTATCAGTCGAGTCATGTAGGTTGTCTGGTCGCCGATAATATCGTTATACTGCCGCTTCTCGTCGTCGGAGAGCTGTATGTTCGGGTCGGTGAGCAGCTGCACGAAGCCGTAGATTTGGTTCAGCGGCGTGCGTATCTCGTGCGACATGCTGTTGATGAACGAGTCTCTCATCTGCTTCGCCTCTTCCATGCCCGTCTTTTCCTGCTCGCTGATTTGCCTCGACCACTTGCGGTATTCCTCCGCGTGGATGCCGAAATGGGTGTAGAACTTCTTGGAAAAGTCGGCTGAGTCCGTAAAGCCCAATGCCGTGGCAATGTCGTCCATCGGCATGTCGTCCTTCAGCATTCCGAGACTCTGCATTAGGCGCATCTCGTCGGGATCCACGTTCTTCGCGTCGTCGTTGATGCGCAGTCGTGTCAGTTCGCCCTCTTTCTCCATCATTTGATTGATTGTTGAGACGATGGTCTTGTTGCGGCGGTTCACCTTGCGGTTAAACATCAGCAGCATGACAATGAACACAAAGGCAAGCGCCAACACCACCGCCACGACCACGAAGATGCCCTTGTGCCACGACAGCTGCGCGTCTTTCTCCGCCAAGAGGCGTTCCTTCTCCTGTGTCTCATAGATTTTCGCCAGTCGCGCGCCGTCCTCCTCGCTGTTGCGTTTGGCAATAGAGTCCTTCACGTTGCTTATCACCTCCGCCTTCTCGAAAGCCTCGCGGTAGTTGCCCCGAGCTTTACTTATATATTTCTCGTATTCGAGCACATACCCCACGAAAAACTCTGAGAGGGTATCATTGTTTGCCACTGCGTTTTCTCTTATGCTGGCGGTCATCTCCGCAAGGCGTTTCACATCACCCACGTTCAGGTAATGCTCCGAAACGAGGGCCTCCACGAAATTCGTTCCCGCGAGCTGCGACTTCTGTATCAGCGCGAGATATTTCTCCGACTCCTTTGGGTTGCCCGTCTTGTCGTAGTACTTCATCAGCAGTCCGTAGGTGTGGAGCTGGCGGTATTCCACCGCCCCGTCTATAACGTCGTCCACCGCCTCCATCTTCTTTGTGATGTTGAGCAGGTCAGGAATCAGCCGTCCCGCCTCGTCGTATCTTTTGGTTGTTATGAGGCTTTCCATGTAGTTACCCACGAAGGAGTAGGCGTTGTTAACCTTCCTGAAGTCAACATCTTGGTCCAACGATTTGAGAATTTCGTCCTTTCCCTCAGCAAAGAGTTTGAATCCTTTTTCGTCGTCGCCAAGTTTTATAAGGCTCAGCGCCAAGGCTTCCGTAGCCGACACCTCATACTCTTTGACATTGTTTCTTTTTGCCAGGTCGTAGGCCTCCTTCGCATATTTTATGCTTTGGGCGTATTGGCTGTTTTGGTTGGCAATGTCGGCAAGTGTGTTCAAAATCGTGAAATGGCATTTCACGTCTTTCTTTAGCTCTACGGAGTCCTTCAATACCTGTTTGCCATAATATTCCGCCATCTTCATATCGGAGAAACCGTTTACATAGATGGCAAAACGCAAGTAATTCAGTTCATACGGCAACGCTTCCTTGTTCATCTCCATTGTGTCGATGATAGCAAGGGCGCGGTCGGGCTCCTGAAGGCTTATTTTGGTGATATACTCTTTCACGTGTGTACTGTCAGTTCTCTTAGTGTTACCCACCGTCCGCTTGTCTGAACAACTGGCGAAAGTGAGCAACACCAAAAGTGCCGATAGGGTCAGTAGCTTATTCATATATCATCCTTTTTTCTCTATTTCCTCAATCTCATGCTTCAGGCATCGTGGCAGTTCCTCGCCAAGGTGTTGGTGGCAAGCCATGTCGAGTGTGTACATTCGAGCGATGCAGTAGTTGCTGTGGCGGCAGTTGCAGCGGGCGTTTTCCTCTGCCTTCATTCGGTTTACGAAGCCCGGCTCGTTCAGCAACGCGCGACCCATCTGCACGGCAACAAAACCGTGGTCGAGCACCTCGTCAATCTTCTCCCTTGCCACCAAGCCGCCTACATACACGAGTGGCATGTCGGGCAGAGCCTTGCGGAACTTCAGTGCGTCGTCGAGGAAATAGGCTTCCTTG
>JAQXRI010000041.1 GCA_029218445.1 Prevotellaceae bacterium | reverse complement strand
CAACTCAACCGCAAGGTTGACTTGGTAGAGGAAGGTTGTCTCCTCCCATTTGCAAAAATGAGTGTTGAAAAGGACAAACAGCTTATATATGAGAGAAAAAATTAAGGACAAAGGAAGACTTGAACATATCCTGAATTCTATTGATGTACTACTCTGCAACAAAGGCAAATATGAATATGCGGATGTTGAGAAGGATCCAATCGTATTCTTCGGGTTTGTTAAGCACGTTGAGATTATTGGCGAAGCTGTTTATATGCTAACTAAGGAGTTTCGTGCTACTCATCCAGAAGTTGATTGGGATGTTATTGAGGGTATGAGGCATGTATTGGTGCATGGTTATTACAAAATAAGGCCAAAGCAATTATGGAATACAATAGAGAATGATATTCCAAGACTAAAACCATATATAGAATCCTATATAAAAGAACTATAAATAACAACAATGGAACCAACGGTATATACATACAACTTGCAACTTAATCCCCTGAGCCTTAGAGATTTAGGGGGGGGGAGGGTATCGGCTTTGCCGTAACTTCTTCATTCACATATAGATACAGAGCCTTCCGCAGGTGTCAGACAATGGCACTGGCGGAAGGCTCTTTGCGTTTGTTTGAATCAATTTCCGTAAGGTTATGGAACTCACATATTTCTCGAAAAACAATAAAAAATAGGTTATTAAAATGAAACACTTATTTCTACTCTTTGGCTTCTTGCTTGCAGCCTTCACGGTGCAAGCTGCCACTATCACACAAGAGAGAGTCAAGCCCGCCGATGGCGCAGGACTCTATTACAATCTCTATGACGACGGCACTGCCGAAATTGTAAAAAATCCTGATAATAGCATTTATTCGATTGAATCCCTCACTATTCCCGCCACGGTGACTTACAATGACGTGACCTACCGAGTGACGACTATCGGCACCGATGCGTTTTTAAATTCTACTATCAAAAGCATCAGCGGTGGAGGGAATATCACGAAAATAGGTGCTGGTGCATTCTGTAATTGTTCTAATCTCACCACCATCGGGAATATGCTTGATAATGTAACAGTTATTTCTAACAATGCGTTTGATAACTGCCGTGCCCTCACAGGAAAAATCATTCTCAGTGCCCCGATTACAGAGATTGGTAGATTTGCATTCGCTGGATGTGATAACTCAGGCCTATCACTGTGCATCACCAACCTGACAGATGCCACAATAGGCTTGTGGGCGTTTTACTATTGCCTTGGTCTCAAGTCGATTGACGGAACAGCAGTGAGCATCGGTAATCAAGCATTCCAGGAATGTTTCAATCTTGCATCCATCGGGCATCTGCTTGACAATGTCACCGCTATTCCTGATAATGCTTTCTATATTTGCTCTGCCCTCCCCAGCAACATCACCCTCAATGCTGCAATTACGAATATCGGCGAATACGCATTTTCTTCTTCCAGTATTTCCAATATCTACAGCCTTTCAGCCACGCCACCGACTTTAGGTAAAAATGCCTTAGACGATAAAGCTCTTTCTGTTAAGGTGCCAAGCAGTGCAGTCAATGCATATCAGTCGTCATGGGGAACCAGTTATTCAAAATTGACCATCTCCGCCGGCGACCCTACATCAGCCACCACAGCCGCCAACAGCGGCTCAACGACACATTGGGCTACATTCAGCAACACCTATTCAGACAGTGAACTGAGTGTGGAGGCTGGCAAGACACTGACGCTGTATAACGCCACCGTGGCTGACGGAAAGCTGACTCTCACCGAGCGCACGGGCAGCAACGTGGCAAAGGGCGAGGCGGTGCTCGTAAAGACAGATGCAGAGACAGTAAACGTCACTCCGCTCGCAACAACCGACCTTGTGAAAGCCGAAGACAACGACCTCTTGGCAACACCCGAATACGCCACCATCCTCCATTCGCAAGATGGCTGCAAGTACTATCGACTGACATATAACAACATAGAGAGCAAGACAGGCCTCGGATTCTACCTCGGCGTGGCAACGGTGGATGAGGTGAAGCACACCGACGGCACTTACCTCAACGCCTCGCCCTACAAGGCATATCTGAAGGTGACCGTTGAAGACGCCACAGAGCCAAGCGCCGCCGCCCCTGCCCGCGGCTTCGTCTTCCCCAGCGACGATGGCGAGACAACAGGCATAGAGTGCATCACTGTTACAGACGAAAGCTCGTACAGAAATGGCAATGCCGAAGGCATTTTCGACCTGCAGGGCCGAAAGGTTAGCAAGCCTACGAAGGTAGTGTATATCAAAAACAACAAGTTGTTTTTAAAATAAAGAATTAAAGATTATGAAAAAGGAATATATTAAGCCTGAGATTCAGGTGTTTGAGATAGGGCATCAGCAGTTGTTGGCAGATTCGGGTTCAGAGATTATTGATTTCAATATGATAAATGAAAAACCCTATGACGTTAATGACAATATGTTGTAAGTATGTATTAACGTGAGTTCAACGAATTGTTTTAACCGCCGATAGGGGCGGTTAAAACAATTAGCCGAACTCACGTTATCAGTGCATGAACTTGCAAAAGATTTTATACTACACTCATCTGAGCCTCAACCCCTGCCCTACTCTTATCACATCGTCGGGCGACATGCGGTTCATCTTGTACAGGTATTTCAGGCGGATGCCATAGAGCTGGGCAATGGAGTACATCGACTCTCCCTTGCGTACATAGTGCAGATGGCCCTTATAGCTCTTGGAGGCCTTCTTGGCCTTCTTCTTCAGATATAATATCTCGCCTTCTTCAAGATTGTCGCGCTTGTAGCGCTCGTTGTATTTTGCCAGCTTCTTGTAGCTTATACCCACTTCCTTGCCTATCGACTTGAACGTGTCGCCGCGACGCACCTTTACGTAATAGTTGTCGTTGAACTTGTATATGGGGTGCAACTGGCCATCGACAGCCTTGTCCCTGGCAGCCGAGGCCATGAAGCGGTCGTAGTGCTTGGCCTTGTCATACTGGTGGAGCTTGTAAAGTTCTATCAGCTCGATGAGCTTGTCGGCATAACGCGGATTGGTGGCATAGCCGGCAGCCTTCAGCCCGCGCGCCCAACCACGATAGTCGGTTATGCTTAGCGAGAAGAGATGGCGGTAACGCTGACTATTGGCAAGAAAACGCGAATGGTCCTCGTAGCTCTGATAGGCATTGTCGTAAGCACGGAAACACTCGTTGCGCTCGTCGTCGTCGGCATACACCTTACGGCCCTGCCAACCATGGCACTTTATGCCAAAATGGTTGTTGCCACTGCGGGCCAAGGCACTGCGCCCTGCACCCGACTCAAACACTCCCTGGGCCAGCGTTATGCTGGCGGGAATGCGGTATTTCTTCATCTGCTCGATGGCGAGATCCTTATATTGGTCGATGTACTGCTGATATGTGGAGTTCCACTTCATCTGCGCAAAAGCGCTTGCTGCCGCAAACAGCATTACGACCATAAAGAGTGTTTTTTTCATAATTCAAGTTTATGGAGTGCAAAAATACTGAAAAAATATGAGTATAAGGAACTTTTTTATTAATTTTGCAAGAAAATTAGGATTATTATGGAAGCCAAGACTATTTCAACTACTATAATGGTGGCCAAGATGGAAGAATTGTCGGCCGACGACGCCGAACTCATCAATCAGGCCATAGCCCAAACCTGCAAATCGTATTCACCATACTCAAAGTTCAACGTGGGTGCCGCCCTGAGGCTTGCCAACGGAAACATAGTGGTTGGCTGCAACCAGGAGAATGCGGCTTTCGGTGTGACCATGTGTGCCGAACGCTCTGCCTTGTTTGCCGCCGGCGCACAATGTCCCGAGGTGCCGGTCAGGGCCATTGCCATTGCCGCACGCGACGCTGAAGGCCTGCTGAAGCAGCCCATAAGCCCTTGTGGAGTGTGCCGGCAGGCCATGATAGAAACTGAGACACGCTATGGACAGCGTCTGCACATTCTGCTCTACGGCACTGAGAGGGTGTATGTAGTGGATGGCATAGAACAGCTGATGCCACTGTCGTTCACCGACTTTTAAAGCAGCCAATGTCGGGGGTGTCGCCGCGCGGCAAGCCTTCACGGTCGTCGATGATGGCCTCAAGGGGCAAGGCTTTGCCACGAAGGGTGGAAAGCGAGTCGAGATGGAAGTCGTAGTACTGGCGGTCGATGTCGATGCTCACAAAATGGCGGTCGCCCTGAATGGAGTCGGACGGCAACTCAAACACCACATTGTGGAAGCGGGAAGCAAGCAGCACGCTGTCGGCCACGGAAGGCGTACGCAGCACGCTGTTGAAAAACTGATAGTCGAAGAGTGTCGAATCGCCCATCACCACATCGTCGGCATATCCGGTAAACACACTGTTTATGCAGGTCAAACTGCCACGCAAGCCCGTCAGCGGCAACGAGCCGAAACGAATGGCAACGCCACGGTCGGCACTGAAGGGATAGAACTGGCCTACGGTGCAGTAGGTTACGGCAGTGGCGCCGCCCTCAACGGCAAGGCAGTCGGCAAGCGTGTTGGTCAGTTGGCAGTTGACAAGACTAATGTTGGCATTGACGGCCTTTATGCCATAGCCCTTGCAGTTGTGGATGGTTGAGTTGGCCACTACAAGACGATGGCTGCCGGGGTCGAAAGCCGACGAGTCGCACAGTATGGCATCGTCGGTGCTGTGTATGTCGGCATACGAGAGCCTGTTGGCCGTTGACGACGAATGCAGCCTTATGCCCTTCCATTGTCCGCTGACGCGGTCGTATGGCAGATAGTCGAACATGCGGTCGAGGCGGTCGCCGCGCATCACTACGTCGTTGCCCTTCTCGCCTTCGACAACGAGAGTGCCATAGACGTCGATGCCGGCCGAGTCGTGGAAATAGAGCTGGGCGGGCGACTTGATGGTGAGCACGGCTCCACTGTCAACCCTTATGCCTCCATACACCACGATGGGCTTGACCGACGTGATGAGTGTGTCGCGGCCTACCCTAAGATTGGTAAGACTCAGTGCGTCCCAAGAGTATGCCGTGAGGTTTACCTTCTGCTCTACCCCACTCTCAAGGGCGAAGACAAGGTTGTCGGCCACAAGCTGCGGCGAGTCGGTGGTGGTAGGAAACGACGTCAGCTCGACAAACACCCTGATGCTGTCGCCCTTGCGTATCTCAAAGTCCTGGGCCTGGCTGCCGTTGGCATTGTCGAGGAACACTCCGTCAACATTTACGCGAAATCCCGTCTGATTGCCATGCTCAAGGCGTGCCTGACGTATGCGCAGAGCCTTGTCGCCACGGTTGTAAACCATGAACGAGCTGGTGGCCGAAGGCACACCGCTGAACAGGGTGTCGAGCTTGAGCGTATCGGTGGAAAAGGTCAACAACTGCGAGCGGCTCGTAGTAAACGAGTCGTCGGAACACGAGGCTGCCACAATGGCCATGGCCGAAAAGAGGATATAAAAAAGCCGTTTCATCATTAAATGAAACGGCCGTTTTCTGTTTTTATTGTATTGTGGCTATACAAAAATTACTTGAAGTAACGCTTGTAGAGACCCATGAAGCCTGCGCAGTGGCTAGCCTCATCCTTAGCAATCTCATGAACGTTGTCGTGAGTAGCGTCCATACCGGCAGCCTTGGCGTTCTTGGCAATGCGGAACTTGTCTTCACAAGCGCCCTTCTCAGCGGCGATGCGAGCCTCAAGGTTGGCCTTTGTGTCGCCGAGAACATCGCCCAGGAGCTCTGCAAACTTAGAAGCGTGCTCAGCCTCCTCGAAAGCGTAGCGCTTGTAAGCCTCAGCAATTTCAGGATATCCCTCGCGGTCAGCCTGACGGCTCATGGCCAGATACATGCCAACCTCAGTGCACTCGCCGTTGAAGTGAGCCTCAAGGTCCTTAATCATTTCCTCGTTGGCACCCTCTTTACGGGCAGCGCCAAGAACATGTACAGTAGCGAAGTTAGCCTCGCCGTCGTCCTTCAACTCAGAGAACTTGGTGGCTGGAGCCTTACACAGTGGGCACTGCTCAGGAGCTGCCTCACCCTCATAGATGTAACCGCAAACGGAACAAATAAATTTCTTTTTCATAATAATAATGTGCTTTTATAAGTTAATGTCTTTATCTTCGTATTTCTTTTGCAAAAATACTCAAAAGTGAGTATTCCGCCAAGGATTTCACATTTTTTATTGCTAAAAAAATGCTATTTAGCCCATTTTGCCCCTCTTCTCATTACAATTTTCACTTTTGTTTCCTTTGTAATGGCGGGTTTGGGCCATTCTCCGCCCAACACCTGTATGGTGGTTTTCTTGCCGCGCGGGACAGCTGCCAAGGCCTCGTCGAGCGTGAAGAAGTCGCCACGGCCATCGTTGGCCACCGACAGGTCGTAGCTTACGAGGTGCTTCGCAAGAGGCTTCACCTCGTGGCAAATAGCTTCGGCAAGAAGCCGTGCCACCACGTGGGCGCCATATATATTATAATGTGTATTGTCGCTACGGCCATTGGGCACAAGCGGATGCTGGCCCTCCTCAAACCACATGTGCAGACGCTTCGAACCCTCACGGCCAAGCGACTGCTCAAGGTCGTGGGTTATGCGGTTGGCATCGACAAAGGCGCACCCCATTTCGCGCGCCACATTGCGTGGCGAGTCGAGATAGGCGCCGTGGGTGTCGCGCAGGGTGTCGTCCTCTACAAGTATGGGGGCGTTCTTTGCGTCGATGTTGCGCAGCTTCTCGTCGTCGTCGTTCTTGTCAACCTCCACTACGAAGTTGCGGCGAACAACGGCGTTGAACAGTACGGGTATGCCGCCACGCTCGCGTGTCTCGCCGACAAACTTGCGCAGGTTGGCGTCAAAAGTGGTGCCGGGGTCGGTGTGGCGTTCGGGCTGGGGCTTTTCGTCGTTGTGGCCAAACTGTATGAACACATAGTCGCCGGGGCGAATCTGCTCGACCACCTTCTGCCAACGTCCCTCGGAGATGAAGCTTTTTGACGAGCGTCCGTTGACGGCATGGTTGTCAATCTCCACGTCGTCGTCAAAAAAGCATGGCAACACCATGCCCCACCCTCTTTCAGGAGTCTTGGCATAGTCTTTGTTGGCCATGGTTGAATCGCCTATCATGAATATCCTAATGTGTGAATCTTGCTTGAACGACATCAAGAGGCAGAGCAAGAAAAGAAGTGCCCCTGCCCCCACTATGGGGGCAAAGGGCTGAAAGAATCTGCAATTCTTCATGATTTTTTGATTTGACAGTAGATTTGGAACCAATAATTGTATGGAAAGTCATTGATTTCATTGAGCTACGATGGCCACAAGCTCGTCGGCAGTCACGAGCGACTGCTCGCCAGTAGCCATGTTCTTCAGCGTCAGTTTGCCTTCGTTCATCTCGTTTTCGCCAACGATGGCCACAAACTGTATGCCCTTGGCATTGGCATAGCTCATTTGCTTTTTCATCTTCGACGAGTCGGGATACATCTCAGTGCGTATGCCGGCCTTGCGGGCCTTTGCCACAACAGGCAGACAATACTCCGTTTCCTTCTGTCCAAAGTTGACGAAGAGCAGCTGGGTGCTGGTTACTGACTCCTTGGGATAGAGGTCGAGGGTGTTGAGCACGTCGAAGATGCGGTCGGCACCAAAAGAGATGCCCACGCCACTGATGCCTGGCATTCCGAAGATGCCGGTAAGATTGTCGTAGCGTCCGCCACCGGTGATGCTGCCCATTGGGGTGTCGAGGGCCTTCACCTCGAATATGGCTCCCGTATAGTAGTTCAAGCCACGTGCAAGTGTGAGGTCGAGTTGTATCTCGTTGTTCAGGCCCACCTTTTCGAGCGTGTCGAGTATGTATCGTGTCTCCTCCACGCCCTTTATACCCGTCTCGCTTGTAGCCAACACGTCGGCTATTACCTGCAGTTTCTCGGCATTGGTGCCTGTAAGATTGATAATAGGCTGTAGCTTCTCTATTGCCTCTTCGCTTATGCCGTCGTTGCGCAGCTCGGCGTTGACATTGTCGATGCCTATCTTGTCGAGCTTGTCGATGGCCACTGTAATATCTACAATCTTGTCGGCCTCGCCTATCACCTCGGCTATGCCGGAGAGAATCTTGCGGTTGTTGATTTTTATCTGAACCCTAACGCCAAACCGTGTAAACACCGTATCGACAATCTGCATCAGCTCGACCTCGTTCATGAGCGAGTCGCTGCCCACGACGTCGGCATCACACTGGTAGAACTCGCGGTAGCGTCCCTTCTGCGGACGGTCGGCTCGCCAAACGGGCTGTATCTGATAGCGCTTGAAGGGCAGTTGGAGCTCGTCGCGGTGCATCACCACGTAGCGTGCAAACGGAACAGTGAGGTCGTAGCGCAATCCCTTCTCGCAGAGTCGGGCGGCGAGCTTCAGAGTGTTGCGCTCGCACAGCTCCTCGTCACTCACCTTGTTAAGATAGTCGCCGCTGTTCAGCACCTTGAACAGCAGCTTGTCGCCCTCTTCACCATATTTTCCCATAAGCGTCTGCAGGGTTTCCATGGCGGGGGTTTCTATCTGCTGAAATCCAAAGAGGGCATAAACCTCACGGATGGTGTCGAATATATAGTTGCGCTTGGCCATCTCTACGGGAGAGAAGTCACGCGTGCCCTTAGGAATACTTGGTTTCTGTGCCATATTTCTTTCTCGTTTCCCAATCTTTAGTGTTTACTCTCCTCTGACGATTGTCTGAGCACGGTCAGGACCTATTGAAATAATCTTGATAGGAGTTTCGAGCTGCTCCTCAAGGAACTTGATGTAGTTGGAGAATGCCTCGGGGAATTCGGCCTCGCTTGTAAACTTGGTCATGTCGGTGTTCCAGCCCGGCATCTCTACATATACAGGTTCAATTCCTTCTTCAATGTTATACGGGAAGTAGTTGATTTCCTTGCTGTTTTGCTTGTAGGCTACACAAGCCTTGATGGTGTCGAAGCCGTCGAGCACGTCGCTCTTCATCATGATGAGCTGTGTCACGCCGTTAACCATTATGGCATAGCGCAGAGCCACGAGGTCAATCCATCCGCAGCGGCGCTCACGTCCGGTGACGGCTCCATACTCATGGCCAATCTGGCGTATGGTGGCACCCGTTTCGTCGAACAGCTCAGTGGGGAATGGACCTGCGCCCACACGTGTGCAGTAGGCCTTCATGATGCCATACACCTCGCCTATCCTGTTTGGTCCGATGCCAAGTCCGGTGCAGGCACCGGCGCAGATGGTGTTTGAAGAGGTGACGAAGGGATAAGAACCGAAATCAACGTCGAGCATGGTACCCTGTGCGCCCTCGCAGAGAATTGACTTGCCCTCGCGCAGGTAGCCGTTTATCTCGTGCTCTGAATCGACTATTGGGAACTGACGCAGATATTCGATGCCTTCCATCCACTTCTTCTCCACCTCGGCTATGTCGTAGTCGAAATTCATCGACTTGAGTATGGCCTCGTGGCGTGCCTTGCACTCGTTGTACTTGCGGTTGAAGTCCTCGAAGATGTCGCCCACGCGAAGTCCCGTACGCGAGACCTTGTCGGTATAAGTAGGGCCGATGCCCTTGCCTGTGGTGCCCACCTTGCTCTTTCCCTTGGCAGCCTCGTAGGCAGCGTCGAGCACACGGTGTGTAGGCATGATGAGATGGGCCTTGCGTGAAATGTGGAGACGCTCGCGCAGGTTGTGGCCCGTGGCCTCAAGCTGCTTTGCCTCGTCCATAAACAAGTCGGGGGCCAGCACAACGCCATTGCCAATGATGTTTACCTTGCCTCCTTGGAAAATGCCCGAAGGAATGCTGCGGAGCACATATTTCTCACCTTCAAACTCAAGGGTGTGTCCAGCGTTGGGACCACCTTGGAATCGTGCGACAACGTCGTAACGTGGAGTGAGCACGTCAACGACCTTACCTTTGCCTTCATCGCCCCACTGCAAACCGAGCAGGACATCTACTTTACCTTTATTCATTGTATTATGGTTTTTTTTTGATTATCTTCTTCTATTATATAATATATAAAATGTGTCACTTGGTTTTCTTGCCTCGTGTAATCTTTGCCTGGCATGCGCTGCATATACCATATACATACACCGCATATCCGTCGCGCTTGAAGCGCTTCAGGTGGAGGGCGTTGATGGCCTCGTCTATCTCCTGCGACTTCAGCGACGTCACCTTGCCGCACGTGGTACACACCTGATGGACGTTGTGGCCGTCGGACTGGCTGAACTCGTAGGTCGTGGTGCTGGCCAGCCTGTGCCGAATTACTATCCTTAACTTCACAAAGAGGTTGAGGGTGTTGTAGAGTGTGGCCCTGCTCACGGGAAAGCGAAACTCGCTGGAGAGTTTGCCGCCAAGCTGGTCGAGCGTGAAATGGGCATCCATCGAAGCAACAGCGTCAAGTATGGCATACCGCTCAGGCGTCTTGCGATGATTGTTCATCTCAAGATAACCGTCAAGAATGGCTTTCGCCTGCTTTATTGCTTCTTCCTTTTCCATTCACTTCACTTTACCAGCGCAAAATTACATATTTTTTGTGACATATCGCACAATGATGTCTAAAAAACATCTAAATTGATGCGTTTCATTGCACTTTTTGCCAATCTTTCATACACAAGACCCAAATCGGCAAACCTCATGACGCATGCCAACGCCGCTTTCCTCACCGCCATCGACGAGCCTTGAAGTGCCGCCATGGCCTGGTCGAGAAACTCGTTTATGCCGCGTTCGTTGGGTTCCTGCCCACGCCCGAACAGCCTCGACAACACATGGAAGCCGCACAGCTGGCGAATGTCGTCGGGCGAGGCTATCCACTGGTAGGCCTTCTCGGCGGCAAAGGGCAGATGCTGGTAGAGGTTGAACGACGCCATCTCGGCTATTTCCTGCGACGGTGTCTGTTCCATCCATATATCTACCACCTCCGGCAATATTCTGTCGGCAGGCATTATCATGGTGGCAAGTATCTTGCACTCGCGCACGTTCTCCTTCCACAGGGCAATGGCAAGGTCGTAGTCCTTGCCCAGCTCGGCCGCCTTCTGCTTCAGCATAGGCACCGACGCCCCCCAGTTGACATGGTAGTTGAGGCCTTTGTCGCGCATCGACTGTGAGGCCACGCCGTCCATCATAATCCTGAACGACCTCTTTATTTCTTTAACACGCTCGTTGAGCTCTTCATTGTTTAGCATCTTTTTTTGAACTTTTACCTTTTATGAAGCCGAGTCCTTTATTACTACCGAGGCAGTACATACTCCCTCCCCCTTTTTGGGGACTCCCCCTACCTTAGGGGGAGAGTAAGTTACTCCACTGCATTGATTTAGCCTTAATACATATTGTCAAAGTGATTATAAAAAGGCGGGAAACTTCAATCCTTAATTCTCACAAGAACTTTAATTCTTTAATCCTTTAATTCTTTAATTTATAAATTCTTTATTTTTTAATTCTCCCCTCTCCGTATTCTCTACTGTAGCGCAGCATCTGCTCGCTATAGCCTTCAGTATAATCGACGGCAATGTCCGTTATGTTTCCATCGGCATCCCTCACGGGCGTCATTACCGGATTGATGAAGCCTTTGTATGGAGCAATGTCGAGCCTGCGGTAGCGTTCAAGCACCTCCTTGTGCAATTCGGGGTCGATGGTCACCGCATAGTCCTCCACTAAACGCTGTGCCGCCTCATAGTCGCCTTCGCTCTTTATGCGCTGCACCTCGGCCAACAGCTCGGCTATCTGCCGGCGCAGCTTCTGATAGTCGTCGATGGCCACAAACGTCTTTCTGTCGCGTTTCACAAGCCTTACGGCATCGCCATTGGCCACACACCAACGTGCTATCATGGCGCGGTTGCGCATGTGGGCCTCCTCTATCTCGTGGCCTGGCTTTATCCTTACGAGCTGGGTCAACAGGCCGTTCATCATATATGTGTAATAGTTCGACTTGTAGGCTTCGCGGTCGTCCAGCAGTCCCAGTTCTATCAGCTTCTCGTCGGCTATGTAGTATAGGCCAAACAGGTCGGCCCTCGCCTCCTCTATGGTGCTGGCGTAGGCCTTCAGGGCCTCAGGACTCACGTCGGGCAGCATCTGTCCACTGCCATGTCCGAGGCACTCGTGTAGGTCGGTGTGCAGCTCGTCGCAGATGTCGCCATGCTTGCGTATCATTTCCACCGTCTGGCTGTCAATCACATATTCCTCCAACATGCCATTGCCCTTGGCCGCCTTGCTGTAGGTGTCGGTAAGGTTGCTTATGGTCACGCTCTTGCTGCCGTACTGTGCGCGTATCCAGTCGGCGTTGGGCAGGTTGATGCCAATGGCCGTAGAAGGATATTCGTCGCCGCCAAGCATGGCGGCACAAATGGCCTTGGCCGTGACGCCCTTCACCTCCTTCTTCCTGAATCTGGCGTCCACTGGCGAATGGTCTTCAAACCACTGTGCGTTGCCGCTGATCTTCATGGTGCGCTTGGTGGCCTCCTCGTCCTTATATTCCACAATGCCTTCCCACGAGCCCTTCAGCCCCAGCGGGTCGCCATACACCTCGATGAAGCCGTTGATGAAGTCGATGTCGCCCTCCGTTTCCTTTATCCATTCGATAGAGTATTCGTCGAACACCGACAGGTCGCCCGTCTCGTAATATTTTACAAGCAAGTCGATGACCTTCTTCTGCTGGTCGTTTTCGGCATGTTTGCCGGCTTCGTTCAGCCAATAAACTATTTTGCTGATTATGTCGCCATATTTGCCGCCAACCTTCCACACCTCCTCATACACTCTCTCGCCGTCGCCGACGAGGCGCGAATTGAGTCCGAATGAGGGCGGATTGTCCTTACAGTTTCCCTTCAAGGCGGCATAGTAGGCCTCAGCCTCCTGTTGCGTCACTCCGTCGTAGAAGTTGCAAGCCGACGTGGCCACGAGGTCGCATCCGGCTGCCTTGTTCACCCTTTTGGGGTCAACGTCGGGGTCGAACATCACAGGCGTCAGCTTGTCAATCAGCCGCACCACATCCTCACGGCTTCCGAAGTTGCCCGATTCAAGGCAAGCCTTCAAAGCCGTCTCGCGAAAATATTCGGCAGTAAAGCCGGGAGTAAACTTCTCCTGGCCATAATGGTGGTGAATGCCATTGGAAAACCACACCCTTTTAAGATAAATTTCCAAGGCCTTGTAGTTGGAGTCTTCATGGCTTACCGTGGCTGAAGTGACCACAGCCTCAAGCACTTTCCTAATGTCGAGATTATACTTTCCAAACTGGTCGAAGGTAATGTCGCGCCCACACAGCGTGGCCTGCGCCAGGCAATAGGCGTAGATTTTCTGTTCAAGCGACAATTGCTCAAACCCGTCGAGACGGTATCTGAGCAATTGTATGTCGGCAAAACGTTCGTCCGTGTACTGGAATTCACGGTTGTTGTCTTTCATTATTCCTCGTCCTGCTGTTTTTTCTTCATTCGTGCGGCCTTTGCCTTGGCCTGCTGCGCCTGGTGCTGCAAGCGGTAGTCACGAGGCGTCATGTTCATGATTTTGTAGAAAGAAGCATAAAACGACTGGCGGTTGGCAAAGCCCACCATGTCGCTCACATCCTCCATATTGAGGTCCTTATAGCGTTTGTCGGTGAGAATGGTCATAGCCTCCTCTATTCTGAACTTGTTGACAAACGACGTGTAGTTCATGTGAAACCTCACATTGACAACGGCCGAGATGTATCGTGTATTTGTCCCCAGGTCTTCAGCCAGCTTCTTTGCTGAATAGTCTTTGTCTTTATACTTTTTTTTCATCACGATGATGTCGAGAATTTTCTCCTTCATCTCGTCCATCAGCTGCGGATTGACCAATGTTCGGTAGGCCGCCTCCTTCTCCTTTTTCTCGGTAATATTGTACTTAGCCATAAACCTTAGTATGTTGTGGATTAATATTTCAGCGCAAAAATACAAAAAAAATTGAAATAATATCGTTTATTCCTTCTTTTTTTTCTAAAAAAAATATAACTTTGCACCAAAAACATGTTTTTATGGATATACAAAGCGTTTTGAAGACGTATTTCGGTTACGATTCGTTCAGAAGCAACCAAAAAGAGATAATCGAATCGGCCATGCAGCAACACGACAATCTCGTGCTCATGCCAACCGGCGGAGGCAAAAGCCTGTGCTACCAGGTGCCGGCACTAATGATGCCAGGAACGTGCATCGTGGTGTCACCGCTCATAAGCCTCATGAAAGACCAGGTGGAGGCCCTAAAGGCCAACGGCATCGAGGCCGAGGCGTTGAACAGCTCGCTCGACCTTAGCCTCGAAACCATTGTGCGCCGACGCGTTGCCTCGGGCGACATCAAGCTGCTCTACATGTCGCCCGAAAGGGTAATGGCCGAAATACCGTTTCTGCTGTCTCACATGCACATCTCGATGTTTGCCATCGACGAGGCCCACTGCATAAGCCAATGGGGGCACGACTTCCGTCCCGAATATGCACAGCTGGGCGAAATACGCGACCGCTTTCCCAACGTGCCAATGATGGCACTCACAGCCACAGCCGACAAAATAACACGCAACGACATCGTAAGACTGCTGCACCTCAGACAGCCCAAGGAATTCATATCCAGCTTCGACCGGCCTAATTTAAGTCTCACAGTAAAAAGAGGATATACGCCCAAAGAGCGTACAAAATTCATTGTCAACTTCATCAAGGCCCGCCCTTTCGACGCCGGCATAATCTACTGCCTCAGCCGCGCCTCGACCGAGAAGCTGGCCGCCGAACTGACGGCCAACGGCATCAGGGCGGCAGCCTACCATGCAGGCATGACGGCCGAAGACAGAAACCTCACGCAGTCGCAGTTTAAGCAGGACAACCTGCTCGTAGTGTGCGCCACAATAGCCTTCGGCATGGGCATCGACAAGAGCAACGTAAGATGGGTGATACACTACAACATGCCCAAAAGCATTGAGAGCTACTACCAGGAAATAGGAAGGGCAGGACGCGACGGAGCACCGGCTGAAACGATACTGTTCTACTCGCTGAGCGACATCGTAATGCTGTCGAAGTTTGTTGACGAGAGCGGACAAAAGGAGGTGAACGCCGACAAGCTGCGACGCATGAGGGAATATGCCGAGGCAAGCGTTTGCCGCCGACGAATACTGCTCAACTACTTCAACGAAACCTCCGACAGCGACTGCCACAACTGCGACGTATGCAAAAACCCACCGCAACGCTTCGACGGCACACGCTACGTGCAGATGGCCCTGAGCGCAGCCAAACGAACGCAGGAACAGACTAAGGTATCGACGATAATTGAAATAGTAAAAGGCATAAAATCGCCCACTGTTGTTAGAAAAAGCTATGATAAGCTGCCAACGTTCGGAGTTGGAAAAGAACTGACAACAAAACAATGGAAAGACTACTTGCTGCAAATGCTGCAGATGGGTTTCTTTGAAATTGAATACGACAAGGCCGACGCCGTAAAAGTGACGACGGCAGGCGACGACGTGCTCTACGGCAGGAAAAACGCCATGCTCTGCCAAGCCACGGAACACGACGACGCCACTCCACAAAAAGGCAAAAAAAGCAGAAAAATTCAACTCGTCATACCCCATTTCAGTACTGTCGGAGCAAACGAAGAAGACCCCAAGCTGTTTGAGGCTCTCCGCATACTCCGAAAGCAATGCGCCGACGAGGAAGGCTTCCCTCCCTACATCGTGTTCAACGACAAGGTGCTGCACAGCCTTGCCTCCGTCAAGCCTACCACTCTTGAGGCCTTCGGCAACGTGTCGGGCATAGGCGAGCACAAGAAGGCAAAATACGGCCCTCGCTTTGTAGATGTGATAAAGAAGATGACGCGGTAAGGACTATGCGTCGAAAAATGTCATCTTCTCGCCTACCAAAGGTCGAGCCACGCCCGGATAGTCGCAGCAGAACTCGTTGGTCAGACGGCCAATGTAGCGGTTGGCCTCCCATTTGGCCATGGGCAGGTCGTGCATCAGATAGTTGCCACAGGTGGCGGCAGTAGTGCCGGGCACCTCGCCGTCAAAGTCTTTAACAAACGTGAAGGCCTCGACCATAAGGTCGCGTATCTGCTCGCAAGGATATGAGCCTTTCACTATCAGATAGTTGCCCGTGAGGCATCCCATAGGACCCCAATAGATGATGCTGTCTTTCCACTGCTCATTGTTTCTGAGAAATGTGGCCACAAGATGCTCGATGGTATGCAGTGCCGCGCAGTTAACGGCCGGCTCATGGTTGGGTGCCGTCATTCTTACGTCATACGTAGTGATGCGTGTGTCGCCCACCGCATCCTGTCGGGAAACGTAGATTCCCGGCTTAAGATCAGTATGATCTACTTGAAAACTTGGTATTACTTCCATTTTTATGTTATGTCGTTAATGTTTTTTATTGCAGCATAATTTGCGGCAAAATTACTAATATAATGTCGAACAGACAAATTATCCGAGAAGATGAAACAGTATGTCAAGCCGCAGATGGCGGCAATGGAATTCAACATCAGACATATACTGCTTACAATATCGAACCTCGACGAAGGAACGGACTATAACATAGTTGGCGATGACAACGGATATTATTTCGGCGACTAATGATACCGCAGCCTGTTTTTCAAGGCTGCGGTATCTTTTTTTTGCAATTCTACTCAGCAGGTGCCCACTTGCAGCGTACTGGAGAGACGATGGCGCCTTCAGCCTTCAACTGCTTCATGGCGGCATCCACCTCCTTGCGGTCGAGACCGCTCAGCTCTGCAATCTTACCTGCGTTGAGAGGCTGTCCAGCCTCCTTCATTGTTGCCAATACTTTTTCTTTTGCGTCCATAATAGTTTTAATTTTATTGTTAATTACTAAACTTTTCCGTCCTGCCCCCTTTTGTCATAGTTTATTTTAATTGATGCAAAGATAAAGCTTTTCTTTTGAAATAGACAAAGTATTTACCTTGATTATTTAAAAACAAGTCATTTTATTTGATTTTTTAACTAAAGGTCTTGCTTACAGCAACTATTCAGCTTGTCTATTATTAAACACAAAGACACGAAGAAACAAAGCATTTTCGACCTGAAAGGTTGAAATGTACGCCCTGAAAGGGCAAAAGCATTATTCACCGCTGCCATTACGCTTTTGCCCTTGCAGGGCGTTATCGCATTTACATCACAACCACAGGGCGTTGCCCTGGGCTATGTGCTTTTGGGCTTTGCTTTTCCCTTCGGTCAGCCCTTTACTCCAACAACCATACGACATTATTTGGGAACACGGATATGTCAAGTGCTTCTGAGGCTGAAGTCAGACAGAAACGCTATGAGCAATGGCTAAATCTGACTCCCGAAAAAAAATTACTGCGGATTTTAGGTTTATATAAACAGATTTCCGTTGACGGGTGACCCTAATATAGACTGGCCAATAGCCGTCGCAAGTTATTCACGTTTTTCATGCAAAATAAGTCGTTTTCTTGATGGACAAACACCAAATCATATACTCCAGAGGTAGTTTCGTTTTTCAGTAAAAAGAAAAGTCATCCACCTTGTCAGGTTTAGGTTTAAGTTTAAGTTTAGAAGGGCTTATATATAATTAAGGTAGGTAAACTTGAATTGCGACAGAACAAGTTTATTTTCCAGGTTTAAGAAGGGCATGTATATATACATGGAGAAAGATAAACCTAAACTCCTTTCTGTACCCTTCCTGTCCCCGTCATCCTTGTCCTTTTCTTTTTCTTTTTACTGAAAAAGAGTCTCCTGCAAAGGCTTTTCGCCAACAGCAGAAGACTCTTTTGTTTTTTCTATGAATATTTGAACACCCTACTTCATATACTCATAAATGAAGATAGGGAAACTGTTCAGTATGGCCACACTTTCTTTTGGCTTTACGAACTTTATCACTTGGCTGTTGAATACTGTCAGTTGACTGATGTCGGATTTCTCTTTTGGCATAGCGAGCAGACCAGTTGTCAGCAGGTTTGCCTTGCTGACATTCATTGTCCTCAGATATTCCCAGTTATCCCTCACCTTCAGATACTTGTCCTTGGTGGGAGTTACTCCATCCTTGAACAGCAGATGGTCAAGACTGTCGTAGGCAGAAAACTCGCGTGCCAGACGCTTGAAGTCTTTACAAGCTTCCCGTCCAATGGTATAGCTGGCATACGCATCATCGGGCAGCTCCTTGGTGTAGCGGATGGACTCAATCATGGGATAGTTGATGTAGAGTTTACCATTGTCGGTCTCATCATCAAATAGTGTCAGCATCTCTTCAACGCGCCTGTTGATTTCGTCAAGCGAGAGTTGGGAGTTCAGGAAGTCATAGTCGAAGAACAGGAATATTTCAGAAATATCCGAGTTTCTGATGCCGTCCAATGTCGCATCGCCCCTATCGGCAAGACGTTCCCGCATGAGAGCGACAATGTCGCCATCCCCATCATACTCTTGCAGCTCGTTGTATAGGTCATAGATGTTGTTCCCGAAAGAGCAGATGATGTTCTCGTTCTGCTTCGGGAAGTATAACCTCTCTAATGTCCTGTACAGACGAGGTTCACGTTCGTCTCCTTCAAATACAAACAGTATCATAAGCCAAATGTGCCGCCTCTATAAAGTTTCTCCAGATTGTGTCCAAAGCGCAGTTCCTTGTCTGTCATGTCGCAGATGGCCTTAATCTGGTTTTCTCTGAGGATGAAGAAGCAGTCAGGACGGAGCAGATCGTTGCTCAGCAGAAAAGTGTCGTGTGTGGTTACAAACACCTGATTGCTTCCCTCGAACAAACGCTTGCAAATCTTATAGGACAGCTCATGGTGGTAGAATGCATCAAACTCGTCAATGAACACGAATGAAGCATTATCCATCTCTTTCAGCCAATAATATTGAAGCTCCAAGTTCTTTGTACCTGTGGATGCCACCCATTGGAATGGTATTCTCATGCCGTCCATCAGACAGTAAAGCACGCTCTCCCCCTGTGCACTGGGAGCAAACTCGTACTCTTGTCCACTAACCTCTTTCAGGTATGCAGCAAAGTCATCGGCAAGGTGGTGCGTGATGATATACTCTTCGATGTTGCTTCCTCCCTCATTCAAGCCAATGAACTCTCGGTTGTCCAAGCTCCTGAAAAACAGCATATTCTCAACGAAATCCCGAAGCAAGAGCAAGGCATGTCCCTTGGAGAGAGGAACAGAACCAAGCAGGTAGTTGACAATGGAGATGTTGTTTGCGCTATCCTTCAGGCTATCGACTGCTGCCTGAGTCAAACCAAACTCATTGGCAATGTTCAAAACACCATCATCCTTCAACAGCACCTCATTGCCATCCACAATCAGCTGCTCACGAACGATGTTTCCCTTCAGCTCCGAAGCCACCTTGCAATAGTTATATAATAAGGTATGCCCACCCAGGACAAATGTGTACTCAAACTCCACCGGCAGGTCCTGATGACCAGCACAAGCATAATTCAGATAATAATCTGGCTTCTTCCATTTATGGGACAGGTGATTGGCAATATCGAAGATAGCCAAACCGAAGTTTGACTTTCCTGCACCATTGGGACCATAGATGATGCCGTTCTTGACAATACCGTCTTGAATGGCAGCGGCATTGAAAGAGTAGTTGCTTGGATGGGACAAATCCCATACAATGCGATTCTTAAAGCCTTTATAGTTTGTAACTGCGAATTGTGCAAGCATATTCACTTGATTTAATTACTGTTATTTGAGCATTGTGGATGCTTTGGTGCAAATCTTTTTCTATTTACTGAGAAGTTATTTCGTACAACGATGACAAGCAAGTAGTTACACAAATGGTTATAATTGACTATTGTAGTTTTTTCATAAAAGCCATACCTTTGTACCCGCAAATTATACTATAATATCTAATATGGACAATAATTCAAACACTTATCTCGAATCCAAGCCACGATACGAGATTCTGGATGGACTCAGAGGCGTTGCCGCCATGGGTGTAGTGATGTTTCACATGATGGAGTGTTATCCTCATGAGATTAACCGATGGGTGATGCCTCATGGTTTCATGTCAGTAGATTTCTTCTTTGCCTTGAGCGGTATTGTGTTAGGCTATGCCTACGATGACCGTTGGGACAGAATGAGCACATGGGGATTCTTCAAGCGCCGTCTCACCCGATTACAGCCAATGGCAATCATGGGTGTGCTGGTGGGAGTCTGCTTCTTCTATTATTCTGGCGGTCCAACATTCAATCTGGTGGATTCTACACCATGGTACATGTTGCTGCTTGAAGCCTTGCTCCTAATGTGTATGATACAACTCCCTAAGTCGATGGACATCAGAGGATGGGGTGAACTCACCAGTATCAATGGCCCTATCTGGACGCTTATCTACGAATATGTAGCCAACATCCTGTATGCGTTGTTCCTGCGTCGTACAGGCAAGGTCGTGTTGGCAGTTATTGTGGCTTTCTGCGCATTGTTGTCAGCTGACACTTGTCTGCAGCTCAATCTATGGGGCAACCTCATCGATACTAATTTCCAGTACACGATCAATGGTGGTTTCATCTGCGATCCCGAACACATCTACCGTGCTATGGTTCGCCTGATGTTCCCATTCACTATGGGATTGCTGCTTTCGCGCATCGGTCATTACATCTCTATTAAAGGTGGTTTCGTAGTTGCTTCGCTGTTAATCATCGCTATGGTTTCAACGCCTTTGCTCGGTGATTGGAACCCAGTGTACGAAGGCATCTTCGAGCTCTGCTGCATCTTGTTGCTTTTCCCACTCATTCTCTCAATCGGAGCTGGCAGCAAATTGAAGGGCAAGCGTACGTCGAAGGTATGCATCTTCCTTGGTCAGCTTTCGTTCCCACTTTACATCACACATTATCCTATATTATACATGCACATGAGTTGGGCAGAAACCCACATGGATTCACCGCTCAGCACACACATATTCGTAGGCGTTGTGACTACCCTCATGGCCATCGGCCTTGCCTGGGCTTCGCTCAAAGTCTATGACGAGCCGGTTCGCAACTGGCTAAAGGAACACTGGCTAAAACGATAATGTGGGCAAAGCAACAGCGACAAGAATTGTCAAATAAATGTAATTGAATCAAACGATAAAATTATGAAACAGTTTACAAAAGATAATCTATATTGGATCAGAGAACCTAAGCAGTATTCAATAAGCGACTCGCTCATCACGATACAGACAATGCCGAATACTGATCTTTGGCAGCGTACCTATTATGGGTTCTGCAATGACAATGCACCTGTGCTTCAGATGATGACGTCGCGCAAGTATTTCTCATTTACCGTCAAGACCATGTTCAATAGCTCGGCTCTCTTTGACCAATGTGGCATTGTGGTTTATCTGGACAGCGAAAATTGGATGAAAGCATCCATCGAATATGAGAATGAAGACTTCCAGCGTTTAGGTAGTGTTGTTACCAACAATGGATACTCCGATTGGGCCACATGCGACATTCCGTCTTCTATCAAAGAGATGTGGTATCGTCTGAGCCGTCGTGAGAGTGACTACTACATTGAGACTAGTACCGATGGGGTGAATTTCAAGCAGATGCGTGCCTTCCATCTCTTCAAGGGTGAAGGAGAAATCTCATTCGGCATCTATGCTGCCAGTCCTATCGACCATTCTTTCCTGGCGCAATTCTCTGATATGGAAGTGAGTGACTGCAAATGGGAAGCATGGGACAGCCAATCATCAGGTTTCGATCAGACCTCAAAGTAATCCCATCGCCCTTGCCACCTTACAGGCTTCGATAGCATGATCTACATTCAACTTCTCGAGAATGTTCTGACGATGACGGTTCACGGTATTGATGCTGATAGATAGTTGGTCGGCAATCTCTTTCGAGAGTTTTCCTTGATCGATGAGCCTGAGCACTTCCCTTTCACGCTGAGACAATACATTCTCATAATCCTTATTCGTAAGCACGCGTATCTCTCCTGTACGCGTGTTTATTATTTTGGCTTGATGCACGTTATCTTTTGACATGGTATAGACACATGCCATGAGTCGGAAACTGCCATTCGGTGAAGCGGCAATGGGAAACAGACGGTGTTCGATAACCCTCTGTTGCCCATCCCTGTCACGCAGCCGCATGTAGTCACTCAGATAGTAGTCGCGCCGTTCATCGATGACAAGAGATTTGAGTAAATGGACAAACGCCACTTCATCTGCGTGGCGATGAGCAAGATCGTCGATATCTGCACGATGGAAGATAAAGTCCTCATAAAGCGATGGTATGACTTCCTTGCGTTCTTCTGCGGTCAACCCCAGTTCATCGGCCAGACCTCCAAAATAGCAATAGCTGCAGTTTAGCTTGTTGTCGCCCATCGAGACAATAGCATTCTCTGTGAATGCATAAGCCCTGACGAGCATCCTGCATTCCGCAATCAGTCGCTCCTCGTTCTCGTCATCAGCAAAATGCTGAGACAGATACATATCATTAGTTTCTTGAAAATTCTTATCCATGATTATTTCGTCCTCTGTCGATTAAAATCCTATACTTACAACCTTTTCTTGATTACTGCAGGATTGCCGGATACCATGAGAATGCATTGTTTTCTTCCATTATCAATAACTATTTCCGTACAAAGTTACCACAAATATTCACAAATGCGGTAGCTTTGTACGGAAAATTATGATTTAGTATGTCTTTTTTTATGAAAAATCATGGTTTTGCCCCATCAACGTATAATTTATATGTTCGTTTTCAACAGACGTTTTGTTTGCTGGATAACAAAAGGATCAATGATTTCCTTCTTGCTATTTAGTCCCTTTTCATTTACCATCAAAGAGGTTTTTACATAAGAGACTTGTTTGAACTGTGTGAAACGGACATATACAGGGTATAGTCCGCTTTTGTTTTTGAACCTAACTGTTGCTTTTAATATTGCCATAATGCTGAAATTAAATAAATGATAAAACACTTCTTTTACAGTTTGCATAGCAGTGCCGTTTTTTATTGTAAACCAGCCTCCGAAAAATTGTAAACCAGTTGAAAACCGAAGGCATTATGGACTGCTTTTATTATATGCAGAACGTGTTGAAAAGAAGAGAGACAAGTGCCTGTTATTCAAGCACCTGCCTCTTATCTTACTAATTTTCAGCATCTAAGGATTATTCCTCAACGGCTGCTTGGGCCGCTGCAAGTCTGGCTATAGGTACTCTAAACGGAGAGCAGCTGGCGTAGTTCATGCCAATCTTGGCACAGAACTTAACTGAGCTTGGCTCACCACCGTGCTCACCGCAGATACCGCAGCGGAGGTTCTGGCGAACGCCACGACCCTTCTCTACTGCCATCTTTATGAGCTGGCCAACACCCTTCTGGTCGAGCACCTGGAATGGGTCAACCTTCAAAATCTTCTTGTCAAGATATACTGGCAGGAAGCTGGCGATGTCGTCACGGCTGTAACCGAAGGTCATCTGTGTCAAGTCGTTTGTACCGAACGAGAAGTACTCTGCCTCTGTAGCGATGCGGTCGGCTGTGAGGGCAGCACGTGGAATCTCAATCATAGTACCAATCTCGAACTCGATTTCTACACCCTACTCTGCAAATACCTCCTTGGCAGTCTTCTGGATAATCTCCTTCTGCTGCTTCAGCTCGTGGAGAATACCAATCAGCGGAACCATGATTTCTGGCATTGGGTTCTTGCCTTCCTTCTTCAGCTCGCAAGCTGCCGAGAGGATGGCACGAGTCTGCATGGCAGTAATCTCTGGGAATGTGATGCCCAAACGGCAACCACGATGACCAAGCATTGGGTTGTTCTCGGCGAGAGAAGCAACACGACGCTGGATTGTAGCTACGTCAACACCCATTTCCTCTGCCATTACCTGTTGACCTGCAAGATCGTGTGGTACGAACTCGTGGAGTGGTGGGTCGAGCAGACGGATGTTTACTGGACAGCCGTCCATAGCCTCGAGGATGCCCTTGAAGTCGGCCTTCT
>JAQXRI010000040.1 GCA_029218445.1 Prevotellaceae bacterium | reverse complement strand
AACTGTGAACTGTGAACAGTGAACTGTTTGAAGTGTTTCTCTGTCATGTTTTATATAGTCACTATACCGTCAGCTCACTCTTCACTCACACACATTTTCGATACTGTCTTCATGATTCCTAAAAAAATCGGCGTTTTTTTTGTTGTGTTGAAAACTTTTTCTATCTTTGCATAATGTAAAAAAAGATTTTTACGATGAACGAAACAGCATATAAACATAACCCATTGGTTATAAAGGCTTTAAGGGGGGGGGTAATACCTTCCTAAAGGTAATTTTCGCAAACATTTTGCCGCTTGCCGCCGTCAGCTGCACGCTGCTTTTCTGCGCTTGCGGAAAAGACGACCTCCCAATATTACAGTCAGAAGAAGCCCCTACGGCCGAAGTTGAATTGAGGCTGCTTTTGCCCGGTTCGAGCTGGCACATTGCGCAGCTCAACTACACCGAAGGCGACGTTGAAGTCAACGCCGCATGGCAGGGCATGACGGTCGTTTTCACCTCCGACTCGGCCTTTTTCTACCGTCGAGACCTCGTTTACGACCCCATTTCGCAATCTACGCCCCCCGAAACCACGCTTGCAAAATCATGCATTTTCTGCATAAAAGACGGCAAAATCACGCTCGAAACGACCGAATTTCGTGTAAAATCGACTATTCTAACGTGAGTTCGATGAAACTCAACCATCAGTTTAACCGCCGGAGTAGGGGAGGCCCTATGTGTCCGCCCGCCGCCGCAAAGGGCCGTTTCTGTTCACAGGTTGTGCAGCGCAGGGGGTGAATAATCAACTGTGTAAATGGGTGGGACATTTCAGATGTATAATATCAAAAATGGATGTTTCGTGCTTTTATAAACGAATGGGGGCAATTTTTGTTTTATTAAGATAAAAAAAGGCGGAATGTGGAGTTTTTTGATTAACTTTGCATCCACATATAGTAAAATTCCTAAAACACTAAGACAAGATGAAACGTTTATTATCAACTGTAGTGGCAGCACTGCTGCTCATAGTGCCTGCGGCAGGGGCGAAAAAAGTGAAGAAAGTGGTCGAAACCGACCGTGAGTATTGGTGCCGACTGGCATACAATATGGCTCAGCCTGTACTCGAAAACATGGCCAAGGGCGAGCTGCGGAAAAACATGCAGACGGAATTCAGCCCTTCGTTTGACTCAAGGGACAAGAGGGTGGTGTATATGGAAACGTTTGGCCGCCTGATGGCCGGCATCGCACCATGGGTGGCACTGCCCGACGACGGTACGCCTGAGGGACAGAAGCGCAGTCAGCTGCGCGAATGGGCATTGGCAAGCTATAAGAACAGCGTTGACCCTCAGTCGCCCGACTACCTCTGCTGGGGCGTGTCGGGACAAAACCTCGTGGATGCGGCATACATTGCCGAGAGCTTCCTGAGAGCCTACGACCAGCTTTGGATGCCGCTCGACGACGTGACGAAGCAGAGATACATTGCCGAATTTCAGAAAATGCGCACGATTGACCCTCCTTATACCAACTGGTTCTTGTTTTCATCGACAATAGAGAGCTTCCTGGCAAAGGCCGGGGCACAGTATGACGAGTTTCGGGTGAACACGGCGTGCCGCAAGGTGGAAGAGTGGTATGTGGGCGACGGATGGTATGCCGACGGCCCTGTGTTTGCCTTCGACTATTATACGAGCTATGTGTTTCATGCCATGTATCTTGAAACGCTGCAGGCAATGGTTGACGCCAAGGCCAACACCCGCCTCGACTACGGGAAATACCATGCACGTGCATTGAAGCGCGCGCAGAAATTTTCAATAATACTCGAGCGTTTCATATCGCCTGAGGGCACTTTCCCGGTGATAGGCCGCTCTACTCCTTACCGTCTTGCCGCCATGCAGCCGCTGGCTCTGATGGCATGGTATGACAAACTGCCGGAGGACATTTCGCGCGGACAGGTGAGGGCAGCGTTGACAAAGGTGATGCACCGCATGTTTGACGAGCAGCAGAACTACAACGAGGGTGGTTATCTGACCATCGGGTTCTGCGGTTCGCAGCCTGCCACTGCCGACTGGTACACCAACAATGGCTCGCTCTACATGACGTCGCTGGCCTTCATGCCTCTCGGCCTTCCTGCCGACCATCCGTTCTGGACCGACGCCGCCGAGCCTTGGACACAGGTGAAGGCATGGGGCGGACAGCCATTCCCGAAAGACCACCGTTGGGGCGACGACATCGTGACGAAAGACAAATGGTAATGCAATTTGACGACAAACGTGTAAATAAAAACTACCGGCAAAAGTGAGTGACAAGCTCCTTTTGCCGGTAGTTTTTTTAATTGAACAGGTCGGGAATGCTATTCTACTACATTCCACTTAAACACGCAGCCATTCTTGCGGTCGGGGTCGGCACCCTTGAGGTCGGCGCTGTAGGGCGCGCCGGTGGTGGGATAGATGCCGACGTATTTTCCGGTCTTGAGCGACAGCAGCATGCACTGGCCGTGGAGCATGTCCTGCCATTGGATGAGGCTGGCGTCAGACTCCTGCTTGAAGAAGCGGACGTCGGCCGACAGGCCTTCGCCTACGATGGTGAGGAAGCCCATGCCGTTGAGTGCCTCAAGCACTACGCGGCCCTTGCCACGGTCGTGAACGCGGAATTGGCATGAAGAGTTGCCGAAGTCTTTGGCTCCCTGGGGCATGATGTGGAGCATGCCGTGGGGCAGTGCGGTGGCCATTGAGCCGTCGGCAAGGTTGGTGAGCGTGATGACCTTGCCCACGGGGAGATTTTGGCTGCGGTCGGCCAGCGGCTCGGTTACGGCGTAGTCGTCGAAAATGGCCTCACCGCCTTTGCGGCCCTTCTCGTTGTAGGCGAAGAGGGCAAGGCGCGTGCCTTGGAAGGTCTTGAGCTGATAGGGCATGAGGATGTCGCCGCCGAGCTGTGTGAAGTTGATGCCGTCGGTGCTGTACGACAGCTGTGCCTTGTCGTCTTCGAAGTCGCCCGTCATGCGCAGCCAAATGAGGCTTTTGCCGTCGGCGGAGGCGGTGAGCGTCTTGTCGCCGTTCTGGTCGTAGCACCTGATGCTTATGTTCTTGCCGTCAACAGCGGCTGCGATGTAGGAATAAGGAGTGTTGATAAGGCCGAGGCCTGCCACGTCGCCGTCCTTCAGGCGTGAGGCGTCGAGCTTGACGGTGGTTGCCGACACGGGTCCTATGCCTCGTTGGGTTAACGAGTTTTTCGCCCAAAGCAGGTTTTTGGCAGGCTGCGTCTTTATGTGCAGCGTGCCGCCCTTGAGCGACCACATGCCCTTTTGAGGCTCGTGGTTCCACTGCCAGATGGGCTTGAGGCTTTTGCCCGAGAAGTCGTCGCAGCGGTCGTAGGGCGAATGGGGCGCAGATGCTTCATTTACCGAAGGCTTCGTCCACGTCTTCGGGCTCCTGCCCAAGTTGCCCTCGATGCCGAAGTAAGGCCATCCGTCTTTCCATGTGATGGGCGAGAGGCACACGGTGCGTCCTACCGAGCGGAAGTCCTGCATGGAGATGCCCCACCACTCCTTGCCGTCGGGAGTGCTTACTATGCCGCCCTGGTGGATGGTGGCGCAGCCCATGTAGTTGCCGCCGCCATTTGAAATGTCGTATTTGAAGCCGTTGTCGGGCAGGGGTTGCCATAGGCCTACGTTGCGGACGGAGCGTCCGGTGGGGGTGCCGTAGGTTTCCATGGCGCTGACGACGCAAGTTTCGTAAGGGCCTTCGAGCTTGTCGGCACGTGCGCACTGCATGCGGCCCATGGGGCTGTAGTCGGCGCTTAGAATGTAGTATTTGCCATTGATTTTGTAGGCGTGGTGACCTTCGCCCATGGCGTTGCCTTCGGGTATGATGATGCGGTCGCTGCCTTCTACAAAGCCGCTGAAGTCGGGCTTTATCTCGGTGATGTGTACTGCCCCATACTTGTGGATGGCATAGATTTTTCCGTCGTCGTCGAACAGGACTGAGAGGTCGTAGATGTTGCCTTTCATGTTGATGTGCTGCCAAGGGCCTTCAGCCTTGTCGGCTATGAACACCTGCATGCCGTGGCCGTTGATGTTGCTGAAGATGTAGAACTTGCCGTTGTGGTAGCGGATGCATGGCGCCCAGATGCCTTGGCCGTAGGCTTCTTTGCCGTTGTCGAGTCGGAACTCGTCGCCAAGGTTGAAACTGTCCATGGCATAGCTGCAGAAACGCCAGTTGACAAGGTCGGTGGAGTGGAGCACTACGATGCCCGGCAGACAGTGCATGGTGGTGCCTGCAAGATAGAAGTCGTTGCCTACGCGAATGATGTCGGGGTCGGAAAACTCGTCGTAGAAAAGTGGGTTTGTGAACGTTCCATTGCCGTTGTCGGCCGTCCACGACTGTTGTGCCACCGCCGGCGGCGAAACAAGTGCCATAGTTAGGATGGCGGATAAGGTCAGCTTTCTCATAATTTTTGTAGTTATTTGTTTGTAATGTTTTGATGTTCAAGTAGAGTGTCTGCTTCAGCTCACCTCACGATGTTTCTTCCCACTTTGGCGGCTATGGTGTCGCGCAGCCGTTGGGCGTCCATCTGTTCCTTCATTATTTCCTTCACTCGCGTCATGTCGGCCGACTTCATCGCTTCGGCCATTTGCGCCTTGAGTTCGTTCATTAGGCGTGTCTTGATGCCTATGCGGAAATCGACAATCAGGTGGTTTGTCTTTTGAAGAATGGACGTAGTGTCGGTGCGCATCTGAAGGCTTTTGCTGAGCTGGTAGTGGTTCATGGCCAGCGTGCCGGCAATGCGGCTGATGTTGATGTCGGCGTGCGAAGTGAAGTAGGTGTCGGCCTTGAAGTCGGCATCGGTGCTGTGGATGGCCGCTTCATGGAGTATGGTGTCGTAGATGGGATTGCTGAAATGGAGGTCGTCCTGTGCGAAGTCGTAGTCGATGTATTGGGCGACGGTGAGGTTGATGAGGTTGCCGTCTTCGGTTTCAACGTCGCGTATTATTATTTCTTCGCCATGCTGAATGACGAGCTGGATGATCATGCGCTCCACTTCCGAGGCCTGTTCGTCCAAGGCGTGGTAGCCAATGTGCTGCTGTGGCTGCTGTGGTTGTTGGGTTTGGCTTTCTTCGCGCCTCAGCTGTCGCTCGGCTTCTTTTTGCTGGTTTTCGATGTCGCCGCCGATAAAGCGGTTCATGGTGTTGATGAGCGTCTGCTCGCTCATTTGGAAATTGCGTGAGCATTCCCTAATGTATGTGTCGCGCTTTATCTGGTCGGGTATGACCGAAACGCTGCGCACGATGTTGCTTATGGCTTCCGAACGCTTGATGGGGTCGGCGACGCCTTCGAGCAGTAGTCGCGTCTTGAAAATGATGAAGTCGGCCTGATGTTTTTCCACATAATTGCGGAACTCTTCCTCCGTGTGCTTTCGTGAGAAGCTGTCGGGGTCGTCGCCGTCGGGCAGCAGCAGTACTTTGACGTTCATGCCTTCCTGAAGCAGCATGTCGGTGCCTCGCATGGCTGCATGGATGCCCGCCTCGTCGCCGTCGTAGAGCAGGGTGATGTTGGAGGTGAATCGGCGCAGCAGTCTAATCTGATGTACGCTGAGGGCGGTGCCTGAGTTGGCCACCACATTCTTGATGCCGTTTTGGTGCATCGAGATGACGTCGGTATATCCCTCTACCATATACACGGAGTCTTCCTTGGCTATCTCCCGTTTGGCTTGATAGAGTCCGTAGAGCTCGTGGTCTTTGTGGTAGATGTCCGACTCGGGCGAGTTGACGTATTTTTGCTGCAAGCCCTTTGTACGCGAGTCGAGCAGACGGCCTCCGAAGGCGTTCACCTTGCCGCTGACGCTGAGCCAGGGGAAGATGACGCGGCCTGAATATCGGTCGAAGACCTCGCCGTTTTCCTTGCGAATGCAGAGGCCCGTCTTGATGAGGTATTCTTCCTTGAACCCTTGCTTCAATGCCGCCTGGAAGAGAGTGGTGCGCTGGGGAAGGGCATAGCCGAGCTGAAACTCTTTTATGATGTCGTCGCGGAAGCCACGGCTGCGGAAATATTGCATGCCTAAGGCCTTGCCGTCGATGTGGTTGTTGAGAATGTCCTGAAAATAGTCGCGGGCCCACTCGTTGACCACAAACATGCTCTCGCGGTCGTTGGCCGCCTGCTGTTCTTCGGCCGTGAGCTCGCGCTCTTTTATTTCAATGTTGTATTTCTTGGCAAGCCACCGCAAGGCGTCGGGATAGGTCATCTGCTCGTGCTCCATGAGGAAGTTGACCGAATTGCCGCCCTTGCCGCAGGCGAAGCAATGGCAGATGCCCTTCGACGGCGACACGATGAACGACGGCGTCTTGTCGTCGTGGAATGGGCACAATCCCTTAAAGTTCACGCCGGTCTTGCGCAGCGTGACGAACTCTGAAACGACATCGACAATGTTTGTCGCGTCCATTATTTTGTCTATAGTGGCCTTGTCAATCATATATTGTCTGCAAAGTTAGTGCAAATAGTAGATAAATCAAAGGAAAACGGCTCTTTTTTTTATTTTTATAGGTTTTTGGGGGCTTTGGTATTGCAAAAAACACTAACTTTGCAAGCCGAAATGATAATAACGACAAGACTGCAATGATAGGAACGATAGTTAATACATGCTCGATAGTGGCCGGCACGATTATTGGCACCATGCTGCACAGGGGCGTAAAGGAACAATATAAGAAGGTGTTGTATGACGGGCTTGGATTGGCAAGCCTTGCCATAGGGCTGAACGCAACCATTGGCAATCTGCCAAAAAGCAATTATCCCGTGCTGTTTATCGTGGCTATAGCGTTTGGAGGAGTTGTAGGCACGGCACTGGACATCGACGGAAGGTTTAAAAGGCTTGTTGACAGAAGGTCGAGGAAGAATGAAAATGAAAACGAAAAATGCAAAGGAAAAGAAGAAAGGAGCGGAAGCCTGGCCGACGGACTTGCCACGGCCATACTGCTCTATTGCATTGGCCCTTTGTCTATGCTTGGACCGGTGATAAGTGCGCTGAAGGGCGACAACACTTTCCTCTTTACCAATGCAACGCTCGACTTCGTGTCATCTACAGTTTTTGCCTCCACTTATGGCTTTGGCATGGTGTTGGCGGCTCCTGTGCTGTTTTGCTGGCAGGGATTGTTTTATATGGTGGCTGAACTGTCGAGCCAGGCCGTCAGCGACGCTCTTATGTCGGAACTGCTGATTGTAGGAGGGCTGATGATTACGGGAAGCGGACTCGGATTGCTGCAGCTGAAAGACTGCAAGACATTGAATCTGCTTCCGGCATTGCTCGTTCCGGTGATATGGTTTGCACTGAAGTCTATATAATATTCATATTTTTTCGTATGATGGAATATCGTCGAGGAATAAATATTTTTGATTGTCATAATCCATCTTGACGCAATAGTGGCTCAGGCCATTGCTCACCACAAGATAATCGACGTGGAGAAGAAGATTGTAAGTGGCAATCTGCTGAAACACCTTTGGAGAAATACGCACCGTGGGAGCCTTGTATTCCATAATCATGCGTGGATGAAGGTCGCGGTCGTAGAGAATGCTGTCGCAACGGAGGCTTTTGCCGCCAATGGACAGTTCGACCTCGTTGGCGAGCAATCCTTTGGGATAGCCTTTGTGTTCGACAAGATAATGGACGAAGTGCTGCCTCACCCACTCTTCAGGAGTGAGTGCCACGTGGCGCCGCCTAAGAAAATCGAATATCGTCAGCTTGCCGTCGTGGCGTTCGACCCGAATTTCGTATCTGGGCAAATTCAATTCTTGCATTATATATATAATAAGGTGTAAAACGTCGTTTTGAATGGCTTTAGGCGAAATATTTGTCGCCATTGGAGATGCTATCTCGATTTTTTTGCCTAAATTTGCAGCAAAATTAATAAAATAATCGCAAATATAGAAATGGCAGACAATAAAAATATAACTTTCGACGGCATAATGCACGATTTGAAAGCACAAAAATATGCTCCCGTCTATTATTTGATGGGTGAAGAGCCATATTATATTGACAAGATAGCTGACTACATTGCCGAACATGCCCTCAAGCCAGAGGAGAAGGACTTCAACCTCACGGTGATGTTCGGTTCTGACGTGGGAGCATCGCAAATAGCCGATGCTGCACGCCGCTATCCGATGATGGCCGAGCGACAGGTGGTGATTGTGAAGGAAGCGCAGAATTTGAGAAATACCGATTTGATTGCTGCTTACCTGGCAAAACCGATGGCTTCGACTGTGCTTGTGATGTGCCACAAGAACGGAACAATTGACAGAAGGAAGAAACTGGCGGCTGCCGTCGAGAAGGCGGGAGTGCTGTTTGAAAGCAAGAAGCTAAAGGAGCGTGACCTGCCTCCGTTCATTGAGAAATATCTTAAGCAGAGGGGAGCGTCGATAGACCAGAAGTCGCAACAAATAATTGCCGACTCGATAGGGGCCGACCTGAACAGACTGACCGGAGAATTGGAAAAACTACTGCTTGCTCTGCCCGACGACAATAGGCGAGTGACACCTGTAGTGGTGGAACAGCAGATAGGGGTGAGCAAGGATTTCAACTCCTTTGAACTGCGCGACGCCATAGTAAACAGAAACATTTTCAAGGCAAATCAGATAATAAATTATTTTGACAGCAATCCAAAAGCGGGAAGCATTTATGCTTTTCTCCCAATGCTCTTCAATTATTTCCAAAATCTGATGATCGCATTTTATTGCCCGCAACGAGGCAGTCAGGAGGCCGTGGCTCAGTGGCTGGAACTGCGTTCGCCATGGGCTGCCAAGGACTATATGACGGGAATGAAAAACTTCTCGGCAACAAAAGTTTTGCAGATAATTTATAAGATTAGGGAAATTGATGCCAAAAGTAAAGGCATAAATAACCCAAATACGGCTCCTGGAGAACTGATGAAAGAGCTGATTTTTTTCATTTTCCACTAAAAAACGCCTCTTTTACTTATCTCACAACTCTAAAATGGTGCTCCGTCGGGGGCACCTTTTTTTAGGCTAACACCAATGTCTTTCAGCACTTTAACATAGTTTTTGCCTCTCCAAAACTCGCGTATTTTGAAACATTTGGGCTCTCGTTCAGAATTTTAAAATTTCGTGATTTTTCAATCGTTTTGGCTGGCCTAAATTTAGCGTTAGCTTTTGTTTGTATTTGTATTTCTGAATTTACAAAAACAAATATAAATACAAGATGCCGCAAAATCTACAATTCTATACTAAATTTACAAACACAAAGAAACACACCGTCGTCTTTTACTTTTGAAATGTAGTTTACGTTTTTATATTTGCTTTTGTGAATTTATGAATATGCAACATATATTTTCATTACATAAATGCCTTGATTATGAAGTGTTTATAGTAAATTCGTAAACCAAAATATTAATATTATGCCATAAAAACACCTCGATAATGGATAATTTGGGATTTTTGCATCGTATGCACTTCTAAATATCTGATTGTTAGTCAAATATTTGATTAGAAATGGAAAATGAACAATTTAACATTGTAAACTGGGTAAAATTTCAATATGTAAATTACTAAATGTCGGTGTTTGTAAATCCAAATATTAAAATCTATATTTCTAAATCAAAATCAAAAGTTTAAAAATCTAAATTATTTCCGTTTTTGTTGGCAGTATCATTTTTTATGTTTACCTTTGTAAACGAAACAGAAAAACGAGGTTTTTCCTCAAAAAACATAATATACAAGCAATGAAAGACAGAATTAGAGAGCTGATGGAGTCGCTCCATAAAAGCCAGCAAGACTTTGCTCAATTCATAGAGATGTCGCCTGCATCGTTAAGCAGCATTTTCAAGGGAAGGACAAAACCTACCCTTACGATAGTTGAGGCGATAAAGAAAAAAATTCCCAACATTAGCGTCAACTGGCTGCTGTTCGGCATTGGCGAAATGTATGACTCGGAAACAGGTGCCAATAGCCATGAGAAGTCGCCCACCCCTTCTAACGGCGAGACGATGCTGGAGTTTGATTTTGACGAACCTGCTCCTACCCACAAATCGGAAAAACAAAAGGAGCATGCTGAACAGAATCATAATAGTGTAAAACGTACACGTTTGGAAAGTCAAGATAATGAGGTAAAAACATTTGACATGCCTAAACGTCGTGTGATAGAGATACGCGTATATTACGACGATCAGACATTTGAGACTTTCGTTCCTGCGAAGTGACTCTTTTGCATCTTTTTCTTTTTATGTAGCAGTTATCTCAAAAAAAATGCCTACCTTTGTGGCAGAATCAAAAACATAGGTTTTAAACAATGAAAAAATACATTTTGGATTTAAGGGTCAAATCGGTTGAGGCGGTAGGTGGAAGATACTCTCTTCTGAAACTTACACACGACGAGCCGTTGCCTGAAATGTTGCCGGGACAGTTTGTCGAGGTGCGTGTTGACAATTCCCCTTCTACCTTCTTGAGACGACCCATATCAATCAATTTCGTTGATTACGAGAAAAACGAGATGTGGCTGCTCGTGGCAGCCATAGGTGAAGGTACTAAGCATTTGTCTCAATTGAAGGCAGGCGAAATGCTGAACTGCGTGTTGCCCCTGGGCAATGGGTTCACCATGCCGCAAAGCGCCGCACAGCGTGTATTGCTTGTGGGCGGAGGCGTTGGCGTCGCTCCGCTGCTATACATGGGAGCTGAGATGAAACGCAAGGGATTTGAGCCAACATTCCTGCTTGGGGCACGTAGTGCAAAAGACCTGCTGGAGATTGACTTGTTTGAAAAGTACGGCCGTGTGTGCATTACTACTGAGGATGCAAGCAAGGGCGAACAGGGATTCGTGACCAACCACTCTGTGCTGAATGAGAAGTTTGACATGATTGCAACATGCGGGCCTAAGCCCATGATGAAGGCTGTGGCACAGTATGCCCATAAGGCGGGCATAGAGTGTGAGGCTTCGTTGGAAAACATGATGGCTTGCGGACTTGGCGCTTGCCTGTGTTGTGTGGAAAAAACTACTGAAGGCAATATTTGTGTTTGTAAGGAAGGTCCAGTGTTAAATATTAAGAAATTATTATGGCATCTCTAAATGTAAAAATAAAAGACTTGAACCTGAAGAATCCGGTCATGACCGCTTCAGGTACCTTTGGATATGGTATTGAGTTCGCTGATTTTGTTCCACTGGAGGAAATAGGAGGCATAATAGTAAAAGGTACGACCCTGAATCCACGTCAGGGCAACGACTATCCGAGAATGGTGGAAACGGCGCAGGGAATGCTCAATTGCGTGGGACTGCAAAACAAGGGTGTCGATTACTTTGCCGAGCACATTTATCCCCAAATAAAGGATATTGATACCAACATCATAGTAAATGTCAGCGGTTCGTCGCCTGAAGATTATGCGGAGTGTGCGGCAAGAGTGGATGCGCTGGAGCGCATTCCCGCCATCGAACTGAACATTTCCTGTCCTAATGTAAAGGACGGTGGAATGGCGTTCGGGGTGACTTGTGCCGGTGCGGCAAGTGTGGTCAAGGCAGTAAGGCAGAGATATTCGAAAACGCTTATCGTGAAATTGTCGCCCAATGTAACCAACATTGCAGACATTGCCAAGGCTGTTGAGGCGGAGGGAGCCGATTCGGTTTCGCTCATCAATACGCTTATGGGCATGTCGATAGACATAGAACGTCGATGCTCGCGATTGAGCATCGGAACGGGCGGACTAAGTGGCCCTGCTGTGAAGCCTGTTGCCGTGCGTATGGTGTGGCAGGTGGCAAAGGCGGTGAAGATTCCTGTGGTTGGACTTGGGGGAATAATGACGGCAGAGGATGCCATCGAGTTCTTCATGGCCGGAGCAACCGCCATTGAAATTGGCACTGCCAACTTCATTGACCCTGCTGTGACAATAAAGGTACGCGATGGCATCAACGATTGGCTCGACAGGCACGGATGCAAGTCGGTGGAGGAGATTATCAATATCTGAACTTTATTCCGGCATAAAGGCTTCGAGGTTGTGAAGGCCCGTAGATGTAGTCTGAATCGCGGTTCCAGCCTTTGTCGAAGTCGTTCTGATAGGCATTGAACATGTTTTGTATGCCGCAGCTTATTTGCATCTCAAATGACGATGCAAGTGGCATTTCGTAGGATAGCTTGGCGTTGACCACCATAAACGTAGGTGTGTTTACGGCTTCGGGTGTGTCAACGCCAGAGCCTGCGTTGTGTCCGATGAGCATGCTGCCGGTATAGTTGCCTGTAACTGCAAGTGAAAGCCTTTTGACGGGATTGATGGTAGCGGTGAAGTAGCCGTATGTATTGGGGCTTTTCATCATTTTCTTGTATTTTTGTTCAGGCACGTCCTCATTCCATATCATGGCCTCGTTGTAATGGCTTTGCTGTAAGGTGATGCCGGCCTGCAGCTGGAACCATTTTGTAAATGCAGCCTTGCCCTCGACGTTAAGGCCAAGTACCTTTGCTCCGTAGGCATTGTAGCGTTCCTGAACAATGTTGCCTTGTGAATCTTTGTCGCTCAGTTGGCGTATGGCGAACACATTGTCAAGTTTGGTGTAGAAACCCTCGATAAGGAGATTCGTCTGTATGTTGCCAAAGCGGCGATAAATGTCGGCTGAAAGGCTAAAGCTGTGTGAGCGTTCCTCCTTCAGGTCGTCGGCAAGGACCGTAACGAGACGCTCGCCTCCCACAACACCTACATGTAGGTCTTCGTCGAATGCCTGTGGGGCGCGGAATCCTCCTGAATAAGTGGCGCGAAGGTTGATGTCGTCGGTGGGGTTGTATCTTAAATTGACGCGGGGGCTGAAGATGACATGGTCGATGAGATTGTGCTTGTCAAGTCGGCCGCCTATGAGGAAACTCCAATAATGGTTTTTCCATTCGTTTTGCAGGTATGCGCTGCTTATGTCTGTCGTTTGGTTGAAATGACGGTCGTAGCCGAGTATGATGTCCTCAAGGGCGTCGCGGTTGTATTCGGCTCCGAGGGTCAGGTCGGAAGGCATGAATAACAGACGTTCGAATTTATATACATACTGCGCTCCTACAACATAGGTAAGGTCGTGCGTGTTGCCATAGGCTTTTTCCGCCATTTCCGTCTCTTCGACGCTGCCCGAGCCTGTGCCGCCGTAATAGCTTTTGCGCAGAGTGGTCTGAAATGAGAAATAGGTGGTGAGATGATGGTGTTCGTCAGGGCTGTAGAAGTCGAAGTTCAGAGCGCCGCCGTTGATGTCATGTTCCGTTTGTTCGCATACGTTGGCCGCATGGGGAGCCTGGTTGAGCAGGTTGCCGCCGCGACGATATTCGTTGATGCCATGGTATTGGAGTGACAGCTTGGAGTAGGGGCTGAGTCGAAGAAAAGAATTGAGGCCGATGGTTTGGTTGCGCATCAGTGGAACCTCGGTATAGCCGTCGCCGTCGTGGTCGTATGACTGGCGGTAGCGTTTTTGGCCATATACAAAAAGGCCTGCCTTGTTGTCGTCGGTGACAATGGAAGCGTTTGCTGTAGTGGAGTTGTCGAACGACGAGCTGCCCGTGATGTTCATTACAGTGTGGCTTATTTCAGCAGAATTGCGCAGTGGTTCTTTCGTTATGACGTTGATGGTTCCTCCAATGGCTGATGCTCCATATAGAGCCGACCCGCCGCCACGAACCACTTCCACTCGTTCTATCATGTTGGTTGGTATTTGCTCTAAACCATAAACGCCGTTCAATGCCGAGAACACAGGACGTGAATCGATAAGTATTTGTGAGTAGTGCCCGTCCAGGCCGTTTATGCGTACCTGTGCAAATCCGCAGTTCTGGCAGTCGTCTTCCGTCCTTACTCCTGGTTGGAAGTTAAGCCCCTCTGCAAGGCAGGCCGACTGTGTGGTCTCAAATGTCATTGCCCCAATGACGCTTACGAGGTTTGGGGCAAGGCGGCGCTTTGTCTCGCTGCGGTTGGATGAGACTACTATTTCGTCGAGTGCTATGTCGTCATATTCCAATTCGAAATTTATTTCTTCCGTCTTTCCTTCTTTGATATTCACATAACGTTTTTGTGTCATATATCCAACGTATTTTGCCTCTAATTGATGATGCCCTGTTGGCAAGTTCTTGAAGAAGTAGTGGCCGGTGGCGTCTGTCAGCGTGGCTATAGTGGTACCTTTCACTGATATCGTTACGTATGGCAAGTGTTCACCTGTCTTCCTGTCTATCACATGGCCTACGACATTGGCGTCGTTGCGCTTTGCAACTGCTTCTTTTTCAACGATGTTGACTGTTGTTACATCCGTAGCTGAGGCACTGCAAAGGCTTATGGCAAGCAGTGTCAGAATGCTGATTCTCTTCATAATTTCTTAAATAATTCAAACTAATTTTATATATCCGATTATCGAGTGCAAAATTACTCATATTACTTAACGTGCGCAATACCTAAAATTTATGATTTTTTGCTCGGTATGTTTGCAAGGATGAAAAAAAATGTGTAACTTTGTCGCCTGTTGGCTCTATGGAGCTGTATCCATATAAATAACAATGTGAAATATGAATGAATATATAGTATCGGCAAGGAAATATCGCCCCTCGTCATTCGACACCGTCGTAGGACAGGCTTCACTGACTACCACGTTGAAGAATGCGGTGAAAAGCGGGAAGTTGGCACATGCCTACTTGTTTTGCGGACCACGCGGAGTAGGTAAAACCACTTGTGCGCGCATTTTTGCGAAGGCAATCAATTGCATGTCGCCTACTTCTGAAGGCGAGGCCTGCAACAATTGTGAGAGTTGCAAGGCTTTCAACGAACAGCGGTCGTTCAACATCTTTGAATTGGACGCTGCAAGCAACAACTCCGTTGAGCACATCAAGACGCTGATGGAACAGACGCGCATTCCACCGCAGGTGGGACGCTATAAGGTGTTCATAATCGACGAGGTACACATGCTGTCAACAGCTGCCTTCAATGCTTTCCTAAAGACGCTTGAAGAACCTCCTGCACATGTCATTTTTATTCTTGCAACAACAGAGAAACACAAGATACTGCCTACTATCATTTCGAGATGTCAAATATACGATTTTGAGCGAATGACAGTGGCCAACACCATCAGCCATCTAAAAATGGTGGCCGAAAAGGAAGGCATTGCAGTGGAAGAGCAGGCCTTGGAAGTAATAGCTGAAAAGGCGGATGGAGGAATGCGCGACGCTTTGTCCATTTTCGACCAGGCGGCAAGTTTCTGCCAAGGCAATATTACATATCAGAAGGTTATTGAAGACCTTAACGTGCTTGATGCCGACAACTATTTTAAAATCATTGACTTTAGTTTAGACAATAAGGTGTCAGAAATAATGGTGCTTCTTAACAATGTGATAAACAAAGGATTTGATGGCGGACAACTTATTAACGGGTTGGCCCGACATGTGCGCAATGTGCTAATGGCCAAAGACCCGCAGACTCTGCCCTTGTTGGAAACAAGTGAGCAGCAGAGGGAAAAATACAAGGTGCAGGCACAAAAGGCCGATTCGCGTTTCTTTTATCAGGCTTTGCGTTTTATGAACGATTGCGATGTCAACTACAGGCAGAGCAGCAATAAGAGGCTGCTTGTTGAACTTACTCTCATCGAAATAGCTCAAATAACACAGCAGGATGAAGGGGTAGGCAATGGGCGTAGGCCCAGACGACTGAAATGCCTGTTCCAAAGTATCGTCAGACGACAACAGCAGGTGAAAGCGGCAGAACAGGTGGCCGCGGCTGTTGTCGTGGCTGACAAGAAGCAAGATGAAAAGGAGGAAAAAGCGCCAGTGATGCAAGCCGAAGTCCAGCATGCCAACTATAACCCTGTAAACAGGCCCGTATTGAAATCGAACAGCAACGTAGGCTTCTCGTGGAATAAGGTGCGGGAGATGGCGAAAAAGAAAAAAATACAAATTGTGCCTGGAATGTTGGCTCCAAATGATCCTAACTCTAAGCAGCCGGTTGTTGACAATCACTTTTCGCAGGAAGACCTTGAGTTGCAGTGGATGGCAATGTGCAACCGAATGCCACAGAAGTTGAGCGCTATCGCTACGAGAATGAAAAACATGAATCCTGAGATTGCCGAATTCCCACATGTCGTGGTCTGTGTGGATAATCAGGTTATTCTCGAGCAAATGCAACAGATACAGAAGAGTATTCTCAATACACTGAAACTATATCTGAGCAACAATGCCATAACATTCGAGCTGTCGCTTACACAACATGAAACGGCAGTGAAAATAATGTCGAGACGCGAACAATTTGAAGAGATGGGTAAAGAAAATCCCGCAGTAGAAAAACTGCGGGATATAATGGACCTTGAGCTGGCTTGATGCTATATAAGATTCATACCCAGCTCTTTACATTCTTTTCTCATGTCGTCTGGCCAAATGCTTGCCTGTATTTCACCTATGTGCCCCTTGTGCAGCATAACCATACACAGACGGCTTTGGCCAATACCTCCACCTATGCTTAAAGGTAGTTCGTCGTTCATCAATTTTTTGTGGAAGTAGAGGTCAAGACGCTCTTCTTGGTTCTCTAACTTCAGCTGACGTACCAATGAGTCCTTATCAACACGAATGCCCATTGACGACAGCTCAAACGAACGACCCAAAACAGGATACCATATTAATATGTCACCGTTAAGGCCTGTATTGCCATCTTCTGTTGCCGTTGACCAATCGTCGTAGTCAGGAGCACGTCCGTCGTGCTTTTGCCCGTTGCTCAGCTTGCCGCCAATGCCAATAATGAATACTGCACCATATTTTCGGCATATCTCATCCTCTCGTTCCTTCGGGGTCTTGTCGGGATACATTTGCAGAAGGTCTTCACTGTGTATGAAAGTAATTCTTTCAGGAAGGAATGGCTTAAGTTGCGGATAAGTTTCACAAGTAAGGAACTCTGTGCGGAGGATGGCTGCATATATCCTTTCGACAACATTTTTTAGGTACTCCAGTGTACGTTGGTCACGTGTTATCACTGCTTCCCAGTCCCATTGGTCAACATACAGTGAATGCAGATTGTCCAACTCTTCGTCTGCACGAATGGCATTCATGTCGGTATATATGCCATAGCCAGGCTCTATCTTGTATTCTGCAAGCGACAGACGCTTCCATTTTGCCAAAGAGTGAACCACTTCGGCTTTGGCATCGCCTAAATCTTTGATAGGGAACGTCACTGCACGTTCCACGCCGTTGAGGTCGTCGTTTATGCCAAGACCTTTCAATACAAACAAGGGTGCCGTCACACGGCGAAGGCGAAGTTCGGTTGAAAGGTTTTGTTGGAAGAACTCTTTTATTTGTTTGATGCCGTGCTCTGTCTGTTTCATGTCGAGCGCAGCTTCGTAGTTAATCGGTTTAATGATTCTGCCCATATTTTTAATACTTTTGTTGTCTCTTTTGTAATTTGCGGGTGCAAAGTTACACATATTATTCAAATATGCAAGCAAAATACTATAATTTTTATGCAAAAAGTCATATTTTTACCCGTTTTGCCTTTCATAATGATAATAAAAAACAAAAATCAGGTGCTATTCAGTGATTGTGGCCACTATTTTTCTTGAACCACCATAATCCCTAAACTCACATAAGTATATGCCTTGCCAGGTGCCAAGATTCAGTCGGCCATTTGTAATTGGTATCGTTATACTCACACCAAACAAAGAGCATTTCGCATGTGCAGGCATGTCGTCCAAACCCTCCATGGTGTGGTCATAATATGGTTCATTTTCTTTCACCAAGTGATTCATTATCTTCTCCATGTCGCTGCGAACATCTGGGTCAGCATTCTCATTTATGCTTAATGCGCATGATGTATGTTGAACAAAAAGATTAAGCAAACCCACTTTGGGCAATGGTTTTGGCAAATTTTCAAGTATTTCGTTTGTCACTAAATGACATCCACGCCTTTTGGCTTTCAATTTGAATTCTGTTTGTTGTATCATATCTGTATTGTTTTTATTTGTTTTTCGACCGCAAAGTTACTCTTTTGTTCTGTAATAAACAAAAACAAAGTCTATTTTTATGTCTTCAATACAATAAAAAATGCCTATTTCATGTAATACTCCATTGTTTCGCCCCATGTAGTTACTGCCTATCATAGGGATGTCGCTATAACTCCACGCTATTAACTAAAACCTGTTTTGCATATATATATAATAAGGTGTAAAGCGAATAATGGTATTATTTACACTCTTTATATGTAAACGAATGTTAAAGAATTAAACTTTTTTGCTGAAATATTTGGAGCGTAACGAAAAAGTGCGTACCTTTGCACCCGCTTTCGAGAGTTAACCACTTGAGAAGCGACAAAAGAAGAGTTCTTTGAAAGATTTACATAACAGAGAAGTAGTAGTACAA
>JAQXRI010000039.1 GCA_029218445.1 Prevotellaceae bacterium | reverse complement strand
TCCCATTCCCTCGTCAAGTTCAATGTCAGGCGGCGCTTGGTGAGGTTATATACCTCTGACCATTGGGTGAAGCCAGTGGAACTCTGGTCTGGACCATCTGGTCCTTGAGATACAAGCTTCAAGAGTTCAAGAGCTTGGGATGAAGTGACGTTGTAATTATACTTGCGCAAGCCTTCCTTAAGATTGTTATATCGTTGTCTTCCGTGATGTGAATCACCGCCAAATTCTGTATTCAGCATTGTGGGTGATACGTAGAAATTGGTGACGTAGCGCAAGGTGTCATTATGCCACAGTGTTTCCATATTTGTGGGATTTTTAATATTTACATCCTTACCGGTGTATTCCACAATGGCATAATCGCCAGTGGCATCTGCCATAAAGAAGTGGTAGCTTGCGGTATCCGTGTCCATACACATGTTGTATTGCTTCAGCATGTCGGTAGCCTCCTTCACAGTAGATACCCTATCGAGCAGCATACGCATGGCAACAGTTGTAAAAACAGTCTTCTTGGATGAATCTGTCTGGCGAGTGGGTTTGCCGTCGAGCTTCAAGACACTGATTGCAAATCCGTCCTCGTTGATTCCGTCGAGCAGAAGATAGGGCGCTGCCATCAGCATAGAGAGGTCAGATTCACCATCAGTGTAGAATCCTTTCTTGTAAAACACAAAATAGCCATCTACGAAGGATACCGACTTCTTGCCTCCCTTGGGAGCCGTGTGAACGACAATCACGGGTATGTCGATGCGTTTGGAGTCCTTGCCCCAATGGTTGAAGTCGAAGTTTCTACCCATTAGGTAATTGCCTGTACTCTTGTCGGGAGCGGCAAAGGCACTACATCCGGCGTCATAAGCCAAACTCATGCTCTTGCCTTTGGCGTCCATCAGGTAGGCACCAACGAACTGTTGGAGTTTTACTTGTCCATCGATGCCGAAGTTTATGGCATCGTCGAGCTTGTAATCCACGGTGTAGTTCATCTCGTAGATGCGTCCTTTGTTGCCCTCGAGGTCAACGAGTGAATAAATCATGTCGAGTTTGGCCGGGTCGGAAATCATTGAAGCTCCGTTTGTTGTTGGTGTAGGGGTTTTCTTTGTTGGTGTGTTGTCGTCATCACTGCATGCAGTGGTGACTGTTGTTGACAGAAGCACGCATGTGAGCGTTGTCATCATTGTCTTAATAAATGCTCTTTTTTCCATAATCGTATTCTTTTTTACTTATTATTAATCAGTGAATTGAAATTCAAATTTGAGTGTATCATAATCTAATTTGGTTGTCAGATCTTTCCATATCAGTTCGAATGACACAGATTTTTGATTCTTATAGGCCTCCTTCACTGTTCTGGGATTATTGTTAATAACAGTGCCAACCGTTTTAATCCATCTGTTGATGTTTACAGTGTCATCCTTCGTGATAGTGTTGAGATTCTTTTTAGCTACAAAATAACCATCCAAGAATTTTTCCATATGATTAAAAGCAGAATCGTTGTATGGTACTAATGACATCTGCCACTGCTGCTGGAATCGTGGCGGTTGGGGAAGAGCGATCTGAATACTATCCTTGTTGATAAATTGTTTATATCCAACTTTATAAAAGGTCTTATGCTTCATCCAAGCTCCTTCGAGTGTAGCAGTCACAATACCTCTGAATGAATATTGCTTGTCGGCATTTGGCACTCGCCATATCCAACAGTAGTCCAAATCGAGGTCGCTAATCTGTATTTTCTTGGGTTCAGAATGGGATGCATATGTTATTTATGCGGTAATATGTGGTTGGCTTGATTGATAGTAATTCCAATGTAATCTACCATTTTTATTCTTTTCATAATAAAATTTCAAGTCATCCACAGTATATGAATAAGATTTAGACATACTGACTGCACCTGAAAGACTCAGAGATACGAATGATTGGGTGAGCGACCAAGAACCACTCTCCGAGAACGAGCTACTGCCAATCTTATTGGTGGGCGATACGTGGTCAGTAAAATATTTGCTTTTGTCCAACTGCAAACTTGCTTCATTGGTTATACCTGCCATATAAGCATGATAGGCAGCTTTATACTTGCCATAATATTGTGTGGCATAAGTTGCGTCCCATTTCATACTTTCCTTAGGACCAATTTCTAATTTACTGTTTTCTATTAATAGGTGCTGATGAATGAGATAATAATCTGTGCCAGTGGTGTTGTTCACAGGCCATATCTCATAGGTGAGAGTGACAGGAGCCGTTTTGTATGCACCGTAGGCTGTGAACGAGTAATCAACGGTACTTGCCGCTGCGATATTGTCCAATTGGATATCATCGACATCATTTGCTTTTGCAGCTGCTCTCAATAGAGCCTGACCGCGCATCATCTGATTGAATTTGGTGAGCGCGTCCTTTTTCTTGTTAATCCATTGGGCCAACCCGTCGGCATGCAATCCCGTAAGGTAGTTGTTGTTTAAGTCATTCGATGGAATCTGCAGTTTTTCCGAAATAGGTGCGGCATTTTCGTCCTCATCATCACCTATAGTAATGGTTTCTATCTCTTTTGCCTCGTCAAGATTATCCACAATATATGTGTCTCTTCCCTTGAATGCATATATGTCGCATATCACGCCATTTGTGGTGGGCATCGACAACGATGGGGGAATCATCAGCCCGTTGGTGTTGACTTTGTTGAACATAATGTTGTCGTATGCAGCCAATCCCTCTTCGGTCTATTCGATGATGCTGTTCAGTTCATATTGTTCACCTATACGCTGAAGATTTCTGAAAAACATGTCGGCATTGCCATGGGTGGGTGAGCAATAAGCCACACAGCCTCCATGCAGCACTAAGGTGATAACGTCTCTATAGTCTTGGTCGGTTAGGGTGGGGATGTTGCTGTCGTGAATGATGATTGTCTCAACCGTATCGTCAATGCGGTCGGCAATGTTGGTTATGCGCTTTATCAATGCGGCTGCTGTACTTGTATAGTCTGCATTATAGATATAGGTCTTGCTGGCTACTGTCACCTTCAAGGCGTCATCCTTGATTGCAGGCAATTCATCCACGATATTATCATCCACTGTCGGGTTGTCGTCATCATCACTGCATGACACGGAAATTATCGCCATCGCTAACAACGCAATGAGTAATTTCGTCTTTGTAATGGCATTCGAAAAGCCAATGTGATTTTTCTCTTTTTTCTTCATATATAATATTATTATGGTTTGATTTTCATTGCAAATATATAAATTAATTCTCAAAGTAGCAAACATAATAATGCCATCCCTTCAGATTTTGAAGAAATGGCATACATTATTGTAGTATAGTCAAATATCAGGTGTTGACTATTTGTAAAATTGTCGTTTGGGCATGTCAACAACTTGTTTCGCGCCATCGGCTTGGCGAGCAACCCTCCTTGGCCTTGAATGTCCTTGTGAAATGACTTAGCGACAGGAATCCCGAAGCCTCGGAGATCTCCTGCAACTTGAGACTGTTTTGTCTTTGCATCAATCGCTTGGCATATTCAATGCGCATATTGGTAATCCAGTCGCGAAAACTCACATGATATGTCGAGTTGATAAATTGCGAGAGATAAGTGCGGTTGGTGCAAAGCTGCATCGACAATTCGTTAAGGGTGATTCCCGGTTTGAGATATCCATCCTTGTCAATCCACTCCTGGATACGCTTTTCGATGTCAGGATGATAAGAGGGCGGGATATCGGCATTATGGTTGTCGATGGATGTATCAGTGTCGTTTATATCATTATCCTCCATAAACGCGGTCTCAACTTTCTCATAGAACAAGATATAATTTTGATAGCAACAATACAGGTATATAAAGAAAGGTATAGACGACAATATCCATATAAAAATGTATTTGTCGGGCAGGAATGTGAGTAAACTGCAACTCACTCCATAGCCGATGGCCCAATAGGTGAAAATGGACATCCAACGTATATACGAACCGATGTCGTCGGAATGTGTGTCCTCAAACATCTTTATCGAACGATAATATGTGCGGAGAATGCGAGCGGCAAGAAACAGTCCGTAGCCCACCAACCATATAGCCAAGCCCAACAAACCTATGGAAAATACCGAGTTGGCGGGAGACAGCAATGTGACCACGCAGGCTAATGCCGAGAAGAGAAACCACATTGCGATGTGATTAACAAAACGTCGGCGGGTGATATATTTGTTGTCGAGCAATGTTATCATTGCCGAACTGAATAGCCAGTAACAAATAAAATACGTTGACAGATTCATCAATATCGTGGCATTCACGTCTTTCATTCTTATGCCATAAAAGAGATGAACGCAATAGTTGGCCGACAGGATGAGCAATGCCACGCCCATCAGTCGGCGCGACAACAGGTAATTGGCAAACACCCTTTTCTCCGGTGTCCTGCCAAACAACATGTGAAAACCGAAGAACAGCATCAACGGCAATGAGATAATCAACGACTGGCTATATAATGACTGGTCCATATTCAATTCATATTTTCGGCAAAATTACACTTTTCAGACAATATTAACAAATATTCAAAGGGAAAAGTGGTATTATTTAACGTATTTTACAATATCCAACTTTTTATTATAATTTGCCTTTGTTGCAGAGTAGTACATCAATAGAATTCAGGATATGTTCAAGTCTTCCTTTGTCCTTAATCTTTTCTCTCATATATAAGCTGTTTGTCCTTTTCAACACTCATTTTTGCAAATGGGAGGAGACAACCTTCCTCTACCAAGTCAACCTTGCGGTTGAGTTGCTTGCTCAATGAGTTTATGATTCTTGATATTGTCATCAGTGATATGGAATCAGAATCATTATATTCGACAAGTATGTCAATGTCACTATCCTCCCTTTCCTCGCCTCTTGAGCAAGAACCGAACAGCCATGCTTTCTTTATAGGCTGTGTGGCAAAGTATTGCCTTATCGTATTTAATGTGCTTATCTCCATAATAATTATGTATCTGCGCTGCAAAGATACAAATTTTCTCTAATATAAGCATCAAAATGCTTAGTGATTTATTCTTATTTACAACAGTTTAACGTCTTGAGCCGCCTTTCCGCTGTTATTTCGTCTATATTTTTACATGTAATTGGCTGCGGTTAACTCCTTTGAACATCGGATGCACTCGGCATAGCCCTGTGGGACTGGTGACAGATTAATGCCATGAACGCCGATGAAAATCGTCGATAACCCTTCACCCTTCATTTTCCTAATGTAAGTTGTTGTATGTCAGAGAGAAAGCGTTATGAAGGGTTGCGTTAACCCTTCATAACCTTTCATAACCCTTCATAAGTAATAATATATGTCATTACGGACCTTTGCGGCGGCGGGCGGACACATGGGTCCGCCCCTACAGCCGGCGGTTAAGACAAATCGTCGAACTTATGTTTATTTATGATGGTTGACATCGGGTGAAAGGTTATGAAGGGTTATGAAGGGTTATGAAGGGTTATGAAGGGTCAGGACAACCCTTCATAGCATTAACCCATTGTTACTGCGATACTTATGCTTAAATTATGAAGGGTGAAGGGTTTTCGACAATATTCTTCCACGCTATCAATATTTGGTTAATCTCTTACTGCCGTCAACTATTTGCGTCAGAAGGCTTCTGACGTACATCAGAAGCTTTCGGACGTACATCAGAAACTTTCGGACGTACATCAGAAGCCTTCGGACGTACATCAGAAGCCTTCTGACATATCATTCACAGTTAATTATATTTGTAAAGAGGATAATTGTTACGTCAAAGTGGTGTTAGAAGGAATGATGAAAAACATAGGGGGACTGGTTTGTGAAGTGAACCTACATAATAGGCAAATCCACTTTCATGAAGATGTCAGTCGGATTGTCTTTAACTACGAACATCAGCATGTAAATAGGCATGTACTTTATTCTGCCAGCCACTTTGAGATTTGCCTCAGACAGGACGTATGCCTCACGGATATTATATGTTTGGTCAGCCATGATATTAGACAAGGCATTGTGACGCTGATATGCCTTGCCTGACTTTACCTCAATAGGCAAGGCAAAGCCTGATTTCTCTACCACAAAATCCACTTCGCCTTGCCTCTTGCTGTTAAAATAATAAAGGTCGAAACCATGGCAATGCAGTTCCTGTGCTACAAAGTTCTCGTAGATGGCTCCAAAGTTGATATCAGGGTCGTCATCAAGTATTCGCAATTGTATGCCGTCAGCGTATGTTGCCGCCAACAGTCCCACGTCGTTCTGGAATAGCTTGAACAGGTTTCTAAGTCTTGACAAGGCAAGAGGTGCGGTTGGGGCTTCCACCGAGAATGTCGGCAATGCGACTCCCGCATCCTTCAGCCATATAAAGCTGTTCTCATAACGTGAAAACTTTATGTTCTCATTGAGATTCTTAAGTATGAAACGCTTGTTCTTTGCGTTTAGTTCGGGTGGGATAAGGTTGAAAATCTCACGGATATACAGCTTGTTGTTGGGGTCATATTTGGCTATGTCAACCTGATAGAGCCTGAGAATGGATTTCTGTACCTCCATAACAGACTGTAGATTGTTGGTTTCGAGATATTTTTGCACGGCCGCTGGCATACCGCCTACAATAAGAAATAGTCTGAAAATTGACATCAGTTTGCCGTGGACAACTTCATCCACAGGCTTCATCTCATCCCATGATTCTTTGATGTGCTTCATTACAATGTCAGACACTCCAACTGCCCCAAAGAATTCCTCGAGGTCAAGGGGATACATTTCCCAAATGTCAATATATCCTACTGGAGCTGACCGAAGGTCTTTCATCTCAACTCCTAAAAGTGAGCCGCTCATAATGTAACGATAGCTTCCTTCTTCCACAAGGAACTTCATGGCGGTGAGTGCCTCGGGACATTCCTGTATTTCGTCAAGAAGAACCAAGGTCTCGCCTTTTTCAAGAGTCTCAGTAGTATATGCCGACAACCTGACCAATATGTCCTTGGCATTGGTGATAAAAATCACGTAACCTATTGGTTATTTTGCGATTAATCATGTCTTGTCCGTTTTTCCAATGCAAATATACACTGTTTTGTCCGTTTTTCCAATACGTTTTAGTATGTTTTTGTCCGTTTTTCCAATAAATTAACCTTTCTCTGCACTGCGACCTATCTTCTCATTATATGCTAGAATCATTGCAGCAGATGCATGTATTCGTCGTAGGAGATGTGCTTGCCGCCCATCGAGCGGAGATGGGGCGTTTCAAACTGGCAGTCGATGAAGACGCCGTTGCCCGCCGACATGGTTTGGGCAAGATGGATGAGGGCCAGCTTTGAGGCATTGGGGACAAGAGAGAACATGCTCTCGCCAAAGAAGGCTTTGCGCATGACGACACCGTAGAGTCCACCGACGAGTTTACGAGTGGTGCCGCCGTCAGGTGCGGCGTGCTTTTCCCACACCTCGACACTGGCGGCATAGCCAAGATTATATAGTTTGGTGTATGCCCTCATCATGTCTTCGCCAAGCCATGCCCCATATTCCCGGTTGCGGCCGCCGACGGTTGAGCAGCCGTTGATGACGCCCCTGAAATCTTGGTTGATGGTCGTTTCGTATTTTCCTTGACGCATGAGCTGCTTCATGGAATGGCTGATGTGGATTTCGTGCGGAAAGATGACGAAGCGGTCCAAAGGGCAATACCAGTGAGGCTCTTTAAAGTGCTTGAAGGAAAACCACGGGAATATGCCATAGCTGTAGGCAAGCAGCAGGCGGTGGACCGAAAGGTCGCCGCCTACTGCTATAAGTCCGTCGTCTTCGCCTTCATGAGGGTCGGGAAACCAAAGCTGGTCATCCAATTGATAAACTGCCATCCTTAAAGTCGATATTGGTTAGTCCACCGTTTTTCAACTTGCCGAACAGAATCTCACGCATCAGCAGCGGCTTCAGCTTCTGCGATATTACGCGGTCCATTTCGCGGGCGCCATATTCCTTTGTGAATCCTTCGTTGAGCAGATGGTCGAAGGCTGCTTGGCTGAGCGACATCTTTACCTTGCGTGCATCGAGCTTAACTTCCAGCTCTCTGAGTTTCTTTTGGAGGATGAGGGTTGCCATCTGACGGCTCATGTCGTGGAACACGACAGCTCCCGACAGGCGGTTGAGGAACTCTGGCTTGAAGGTCTTCTTTACTTGCTTCATCATTGCTTCGCCACGGCTCATGGTGCCGTTGAATCCTATGGAGGCTTGCGATGCAAACTGTGCTCCTGCATTGGACGTCATGATGAGTATGACGTTGCGGAAGTCGGCTTGGCGGCCTTTGTTGTCGGTCAGTCGGGCATAGTCCATCACCTGCAGCAGTATGTTGTAGATGTCTTGGTGGGCCTTTTCAATCTCGTCGAGCAGCAGGACGCAGTTGGGCGACTTGCGTATGGCGTCGGTCAGCTGGCCTCCGTCTTCATATCCCACATATCCTGCCGGAGAGCCGATGAGTTTTGATACAGAGTGCTTTTCGGTGTATTCGCTCATGTCAAACCTTACCAGCGCTATGCCAAGCTCTTTGGCCAATGCTCGGGCCACTTCGGTCTTGCCCACGCCTGTAGGTCCCACAAACAGCAATGCCGCTGTAGGCTTGTTGTCGTCGAGAAGTCCTGCACGTGACATCTGCACAGCTTCCACTACTTGGCGTATGGCTTCGTCTTGGCCGAATATTTGCGAGAGCATTCTCGACTGAAGGTTTTCCAACTGTTGGTAGTCGTTGTCCTCGGCCACCGACAGTGCCTCGACCTTGCATATTCTCGACAGCACGTCGGCTATTTCCTTCTTTCCTATTTCAGCCGTCTGCCGTTCAATCTCCATGGCGGCCCCCGCTTCGTCGATAAGGTCGATGGCCTTGTCGGGCAGGTAGCGGTCGTTGATGTGCTTGGCGCTTGCCTCTACGGCAAACTCCACTGCTTCGTCGGTGTATTTCACGCCGTGGTAATCCTCGTATCTTGGTTTCAGCTGCTTGACGATGGTTATTGTTTCGGCCACTGTTGGCTCAGGAATGTCAATCTGTTGAAAACGGCGGACGAGGCCTTTGGAGCGTGAGAAATGCTTGTTGTATTCCTCATAGGTGGTTGAGCCGATGAAGCGTATGGTGCCCGACTCGAGATAGGGCTTCAGCATGTTGGAGGCATCCATTGCCCCGTCGCCTATTGCCCCGGCACCGACGAGTGTGTGTATCTCGTCAATATAAACGATGTTGTTTCCGCTTTCCTGCCCAATGCCGTCCATTATTTGCTTTATGCGGTTTTCGAAGTCGCCCCGGTATTGTGTTCCTGCCAAGAGTGTGCCAAGGTCGAGCTGATAGATGCGGCTATGCTTGAGTCTTTCGGGCACTTTGCCTTCCTCAATGCGTTGGGCAAGTCCCCACACCAAGGCGGTCTTTCCCACGCCGGGCTCTCCAACGTGAAGAGGGTTGTTCTTGTCGCAACGGCACAGCACCTGGATGGTGCGTGTGAGTTCCTTTTCGCGGCCAATGAGCGGGTTGTGGTTGGTGTATAGTTCGTTCATGCATGTGACGAGGTGTTTCCATGCCAAAGGGATGTCTTGGTCTTGGTCGTCGTCGTCGAAGCCGAAAAGGTCGTCGTCCATTTCGCAGATGCTGATGAGTTGGGCAAGGAAGTTGGCTTCCTTGTTCTGCAGGCAGTCCTTGAGTATATATGCAGCCCACGACTCGTGGAGCTGCAATATCCCCCTGACAAGATGAGGAGTGTCGATGCTTTCCTTCTCGCTGCTAACGGTTGAGTTGACGGCATTTTCCAACACCATCGACATTTGTGCTGACATCTCTGGCTCGTAGTCGTCAGCGTGTGGCAATGTTTCCACATTGTTGAGGAAGTTTCTTGTCTTGTCTATAAGGGCAAATGGGTCGTAGAACATGTTGAATGCCGAACGGAAGTTGCTGTCGTCGGTAAGAGCGAACAACAGGTGTTCGGGCATGACAAACTCATGCCTGTATTCCTTGCATAGCTCCACGGTTCTATTGAGCAGATAGGCTGCCCTGTCTGTCTGATTTATTTCTGTCATAGTCAGTTGTCTTCAGGTTCTACTGTAAGGCGTAGTGGATAGCCTTCGTTTCGTGCCATTTTAGTTGCTTTCCGTGCCTTTGATACGGCAATGTCGTAGGTGTAGATGCCCACCACGGCCTTGTTGGAGTGATGTACTTGCAGCATCAAAGCCTCTGCCTTGGCGGCATCGAGGAAAAACACGTGTTCCAATATCATCACGACAAACTCCATGGTGGTGAAGTCGTCGTTGTGGATGATTACCTTATAGCGCCGTGGCTCTTGCATGTCGATGCGTTGGCGTTCTCTAATATTTGTTTGTTCCTGGGGCATAATTACTATTTTTTAAGGAGTTATGATGGGGAGTCATAACTTCCCATTATAACTTCCCATACTTTCTTACCCTCTCTTTTCCTTAATGTATCCGTGGCGGTAGGCGTAGAGGAGTTCTTTCAGGTCGTTTATCTGCCGGCGCAGCTCGATGCCCTTGTCGGTATCGGCCACAAGCATTCGGTGGGCCGACATCTCGACAATCTGGGTGGTGCTCTTTATGTCGATGCCTCGGTTGATGGCATCCTTGGCCGAGGTGAAAGGCTCGTGCTGTACGAGTTGGAAGCCACGGCTGTGATATACAAGGGTGTAGCCGGCAATGCCCGTCTCCTTGTGGTAGGCCTCGCTGAAGCCGCCGTCAATCACCATCAGTCGGCCACCGGCCTTTATTGGATTTTCGCCCTTTGAGGCATGAACAGGGACGTGGCCGTTGATGATGTGGCGGTTGCTGCCTGTCACGCCGAATGCGTCGAGAATGCGGTCGCACACCTCGGCGTTGTCGCGCAGTTTGAAGTAGTTGCCCTTTTCTTCCTTGAAGGTGGTCTTGTCGGTGAGGAAATAGCGCTCGAAGGTGGCCATCTTCGACTTGTCGAACAGAGGGCTGTCGGGGCCGCACCAAAGATAGAGGAAATAGTCGATGGCAAAGTCGCGCTCGTCCTGGTCGCTGTCTGAAGCAAAGGCAGTCCTGATGATCATGCCTATGCGCTGCAGCAGTTCGCGTCCGCTGAAGCGTTCGCCGCGGTACAGCTCCACTTCCTTCAGTGTGCCGTCGTCGTTGAGTGGTATGGAGGCGTGGAACAGCAGGTTGCTGTTGTATATGGCATACATGCAGCCGTGGCTGAGTATGGTTGAAATATGCTTGTGCAGCTTCTCGCTTAGTGAGAACGAGTGGTGCAGCTTCGACATGAGCATCTCTTCCTCGGGCGTGAGTTTGTCGGGAGCCGACGGGTCGATGGTGGGAAACGAACAGCTGGTCATGGCGTATTCCTGGCCGGCAATGGTGCAGATGCCTCGCCGGTAGTCGATGTTGTTCAGCAGGCAGCGGTCGGTCATGTTCCATTCGGGATGCTTTTTAAACAGGCGTGCCTCCTCCTTGAACTGCAGCACGGCAATGGCCTTGTGCATCTTTGCCGTGAGTTGGAGTGTCTTCTCGTCCATTTCGTTGCCCTGCAACAGCTTTGGCTGGAATTCAAGGCAAGGGTCGTCGGCATAGGCCTCCATGGCGAATGTGGCCAGTGGCAGGAGGTTGATGCCGTAGCCCTCTTCGAGAGTGGCCAGGTTGGCATAGCGAAGCGAAAGACGCAGAACATTGCAGATGCAGGCGTCGTTGCCTGCGCTGGCCCCCATCCACAGTATGTCGTGGTTGCCCCACTGGATGTCCCAACTGTGGTATTGCAGCAGAGTGTCGATAATGATGTGGGCACCCTGTCCGCGGTCGAAAATGTCGCCGAGGATGTGCAGTTGGTCGATTGACAGGCGCTGAATGACGAAGCAAAGGGCTGTGATGAAGTCGTCGGCGCGTCCTGTGGTGATTATAGTATCGACAATTACCTTTACGTAGGCTGTCTTGTTGGTGTCGTCGGTGCGTTCGTGCAGCAGCTCTTCTATAATATAGGTGAAGTCTGGCGGTAGCGACTTGCGCACCTTAGAGCGTGTGTATTTGCTGCTTACGTCGCGGCACACGCGCACGAGCTTGTGTATGGTTATGTTATACCAGTCGTCGATGTCTTCTTCCGAGGCCTTCACCAGTTCCAGTTTTTCTTCCGGATAGTAGATGAGCGTACACAGTTCTTTTATTTCGCTTTCGCGTATTTCGCTGCCAAACAGTTCGTTCACCTTACGCTTTATGTTGCCTGAAGCGTTTTTCAGTATGTGGCGAAAGGCTTGGTATTCGCCGTGGAGGTCGGCGAGAAAGTGCTCTGTGCCTTTAGGCAGATTGAGTATTGCTTCGAGATTGATTATCTCAGTACTTGCTGCCGCAACAGAGGGAAACGATTTTGACAACAGTGTCAGATAACGCAGGTCGCTGTTGATGTCATAATGAGCAGTAGGTTTCATATTTCAAGTTGCTTTAAGATTGATTTTATTATTCTTCGGGTTTTGTAGTCACACCGCGGGCTTACCAAGTAGAAGCCTTCAGACAGCAGGGTGAAGTGGCCGACGATGTGCATCATGCGCGACATGAACTTCGAGAGTTGCTTGTCGTCAAGCTGATAGCGCACTTCGTCCTCGTCGGTCCGGAGAAGGAAGAGCGTGTGCGACAGCTGCAGCACATCAGCCATGCCAAAGGTGTGGTGGCAAACTTTATGCTGTAAAGCTTTTGTCATGCTTATGATGTCGTGGGGGGTGTGTTGTCCGTGTTCGTTGGCCGCCAATGGTTCAACAGGCGCCCATCCTTCGTCGCCCATTGAATGACGTGGCGGATAGCAGGCTATTGACTCCGGACGGCAGTCGGGTGGGGTGACGCCAATGGATGCGGCTCCCTTATGGATGTAGCTGAGGGTGGCGGTGTGGTGGCCATATATCTCCATTTGCCTCCATTGGTCGGCTTCGAGCGATGTTATGGCCTGTAGCTCATGGTCGTCCAGCCAATGTCCGTCGGCAGTGATGGCGGCCTTAAACAGGCTGTGCAATGCTGTTGTAGTGGTTGAGCTCATTAGTGGCAGGACGTTTGAATCCAACACCTTACGATATACTGAGGTGGTGAGCTGTGCCATGCCTTCATTGCTGATGCTGCTTGTGAACAGCGAGCATGGAATGGTTTCGATGCGATGGCTCCAACCAAGAATCTGCAGGTTGCGAAGCTCCATTTCGCCCATTACTATTACGGCGTATGCCCTTGCGATGATGCGCCGTTGGTAGAGCAGGCGTTGGTACAGCTTGCGGGTGAAGCGTTGTTGGCGCATTATCCATGGTTCGAGTTGACCGTGTGGTGTGACAACTATTCGTGCTCCATGGCTGACGGCCATCGATGCTACCAAGGCCATTGAGTCGTGCCAACAGCCATGAATGTTGACGATGTCGGCAGGCTGTCGGTTAATTTCAGCTCTGAACTGCATCACTGAGTTTACCGTTCGGCACACGTTCTCCTTGCCCATCGACTTGCTGAGCGTGTCGATGTAGTAGGCAATGGTCTTGTTGCCAAATGGGTTATAGTGAATGATGTTCATCGTCTGATGAAGTCATATTTGTCGCAGGTGAAATGTTTTATTTTCAGTCGTAAGTTTCGCCACATCATGAACAGCTCCATGAATGGTATTTTCCATGCTCCGATGGTTTCGTTGGCTCCCTTCATGGCCTTGTGGGCTACGAATATGCGTATGGCGAAGTGTGCCAAAAGCAGTATGGCGGCTGCTATGGTAATGATGTAGAGTCCTGTGGCTGCCGATAGGGCTATGGCTGCGATGTCGGCCAGGAGGTTAAGATGCAGCAGGAAGGTCTGCGTGCGTGAGACGAGCCTGTATGCCAATCCGTTGTCGAGGTGCTTGCATGTCTCGATGCTGTAGATGTGGTCGTTTACCCACCTTTTCCTTGTAGGCGCATCCTGCAGGAGTGTGGACTCCAGGTCGGCGGCTACCGCAGTGCGGTTGTTCCTGCCATATTCGTTGGCAAGAAAGTCGTATTCGCCGCGAAGATATTGCAGGCTTGACAGAAAACCATTCGACTCGTCGAACAGCGAGCGTCGGAACAACATGTTGTGGCCGCAGTAGGAATATACCGTGCGTCGGCTTGCCTCGTAGGCCTGGCTCCACCATGTGACGATGCGCTCGAAACGCTCGTAGGAGGTGGCGGTATGGTCGTAGAGTGTGCCTCCGAGAACAAGGTCGGTAGAGTCGTTGCAGTGTGATGCCATGGCCTTGAGCCACTGGTTGTCGGCCGGACGACAGTCGGCGTCGGTAAACAGCAGCCAGTCGTATTTTGCCGCCTTCACCCCAACGGTCAGGGCCAATTTTCGTCGGCTGATGTAGTGGCTTGATTCCGGAATGAATGTTGCGTAGAGGTTGTCGTATTTGTTTTTCATGCGTTTCAGCACTTCAGCCGTGTCGTCGGTTGACGACTCATCGACTACTATTACCTCATACTTTCCGTTGTAGTCTTGGCTGAGCATTAGAGGAAGGTTGCGCTCCAGCTCCTCCTCGCCGTCATGTACGGCGAGGATTATGGAGATGGAGGCGTCAGTTGTGGCGACACTTTCCCTCGTTTCGTTTTCTTTGGGCCTTCTAAGCAGCGGATTGAGCACTGTGGAAAGTCCTGAAATGACGAATAATGCACAAACGATAGCTATGGTGAGTGTGTCGAATGTCATAAATTTCAAATGTTGTTCAAGTCTTCTGTCGTGTAGCCTTTAGGCATAGGGCGACAGTTGTATTGCGACGCCATTATTTCGCCGTAGGCACCTGCCGAGCGCAAGGCGATAAGGTCGCCACGACGTGTTGCGTTAAGCTCTATTTGCTTTGCAAAGACGTCGCTCGATTCGCATATGGGGCCTACCACATCGTATGTGTCGAGCGCCTCGTCGCTTGTTATGTTTTCTATCTTGTGATAGGCTTGGTAGAGAGCGGGACGAATAAGGTCGGTCATGCCGGCATCTACTATGGCAAACTTCTTTACTTCGCCTTGCTTGATGTAAAGCGTGCGGGTGATGAGCGAGCCGCACTGTGCAACCACCGAACGGCCAAGCTCGAAGTGGAGCTTCTGTCCTTGACGCAGCTTCAGGTGGCGGCCATAGGTGTCGAAGAAGGCCTTGAAGTCGGGCACGGGCACACGGTTGGGATGCTCGTAGTCGATGCCCAGTCCGCCGCCTACATTGATGTTTTCAACCTTAATGTGCTCGCGGTCAAGCTCGTCCTGCAGGTCGTTGATGCGGTTGCAGAGAGCTATGAAGTCGCCCATGTCGAGTATTTGCGAACCGATGTGGAAATGTAGTCCTACAAACTCTACGTTCGACATTTCCTGTGCCTTTCTTATGACAGCCACCATGTCGCGCATGGCAATGCCGAACTTGTTTTCGGCAAGGCCTGTGGTGATGTTGGCATGAGTGTGGGCACCTACATTAGGATTGATGCGGAAAGCCACACGCGCCGTCTTGGCTTTGTCATGTGCAAGCTGGTTGATGACGTCCAGTTCGGCCAGGCTCTCGACGTTGAAGCAGAAGATGCCGTTGTCAAGTCCGAGGTTAATCTCCCAGTCGCTTTTGCCCACTCCGGCATAAACAATGCCCGAAGGGTTGAATCCCGCCTTGATGGCTGCTTCTATTTCGCCTCCGCTTACGCAGTCGGCCCCCAGGCCTGCCTCACGTATGATGCGTAGCAGGGTAGGGTTGGCGTTGGCCTTTACGGCATAGTGTACCACGAAACCTTCGTGGCGGCCCGCCTCTTCGTTGATGGTGCGCAATGTGGTGCGCAACAGCTCTGTGTCGTAGTAGTAGAAGGGAGTCCTTATCGACTGGAACTTCTCTACTGGAAAAAAGCCTTTCATAAGTCTTGTTTGTGTTTTGTTATGTATTGTTTTTATTTAATGTGTTTTCTTGTATAGATGGCATTACGAGTTGAACAGAGTGGTGCTGAGGCTTTGCAGGGCGCGTTTCTTGTCGGCTTCCTTTATGAGGAACGAGATGTTGTAGTTGCTTCCGCCGTAGGAAATCATTCTCACTGGAATGTTCTTCATTGCCTCAAGGGCGAGTGTCTCAAAGCCTACGTTGCTCCAGTCGAGGTCGCCTACGACGCAGATGATGCACATGTCGGTGTCAACGGTTACGGTGCCGTACTTCTTCAGCTCGTCAACTATTTCGTTCAGACGGCTTGGGTTGTCGATGCTCATCGACACGCCCACCTCTGACGTGCATACCATGTCGATGGACGTCTGGTAGCTCTCGAAGATGTCGAACACCTTGCGCAGGAAACCAGTGGCGAGCAGCATTCGGCTGCTCTTAATCTTGATGGCCGTGATGTTGTCTTTGGCGGCAACGGCCTTTATCTTGCCCTTTTCGGTGTAGTTGCTTATGGTAGTGCCTTCGGCCCCGGGGTCCATGGTGTTGAGCAGGCGTACAGGAATGCCTGCGAACTTGGCCGGCTGGACGCATGTGGGGTGAAGAATCTTTGCGCCGAAGTAAGCCAGCTCGGCGGCCTCTTCGAAGTGCAGCTGATGAACGGGGGCTGTCTTGTCAACCACGCGCGGGTCGTTGTTGTGCATGCCGTCGATGTCTGTCCATATCTGTATCTCATCGGCGTTGATGGCGGCACCTATGAGCGAAGCGCTGTAGTCGCTTCCGCCGCGCAGGAGGTTGTCAATCTCGCCGTAGGCGTTGCGGCAGATGAAGCCCTGTGTGATGTAAACCTGTGAGCCTTGGTTTTCTTCGAGAATGGCTGTCAGTTTCTCCTTTATGTATGATGGGTCAGGCTCTGCGTTCTTGTCGGTGCGCATGAAGTCGAGTGCCGACAGCAGTGTAGCTTTGATGCCTTGCTCCTTCATGTAGTTGGCTATCATGTTGGTGCTCATTATTTCGCCTTGAGCCACGATGCTCTTCTCCTCGAAGCTGGTAAACAGTTCCTTGGTGAATGAGCGCAGATATTTGAACACGTCGGAAAGGAAGGCGCGTGTAGTGTCCTTCCACTCCTGTGTGGAGTAGAGTTCCTCAACGTGCTGCATGTATTTTTCTTCGAGCTTGTTGATTACCTCGTTTGCGCCTTCAGGATTCTTCTTGTAGAGATAGTTTGAGATTTCCACAAGAGAGTTGGTTGTTCCCGACATGGCAGAGAACACTACGAATACTGGGTTGCCTGATGCTGTTACAAGCTTTGTCACGTCTTTCATTCGAGTTGGAGTGCCAACCGACGTGCCTCCGAATTTCATTACTTTCATATTACTTGCTTTTTTTGTTGTTTTTTTCTTTTTTTAGTCTTCTGATGGTCAATCGAATTCCATCTTTATCTTGTTGTAGTCGTTGGTCACTTCTTCAAGGTGTCCACCTGTGCATCGATATACAATGCCCGGATATTTGTCGAGCAGCGGAAGGTTGTGGGTGCTCATCACCACCGAAGTGCCTGTCTGCGAGATGTTGCGCAGCAGTCGGATGATGTTCTCGGCCGTTTCGGGGTCGAGGTTGCCTGTCGGCTCGTCGGCAATTATTATCTTTGGCTTGTTGAGTATGGCCCGTGCTATGGCCACGCGCTGCTGTTCGCCTCCAGAGAGTTCGTGTGGCATTTGGTCTATTTTCTCTTCCATGCCCACCTCTTTCAGCACTTCGGCTATGCGTTCGCTGATTTCTTCTTTCTTTTTCCATCCCGTAGCCTTCAGCACAAACTCCAGGTTGCGCCTTACGGTGCGGTCGGTAAGAAGCTGGAAGTCTTGGAATATTATGCCCATTTGCCTGCGCAGTGCAGGTATGTGCTTGCGCCTCAGCGACGTTATGTCGTGGTTGAGGACAGTGGCCGTATGGGCTTCCTTTACGTCAAGCTCAAAATACATTGTCTTGAGCAACGAGCTCTTGCCGGTGCCTACTCTGCCTATGAGGTAGATGAACTCGCCTTCCTCGACGTTGAAGTTGACGTCGGACAGTATCACATTGCCGTCGGCCTGGCATACTTTGACGTTCTTGTATTCGATCAGCATAACTTATCAGTGTTTGTGCCAGTTGGGGTCGTGGCGCACCTGAAGCTCCTTTGCCAGGTCCTCTATGCGCAGGCCTTTGCTCGTGAGCAGCACTATGAGGTGGTATATCATGTCAGAGCCTTCGTAGATGAGGCGTTCGTTGGTGCCGTTGCAAGCCTCTATTACGGCTTCAAGGGCCTCTTCGCCCACCTTTTGGGCCATGCGGTTGAGTCCGTCCTTGAAGAGCGAGGTGGTGTAGCTGCCTTCGGGCATCTCTTCATGGCGACGGTTGATGAAGTCCTGCAGGTAGGTGAGGAAGAGCAGCGGATTCTTCTCGTTCTTCTCGCCCCAGCAGGTGTCGGTGCCCGTGTGGCATGTAGGGCCTTGGGGATTGGCCTTGACAAGAAGGGTGTCGTTGTCGCAGTCAACCTTTATGTCCACCAGCTCAAGAAAGTTGCCCGAGGTCTCTCCTTTGGTCCATAGGCACTGGCGTGAGCGGCTGTAGAAAGTCACCTTTTTTGTTTCGAGCGTCTTGTCAAACGCCTCTTTGTTCATATATCCCAGCATCAGAACCGTCTTGGTCGTGGCGTCTTGGATAATGGCGGGAACAAGTCCGCCCGTTTTTTCGAAATCGATGTTCATTATGTTGTGCTTTTTTTTATTATATTCTAACGTTTATGCCTTCCTCCTTAAGATATTGCTTCAGCTCGCCGATGGGTATCTCGCCAAAGTGGAACACGCTGGCCGCCAAGGCCGCATCGGCATGTCCCACGGTGAACGCGTCGCGGAAATGCTCTTTCCTGCCTGCTCCACCGCTGGCTATCACCGGAATTGACAGCTCGTCGGCAAGTCGTGCCAGCGCCTCGTTGGCATATCCGTCCTTGACGCCGTCGTGGTTCATGCTGGTGAAGAGTATCTCGCCTGCACCGCGCTCCTGCGCCTCGTGAGCCCATTCGAAAAGTCCGCGCTCGGTGCGCTCGCGTCCGCCTTTGAGATAGCAGTGCCATCCGTCGGCGTCGTTGCGGGCGTCGATGGCGCAAACGCACACCTGGCTGCCAAAGCGTCGGGTTATCTCGTCAATCAGTTGCGGGCGGCGTATGGCCGCACTGTTGACGCTCACCTTGTCGGCACCGGCATACAGCAGACGCTCGACGTCGGCAAGCTCGTTGATGCCACCTCCCACGGTGAACGGAATGTTTATCTCCCGAGCCACACGCGTTACCATGTCGGTAAAAGTCTTTCTGCCCTCAAAGCTGGCCGTGATGTCGAGATAGACAAGCTCGTCGGCCCCCGCCTCACTGTATGCTTTGCCCAGTTCGACAGGGTCGCCCGCCTTGCGAAGGTTGACAAAGTTTGTTCCCTTCACTGTTTCGCCGTCTTTTACGTCGAGGCAGGGTATTATTCGTTTTGCAAGTCCCATATTAATATATAATAAGGTGTAAGTACTATTGTCGCCTGCTCCATGCAAGCAGTTCGTCGAGGTCAATCTTTCCCTCGTATATTGATTTTCCAAACACTACGGCAGGTATTCCCCGGTTGTTCAGCTCGTATATGTCTTCAGCCTTCGACACTCCGCCGCTTGCTATGAGGTGGAGGGTGGGGTAGGCTTTCATTATCTGCGAATAGAGCTCCACCGCTGTTCCGCCAAGCATGCCGTCGCGCGATATTTCGGTGCAAAGCACTGTCTTTACCCCATGCTCGACATATTTTTCGAGGAAGGGCAGTAGGTCGGTGTCAGAGTCCTCTTTCCATCCGTTGATGGAAATCTTTCCGTTGCGCACGTCAGCTCCGAGGATTATTTTCGCAGCTCCGTATTTGTCGAGCCATTCATTGAAAAGGTCGGGGTTGCTGATGGCTATTGAGCCTATTGTAACCATTGCCGCTCCGTTGTCGAAGGCCTTCACGATGTCGTCGTCGGTCTTTATGCCACCACCGAAGTCAACGGTGAGGCTTGTGGCCGACGTAATGCCTTTCAGCACTTCCACGTTGACTATATGCCGCGACTTGGCTCCGTCGAGGTCAACAATATGCAGGCGTGTGAAGCCTTTGTCGGCCAGCATCTTAGCCATGTCAACGGGGTTGCCGTAAACGGTCTTCGTGTCGTAGTCGCCTTTTGTCAGGCGCACGCATTTCCCGTCGATTACATCTATTGCCGGTATGAGTTCAATCATGTTCAGTGATGGTTTATAAGTCGATGAAATTCTGTAGTATGCGAGCCCCTACGCTGCCGCTTTTCTCCGGATGGAACTGTGTGGCATAGAAATTGTCTTTGGCAAGGGCCGCGCTGTAGGGCTGTATGTAGTCGGCTGTGGCTATGGTGTCGTTGCACAGAGGTACGTAATAGCTGTGGACGAAATACACGTATTCGTTGCCCGTGAAGCCCTTGAACAGCGGCGAGCGAGTGTCGGTAATGACGTTCCACCCCATTGCCGGCACTTTCTCCTCGTGCTTATGTGGCTGAAAGCGTTTCACTACGGTGTCGAATATGCCTATGCAGTCGGTGTCGCCTTCTTCTGAATGGCGGCACAGCAGCTGCTGGCCCACGCAAATGCCGAACACCGGCTGCCTAAGGTTGCGTATAACCTCGTCGAGCCGCCTTGCCTTCAGATACTCCATAGCACTCCTTGCCTCACCCTGTCCGGGGAAGAGTACCTTGTCGGCCTTCATGAGGCTTTCGGCATCGTCGGTCAGGTTTGGCTCGATGCCCATGCGCCGCAGGGCGTTTACCACCGAGTAGATGTTGCCTGCGTTGTATTTGACTATAGCTATGTCCATTGTTTCCTTAGCTGAATATTATCGTCTTGTTGTGGTATGTGAGTATCTTCCTTTCAATGTGCTTCTTCACTGCACGCGAAAGCACTATCTTCTCAAGGTCGCGGCCTTTCAGCACGAGGCTTTCGGGTGTGTCCTTGTGGGTTATTCTCACAACGTCCTGTTCTATTATCGGGCCTGCGTCGAGTTCGGCAGTTACGTAGTGGCTTGTGGCTCCAATTATTTTCACGCCGCGTTCCCATGCCTGGTGGTATGGTTTTGCACCTATGAATGCAGGTAGGAACGAGTGGTGTATGTTTATAATATGGTTGGGGTATGACTTTATCATCTCGTCGCTGATAATCTGCATGTACCTGGCCAGTACGATGAATGTCACCTTTTCTTTTGCCAACAGTTCCATTTCGGCCTGCTCCACTTCCGCCTTGTTGGAGTGGTCTTTCTTTATCGACCACACGTGGAATGGAATGTTGAACTGTTCGCCCACATACCTCAGCTCCTCATGGTTGCTTACTATGCATGGTATATCGACGTTGAACTCTCCTGCCTTGTAGCGTGCCAGCAAGTCGTAGAGGCAATGGCTCATCTTGCTCACGAAAATGGCCATGCGTGGCTTCACGTCGTTGAAATAGAGGCTGCATGTCATTGAGTATTTCTGTGCATAAAGCGTGTCGATGTACTCTTTGATTTTTTCCCTTGGAATGAGGAATGCGTCGAGCTCCCATTCCATTCTCATGAAGAAGATGCCGTCCTGACGGTCAACATATTGGTCGAGATATACGATGTTGCCCTGATTGTCGGTGATGAATCGGGTCATTTCAGATATTATGCCCGGTTGGTCGGGACAATGCAGAAGGAGTATTGCTGTTGGTTTCATTTCCTTTTTTCTTTGTTCTTTTAATATGGTGCTATTCGTCGTCTTTGCTGTCGCCTGAGCGCAGTATGATGGAAGTGGCTCCTATGGTGAACAGTGTGCCGTCGTCTATTACTCTGCGCTCGCGGTCGCCCAGTATTTCGTTGTCAACGAAAGTACCCGTGTAACTTGGTCCGTCGCGCAACACATATTTCAGCTTTCCGCGTTTGTCACGACTTACGTTTATGGTGCAGTGGTTGATGTCAATGCTTGGATCATTGGTCTCGATGGGCAGTGTGGTGGCACTCCCCTTCATGTATCGTCCAATGGTGTTGTCTCCCATCTTGAGTGGCAGTACCTGCTTGTAGTGGAATACGTTTTCAATCACTACCAACGAGCCAACGCCGTTTTCGTTTGAATATTCGTCAAGCACTTCTTCCTTTTGGGTGTTGCGCAGTTTGGAGGTGCCAATGCGTATTCCGAATTCCTTGCCACATTCGTTGCATTTGAAAACGAGAGACTGTCCTTCAGAAAATTTCGTTTCGTCGAATGTGATGTATGTGTCACATTTCGGGCATCTAACTCTTTTCATTCCTTAATTTTGTCAATGTGTCATTTTGTAAATCCAAGCTTGTTCGAAGTATTTGTTACCCCTTACAATCTTCAGCTTGTTGTATGCTTGCTGTTCTGTAGGATATCGCCCATATACCACTCTTACTACATTATTATTAATATAAGTGTAGGCCTGGTCGTAGCCTTCGGCCTTTAGGGTCTTCACAAAGTTTTCAGCCCCGCTCTTTGTAACTTGGCTTGCCATCACTATGCAATAGGCGGGCAGGGGCTTGTCGGTGGACTCGGGCTTTTCGGCTTTGGTAAGGCCTGCCGTCTTCAACGAGTCGCTTTTGGCCTTCTCAACTACCTTTTTGGCCACGGTGGCCTTTATCTCCTCGTTGGCAATTGTCGCGCTTGCCTTTGCCTTTGCGTTGTTGGGGGTGTCAAGCTCTGAAATCTTCGTCAGCAGTCCTGTGCCCATATCGCTAACATACAGCTTGCCCTCGATGCTGTTGGTGACTGGTGTTGACAAGAAGAAGAAGGCCACTATGGCCGCTGCTGCCACGGCAATGTTTCTCAACCATGACACTTTTATGCTTATGGTGCGCTCGCTTGGCTCGCTGTCGCAGCCGTTAGCCTCAAGCTCGTCGGACTGCTTGTCGGGTTTTGCAAAATCGTCGGCAGGCTGTATGGGCGACAGCACAAAGGGCTCGGCGGCGGTGGCTGGCTGCGGTGACGCTGTGGAGGCGTCGGCCAGTTTAGGCATTTCAAATGAGCCTAAACCATACAAGTCGGGGGTGAGAATGCCTGCTTCGCATGGCTCGAACACTACGTCGCCCATGTCGTTAAGACTAAGCATTCCGATGTTTTTCAACTCAAACTGCCCTTGTTCGCTCAATGCGGTCTTCAGGTTGTCAACCTCCTCGGCTATCTTGCGCTGCGCTTCAGGGTAGCTGATGTCGTAGGCCTCAACGTACGACTGAGCAAGCAGCGAGTCGTTGATGTTCTTCAGGTGGGGGTTGTAGCCAAGGGTACGAAGGGGTGGCAAGAACGAACCTTCGCTCTCGTCATATCTTGCATCGACATAGTGTGTCACGAAACCTCCGAAGTTGGGTATGATGACACAATCGTTGTCGAGAAGAAGTATCTCAATATGTCTATCTAATTCAATCACGAGTGCAAAATTACTCATTTTTTCGGGAAAACCAAACAAAAATGTGTGTAAAATAGTACAATTTCATCAAAAACGTTTCATATATCATTTTTAATTGCTACTTTTGCATGCAGAAAACAGATAAAATGGCACAAATGGAATATATAAAAACCAAAATAGACGGCGTAGTGATTGTCCAACCGAGGGTTTTTGACGATCAGCGCGGCTATTTCTTTGAATCGTGGAAGAAAGAGGAGTTTGAGCAACATGTCGGGAAGGTGGATTTCGTTCAGGACAATGAATCGAAGTCGAGTTACGGCGTGTTGAGGGGCTTGCACTATCAGAAGGGAGAGGCGTCGCAGGCCAAACTCGTTAGGGTCATAAAAGGCCGTGTGGTGGACGTCGCCGTCGATTTGCGGCAGGACAGCCCTACGTTTGGACAACATGTCATGGTGGAGCTGAACGATGAAAACAAGCGCCAGCTGTTCATTCCGCGCGGATTTGCCCATGGCTTTTTGGTGTTAAGCGACGAGGCTATTTTTACATATAAGGTTGACAATGCATATAATCCGCAAGCCGAAGCGTCAATACGCTTTGACGATCCGTCGCTTGGCATAGAATGGCCCTTGGATTTGAAAGAAGTAATGACAAGTCCGAAAGATTTGCGTGGCGTGGCATTTAATGATGCAGAATATTTTTAACTCTTAGTACAGACATAAATGTCGTTGCATTGGGAAATGAAAACGTTGAAAACTATCTACATTATAGTTGCAGCATGGATGGTGGCGGCCTGCCAGCAGAAGGCGCCGACTCAGGCTTCGAAGGAGGAGGACAACGAGTCGAAGCGACTGTTGCAGGGAGTTTGGATAGATGATGAGACCCAAGAGGTGAACTTCAAGATTAAGGGCGACACAATATTCTATCCCGACAGCACAAGTCAGCCTGCATGTTTCAAGGTCATCGACGACTCGCTTGTGGTTGGCGAGCCTCCCTCGCGCTACCCCATAGTAAAACTGACGGCCAACATCTTTGTGTTCAAGAATCAGAACGGCGAGGAACTGAAACTCACCAAGAGCGACTCGCCCGACGACAACGCTGCCTTCGAGCGACGCTCAACCATGGTGGGTGTGGTCAGCGAGGTGCTCAAGCGCGACACTGTAGTGACTTTCTCCGACGAGCACTACCACTGCTACGTGACGGTCAATCCAACGAGGTTCAAGGTGCTGCGCCGCAGCTACAACGACGATGGCGTGGCGGTGGACAACGTGTTCTACGACAATATCATACATGTCAGTGTGTATCACGGCGGCGACAAGCTCTATTCGAGCGACATAAGCAAGAAGATGTATGGCAGCCACGTGCCTGCCGACTTTCTCAGTCAGTCAATCCTTGGCGACATACGTTTCACACGTATTGACAAGGAGGGCTTTCATTTCGAGACCATCATAGGCGTTCCAGAGGAAACCACAAGCTACATTCTCGATACTGTCGTCTCGTTTGAGGGCAAGGTGAGGATTACGGAGATTAAATAACGTGAGTTCGACGAATTGTTTTTAAACCATAAAATCGCCTAATGTAGGGGCGAACACATGGGTCCGCCCCTACATTAGGTGGAGAGAGTTACATCCATTTATTTCGACAATGCGTCGAAGAGTTTGTCGAGGGCTTCGTCGGCGTTTTGGCTTTCTTTCAGCAGTGTTACGAACTTGCTGCCTATTATTGCTCCTGCTGCATTGGCTTGGGCACTTTCGAGAGTCTGTTTGTTGCTGATGCCGAAACCTATCATGCGGGGATTTCTTAAGTTCATGGCATTTATGCGGCGGAAATATTCCTGCTTGTTCTCGTCGAAGCTCTTTTGTGCGCCGGTTGTGGCTGCCGACGATACCATGTAGATAAAACCGTCGGTGTGGTCGTCGATAAAACGTATGCGCTCCTCGCTCGTCTCGGGGGTGATGAGCATGATGACGCGAATGTCGTATTTGTCGGCAACGGGCTTTATCTCGTCGAGATAGTCCTTAAACGGAAGGTCGGGTATGATTACTCCCGACACTCCGCTGTCAACACAGTTTTGGAAGAAAGACTCGTAGCCGAAGTTCATGATAGGATTGAGATAGCCCATCAGAATCAGTGGTATGCTGACTTCGCCTTTTATGGCTTTCAGCTGTGAAAACAGCAGCTTCACCGACATGCCGTTGCGCAGTGCCGTGGTGGCCGCATCCTGTATGACGGGACCGTCGGCCATAGGGTCGCTGAAAGGTATGCCCACCTCAATGAAGTCAATGCCGCGTCGCTCCATGGCCTTTATGACGTTGCCTGTACATTCAAGCTGAGGGCAGCCCGAACAGAAATATAGCGAAAGCAGTTTTTTGTCGCCCTTGTTGGCGAATAGTGCGTTGATTTTATTCATAAGTCTTCTGTTTTTAATTCTTTAATTTTTAATTCTTAATCCACCAATGAACGCCGAGAGTTTCTCTACATTCTTGTAGGCTGGGGCTGACTCGAACCTTGAGTTGAGGTCTATTCCTATCATCTTTGGGTGGTGGAATTGGCTGACTGCCTCCATGTCGTCGGGACCTATGCCGCCGCTGAGCAGGAAGGGCAGTGGACCTTGGTAGTTGTCGATGAGCGACCAGTCGAACTGCCTCCCGCTGCCTCCTACGGTTTGGCATTTAGTGTCGAACAGCAGATAGTCTGCCACGTCGGCATAGTCGGCGGTCTTGCAGATGTCCTCGGCAGATGATATGCTTATTGCCTTCATCAGCCGCACGCCCTTGGGAAGCTGCCGGCGAAGGTCGGCAATGCTCTCCTTGCTCTCTCTGCCATGCAGTTGCACGACGTTTAGGTGGCATTTCGTGGCAATCCCAACAATGTGGTCGTTTGGCTGGTCAACAAACACTCCTACGCGCTCTATGCCACAGGGAATGGCATTGGCGGCTGAGAGGTCTGCCACATAGCGCGACGACCGCGGCCAGAAAATCATGCCCATCCAATTTACGCCAATTTGGGCTATGTCGCGTATGTTGTCGGGCTCCCGCATCCCACATATCTTTATTATCATATCTCGGAGATGAATTTGGCAAGAGCCTCGCCCGGATTCTCTTCTTTCATGAAGCACTCGCCTATGAGGAAACCGTTGAATCCTGCCTGCTTGAGCTGTCGGATGGTGTCGGGGTTTGATATTCCGCTCTCGCTCACCTTGACGGCCTCTTTGGGAAGCATCGACGTAAGGCGGAACGAGTTGTCAACCGAGGTTACAAAGGTGCCGAGGTTGCGGTTGTTTATTCCGCAGAGGTCTGGCTCAAGGTCGGCATATTCAAGCTCTTCCTCGCTGTGCATTTCAAGCAAAACCTCAAGCTGAAGTTCATGCGCCATGCGCAACAGGTTGCGGCATTCGGCTTTAGTCAGTTCGGCTGCTATCAGCAATGCTGCCGACGCTCCGCAGAGCCTGGCCTGAAACAGTTGGTATTCGTCTATTACGAAGTTCTTGTATAGAATAGGAATGTTCACTCCTGAACGTCTTGCCTCGACAATGAAGTCGTCCTTGCCGCCAAAGTAGCGGCTGTCGGTGAGTATGCTCACTGCCGATGCCCCATTCTGCTGATAGCTCAAGGGTATGATGTCAGGTCGCCCTTCTTCCTTTATCCAGCCCTTTGACGGCGACTTGCGCTTGAACTCGGCTATTATGCCTGTTGGCGACTCTACGATAGCTTTCCGCATCGACACCTTTTCGATAGTGTCTTGAGTAGTCATAAGTTCCTCTACACGAGCGTGTAAAGCCGTCTCAGAAAACACTTCCTTGAACTTTTCCACCTCAATGCGTTTGTGGGCTACTATTTCTTCCAAAATGTCTCTCATAGTCAATTCAGCTGTTCAGCTCAACAAATTTCTTGAATGTAGCCAATGCCTTTCCGCTGTCTATCGATTCGCGTGCAATGTCTATGCACTCGTCGATTTCCTTCTTTCCCTTTTCGAGCACTTGAATGGCGAATGCGGCGTTTGCCAGGACGACGTCTTTCTGTGCAGGCAATGCAGTGTTGGCCAGCACGCTGTCGAATATTTCCTTTGCCTCCTTTTCGTCGGCACCCGCACGCAGTTCTTCGGGCTTGGTGATGCCAAAGCCAAGGTCGGAAGGCTTGAATATGCGCTCGTAGTTGTTGGTAGTCACCTTAAAGTTGCCGGTGAGCGATATTTCGTCGTAGCCGTCGATGCTGTTGACAATGCCGTAGTCAATGCCAATTTTCTGATAGACATTGCTGTAGAGTCGCATTTGGTCGAGGTTGGCAACGCCCAGCAGCTGGCACTGAGGCTTTGAAGGGTTTACGATAGGGCCAAGAAGGTTGAAGCAAGTAGGGAACTGCAGGGCTTTGCGTATAGGGCCTACAAACTTCATGGCCTTTGCAAACAACTGTGCGTGAAGATAAACTATGCCGCATTCGTTGATGCAGCGGTTGAGCTTGTCGATGTCGTTGGTAAACTGCACTCCGTGGTTGGCTATTACATTCGAGGCACCGCTTGTGCTTGTGGCGGCATAATTGCCGTGTTTGGCTACTTTATATCCTGCGCCTGCAATGACAAAGCACGATGTTGTTGAAATGTTGAACGTGTTTTTGCGGTCGCCGCCAGTGCCCACTACGTCGATGTATCTGTCGCATTCGAGTGGCACGGGCACTCCTGTCTCAAGAATACCGTCTCTGAATCCGAGCAGTTCGTCAACGGTGATGCCTCTCATTTGCAGTCCTGTAAGCAATGCCGTTATCTGCTCGTTGGGATACTCGCTGCGTGTTATGCCAAGCAGAATGTTCTTGGTTTCTTCTCTCGTCAGTTCCTCATGATTCAACATTCTGTTGAGGATATCTTTCATTGTCTGCATGTTGGTCAAATTTTTATTTTGAAATTAAATAATTAAAAGAATAAAGTTCATTGATGCACAATAAAATTCTTTATTATGGTCTTGCCTTCGGGCGTCAGCACACTCTCGGGGTGGAACTGAATGCCGTGGATGTCATAGTTCTTGTGGTGCAAAGCCATTATTTGGCCTTCGTCGCTTACGGCAGTCACCTCAAGGCTGGTGGGGAAGTTTTCGCGGCTCACCACCCACGAGTGGTAGCGTCCCATGGTGATGCGCTTGGGCAGTCCGTCGAATATGTAGTCGTTGGAGAACTGCGTGCCCTCGGTGGCTACTCCGTGGAACACGTCGCTAAGGTTTTCGAGCGTGCCGCCGAATACTTCGCCTATGGCCTGATGGCCAAGGCATACGCCCAATATGGGCTTGTGGCCGGCGTAAGTCTTGATGACGTCGAGCAGAAGTCCTGCTTCTGACGGTATGCCAGGGCCTGGGCTGAGCACAATCTTGTCGAAAGGCATCAGCTGGTTTAGGGTGAACTGGTCGTTGCGTATTACCGTCACTTCAGCTCCTATGGACTTTATCAGGTGACTCAGATTGTATGTGAAAGAGTCGTAGTTGTCAATAATTACTATTTTCATGTGTCCTTACATTTTTTCTGCCATTGTAATTGCCCTGCGCAGTGCGCCGAGCTTGTTGTTCACTTCTTGTAGTTCATACTCCTCATCGCTCTTTGCCACTATGCCGCCGCCTGCCTGGAACCACAGTTCGCCGTTTCTTGACACAAAGGTGCGGATTGTAATGGCTTGGTTGAGGCTGCCGTCAAGACCTATGAAGCCTATGCAGCCTCCGTAGGCGCCTCGGTTGTGCGGCTCTATCTCGCTGATGAGCTGCATGGCCCTCACTTTGGGTGCTCCCGACAGTGTGCCTGCGGGGAAAGTGTCGATGAAGGCCTTTATAGGGTCGGCACCTTCGTCGAGTGTTCCGCTGACGCGCGAGACGAGGTGTACTACATGCGAATAGTATTGCAAGTCCTTGTAGAAATCTACCTTCACGTCGTGGCAGTTGCGGCTGAGGTCGTTTCTTGCCAAATCTACCAGCATCACGTGTTCGGCGTTCTCCTTGGCGTCGTTGCGCAGATATTCTGCTGCCTTGCGGTCGGCCTCAATGTCGCCGGTGCGTTTGGTGGTGCCTGCAATCGGGTCGATATATGCCTTGCGCCCTTCTATACGGCAGTGGGTTTCGGGTGAAGAACCGAATATGCGGAAGCCGCCAAAGTCGAAGTAGAACAAATAGGGTGAAGGATTGATGGAGCGGAGGGCACGGTAGAGTTTGAAGTCGTCGCCTTCGTAGCGCTGAATGAAGCGTCGGGCAATGACAATCTGGAAGACGTCGCCCCTGAGGCAGTGCTTTATGCCGCGGCGTATGTTGGCCTTGTGCTCGTCGTCGGTTAGTGGCGACGTGGTGTCGCCAACGGGATGGAATTCGTAGGCATGCACGTTTGCCTTGTTCATCTGACGGTAGATGTCGTCGAGGGCCGACTCGTCGCCAAGCGTTATTATCGTCAGCTTGTTGTTGAAATGGTCGAATACGATGATGTCTCTGTAGAGTATATACATCATGTCAGGAGCATCGTTCTTCTCCATTGTAGTGTCCTTTACGTTGATGTCCTCAAAGTAGCGTACGGCGTTGAAAGCCGTGTAGCCATAAAGTCCACAATATGAGGCATATTCGCCCTCTACCTTGAAGTGCTTTATGAACGAATTGATAGCCTTGTCCGACTTGTATTCCTTGTTCACTTCGTGGCGTGTTGTCTCACCGTTGGGGAATGTGCATATTGCCTCGCCATGACTTATAGCTACCGACGCAATTGGGTTGATGCCAATGAACGAGTGGCTGTTGTTTGAGTCGTGGTAGTCGGAACTCTCCATTAGCGCACTCTGAGGATATATGTCCCTAAGGCGCATATAGATGCCCACTGGCGTATATAGGTCGGCAAGCAGTGTACGGCTTGTCGTGGTGTATGAGAGTATTGTGTCCATATTATATGTATAACGAACTTTAATTCTTTAATTTTTTAATTCTCGCAAGAACTTTAATTCTTTAATTTTTAATTCTTTAATTGCAATTTTTGAATAAAATTCAAAAATTGCCGTACTCTCCTGCCATTTTTTTGTTGGCCAAGTATGTTTCGACGTCTTTGTCGCCACGTCCGCTTACCGTCAGCACCACCACGTCTTCAGGCTTGAACTGCATTTTTGGCAGTATTCCGAGAGCGTGTGCGCTTTCGAGAGCAGGTATGATGCCTTCGGTGCGTGTCAGCTCGTAGGCGGCTTTTACGGCCTCGTCGTCGTTGATGCTGAAGACTGTGGCACGGTGTTGCGAAGCGAGGTTGGCGTGCATTGGTCCTATGCCTGGATAGTCGAGGCCTGCCGATATGCTCTCTGCCTCAATTATTTGTCCGTCGGGTGTCTGCATGACGAGTGTGCGTGAGCCGTGTAGTATGCCAAGTCTGCCGGCGTGTATGGTAGCTGCCGTGTGTCCCGTTTCTACGCCGAGTCCTCCTGCTTCTGCAAGCACAATCTTCACTCTCTCATCGTCGATGTAGTGGTATATCGTGCCGGCGGCGTTCGAGCCTCCTCCTACGCAAGCCATGAGGTAGTCGGGATAGTCGCGTCCTATCTTTTCCTGCAGCTGCTCCTTTATCTCCTTTGAGATGATGCTTTGCAGGCGCGCCACGAGGTCGGGGTAGGGATGAGGTCCTACGGTAGAACCTATTATATAAAAGGTGTCTGACGGATGGCAGCACCAGTCGCGTATGGCCTCGTTGGTGGCGTCTTTCAGTGTCCAGTTGCCTGTCTTCACCGGTCTTACCTCAGCTCCCAGCATCTTCATTCTTTCAACGTTGGTATGCTGTCGTTCCACATCGAGTGCTCCTTGATAAACCACGCATGGCATGTCCATGAGTGCGCAAACGGTGGCAGTTGCCACGCCGTGTTGTCCGGCTCCTGTTTCGGCAATGATGCGCTTCTTTCCCATTTTCTTTGCCAGCAGTATTTGGCCTATGGTGTTGTTTATCTTGTGTGCTCCGGTGTGGTTGAGGTCTTCGCGCTTTAAGTACAGCTTGCAGCCGTAGCGTTGGCTCATTCTCTTGGCATAATATAAAGGTGATGGTCGGCCTACATAGTCGCGCAGCAGCGACATGTATTCATCCTGAAATTCCTTTGACTCAAGTATGGGCAGATACTCTTCCTTGAGCTTTTCTACTGTTGCATAGAGAATCTCCGGTACATACGACCCTCCGAATTCTCCATAAAATCCTTTTTCATCTACTAAATACGATTTCATATTATTTGTTTTATATTCGTTTTTACAATATAAAAATAAGGCCCACCGCGTTAACGATGAGCCTTGTGTCTATTTGAATTAACTATACACAGCTTCGTAGCCCGCGATTATTTGAATCTCGAGTTACGCCACCACCATGTATTGTTGTTTTGCTTCTTCATATTATGTTGTTTTTATGTTTCGGCTGCAAAATTACACATTTTCCACGAAATTACAAATTTTTTGGCTACTTTTTTTATGATTTGACATAAAAAATAATTTCCGCTTAGGTTTTGCATATAGTGTGGCTTTTTATGTAGATGTGTTGTATATGTATGGAAAATGGAGGTGAAATGATGCTTTTGGGGCACTGAAATGTTAAAAAATGGGGGTAAGGCGAAAAAAAACGCAAGAATGTTTGGGACAAAGCGAGAAAAATCGTATATTTGCCGTGGTTTTAACGAATCGTATTTGAGGTTCGTAATTTTGGTTTTTAGAGAAAGATTGGAACGTCCTGTTCCAATCTTTCGTTTTTTATTATGTTGCTTTCAACAAATACACCTCGTCGTCTTCGCAGGCTATCAACTCTTCGTTGGTCATGTAGGTCATTATCTCGGCCAATAGTTCCATGGGAATGTCGAGCTGCATCAGGTCTTGTATTTTGTGCCTTCTTTTGTCGTTGAGTGTTTGTTTCACCATGTCGAGTGCTTTTTCCCAGTCGTTGTCTTTGTCGTCTGTCTTTTCGTCAAGACACACGTCGCATGCCCCACAGTCGGCCGATGTCTTCTCGCCAAAATATGCCAATAGCTGACGACTGCGGCAAATGGTGTCGTTTTCTGCATATTCAATGATGGCTTTTACCCTCTGTTCTGCCTTTTCCTTTCTTTCCTCATACACGCTTGGTGGAATGACGAGCTGTTGGCTGTATTCTCGGCGTTGTGTGTAGCGAATGTGGGGGATGGCTTTGCGCGGTATGTAGTGTATGATGTTTTTTTGGCTCAATTCCTTTAGTATGAAGTAAACCATGTTTCTTTCCATGCTTAGTGATTCGGCCAAGTAAGACTCGTCGATAAACATGTAGTCAACAAACAGTCCGCCATAAGTGCGCAGCAGCTTCTCTACTACGAGGTCTTCCATGGGCGAATTGTTGCGCAGCCTGTAGAGTTCGTCGCGTTGCAGCAGGAACCTGACGCGCGACTTGTTGTCGTCGTCGTCAGAAAATTCAAAGTAGCCCGATTGAGCCAGGATGTTGATGGCAGGGACGACGGTGGTGGGGAAGTGGTGGAAGTTGCGGCAGAACTGCTCGATGTTGAACTCAAAGCGGCAGTTGTAGCCGTCGCCCATGGCAACTTGCAGAAAGTAGGCAATGTCGTCATACACCTTTCTTATATATTCCTTTTCGGGAAAGCTGTTGCGCAGTTTGCTGATTAGAGCTTTATGGTCTGCCTGGTCGTACAGCAGCACTGAATACGACTTCAGTCCGTCGCGTCCGGCCCTTCCCGCTTCTTGAAAATAGGCCTCGATGCTAGAGGGACATTCTTGGTGTATTACGAGCCTAACGTCGGCTTTGTCTATTCCCATGCCAAAGGCGTTGGTGGCCACCATAGTCCTTACGTTGCCGTTTTTCCATTCTTCCTGTCGCTTGTTCTTGATTGTGCTGTCAAGTCCTGCGTGGTAGTATGTTGCGCTGATGCCGTTGCGGTTTAAATATTTTGCCGTATTTTCTGCATGTTCCCTTTGTGTTACATACACGATGGCACTGCCTTGGGTTTTTGAAAGCATGAGGCGAATGTCGGAAAGGCGGTCGGTGGGACGCCTGACGATGTATGCAATGTTTGGTCGAAGGAAGCTCATTCTGAACACGTTGTTCTGCTTGAATCCGAGTTGTCGCTGAATGTCCTCAACAACGGCTTCGGTGGCTGTTGCCGTTAACGCCAGTACCGGCACCTGTGGCATCATTTTCCTGAACTCCTTGATTTGCAGATACGACGGGCGGAAGTCATAGCCCCATTGCGTTATGCAGTGTGCTTCGTCCACGGTGATGAAGCTCACTTTGACGTGGCTTATTTTCTTCATGAACAGTTCGGACGAGAGCCTTTCGGGCGACACATACAGCAGGCGGTAAGCTCCGAATATGCAGTTCTCAAGAGTCGATACAATCTTGTCCCTCGACATGCCAGAATATATTGCGGCGGCCTTTATGCCACGTCGGCAAAGGTTTTCCACCTGATCCTTCATCAGGGCTATCAGTGGTGTTATGACAATGCAAAGCCCTTCTTTCGCCAATGCCGGAACCTGAAACGTTATCGACTTTCCACCACCTGTAGGCATAAGTCCAAGGGTGTCGCGCCCTTGGCCTATGCTTTGTATAATGTCCAATTGTATTCCGCGGAAGTCGTCGTAGTGCCAGTGTTTCCGCAGAATGTCGCGATAGTCGTCAGCATTCATGGTTTGGCGTGTTGTTTCAGTAGCCTCCCTGTTCAGGATTCGACGGCTTTATGTCTTCTATCTGCAGTTGCACCTCGCCATGTTTGTATGCGTTTTCCTCTATTGTATAAACGATGTCGAAGCTGCGCTTGCTCTTTATGAACAGTGCCGAACTGCTCTGGCCAAAGGCTATGCCGTTCATGACATTGCTTGACTTGCTGTCAACGAGTTCGAGCTTAATGTGTTCCTGAAGTCTGCCCACCACTTTGCTTGTGCCGTAGTCATACACGTTGTGTGTGCAGAACAGTGGTTTTGGATTGCATGGCCCGTGAGGTGCGAATTTCTTCAAGTCGTTGAGCATTTTCTTCGTAATGTCTTTGAAGTCAATCTCTTCCTCAATGTCAAGTATGGCTTGTGTCTGTTCGGGCAGAATGTGCTCGTTGACGTAGTTCTGGAATCGTCGTTTAAATTCTGGAATGTTTTCCACCCTCATTGAAAGTCCGGCCGCATAGGTGTGTCCGCCAAAGTTTTCAAGCAGGTCGCGACAGCTCTTTATGGCATCGTAGATGTCAAAGCCCGCTACACTGCGTGCCGAGCCTGTTGCCATGCCGTCGATGACGGTAAGCACTACTGTAGGTCGGAAGTATATTTCCGTCAGTCGCGACGCGACGATGCCTATGACGCCTTTTTTCCAGTTTTCTCCATGCAGCACTATCGACGACATGTGCTTTTGTGTTTCCAACTTGGCCACGATGGAGTTGGCCTCTTCGGTCATTTGTTTGTCTATGTCCTTTCGCTGTTCGTTGTAGCCGTTTATTTGGCTTGCCTCCTGCAGTGCTGTCTTGAAGTCGCGTTCGACCAGCAGGTCAACGGCTTCTTTGCCATTTTGCATGCGTCCTGACGCGTTGATGCGCGGTCCCATCTTAAACACGATGTCGCTCATGGTTATTTCCCTGCCCGTCAGTCCACATATTTTTATTATGGCCTTTAGTCCTACCGACGGGTTCTGGTTGAGCTGTTTCAGTCCGTGGAAGGCCAGCGTGCGGTTTTCGCCCGTTACCGGCACTATGTCGGAGGCAATGCTCACGGCACAGAAGTCGAGCACAGGCACGAGCCTTGAGAATGGTATTCCGTTGTTCTTGGTGAAGGCCTGCATAAACTTGAATCCCACTCCGCAGCCTGACAGATGGTGGAAGGGGTAGGTGGAGTCTTTGCGTTTCGGATTGAGAATGGCCACGGCGGGCGGCATCTCGTCGTCGGGCACATGATGGTCACAAATGATGAAGTCTATGCCAAGGGTCTTGGCATAGGCAATCTCGTCTATGGCCTTTATGCCACAGTCGAGCACGATAATTAGTTTTACACCTTTCTCCTTGGCCTCGTCGATGCTTTTCCTGCTTATTCCATATCCTTCTTCGTATCTGTCGGGTATGTAATATTCTATGTTGGAGTAGAACTGCTGCAGCACTTTATATACCAATGCCACAGCCGTACAGCCATCTACGTCATAGTCGCCGTACACCATAATCCTTTCCTTACGTCCAATGGCGTCGTTAAGCCTATCTACGGCTATGTCCATGTCGTTCATAAGGAATGGGTCGATAAGTTCGCTCAACATAGGGCGGAAGAATCTTTTGGCCGCCGACTCTGTCTTGATGCCTCTTCTTATAAGCAAGTCGGCAAGAATAGGGCTCATGCCTATTTTCTCGGCCAGTTCTTTAGCTGCCAGATTTCTTTCGGAGGTGGGTGTTTTGTAGCTCCATTTGAAATGCATTTATATTGTTTTTTTTATTTCCTGTCAAAGGCCGATGTCACAAATGTGCATAATCGGCGTGTAAAGTTACAAATAAAAAACAATATAAGGGCATATAATGAAAAAAAATTATATTTTTTTAAAGGGGAGAAGAGAGAGGTGAGAGGCCTCTTGGCCCCTCACCTCTGACAATTACTTCTCGACCATTTTCTTGAGAATGTCCTTAGGAATGGCGTTTTTGTTTACCATGAAGTCCATGGTGTTGTCGGCTATAAAGGTCTTGGTCATATACCAGATTCCCTTGTATTCGCCTGTCTCGCCCCATGAGTTCTTTACCATGTAGTATTCCTTGCCGTTCTGGTCCTTGGCAATGCCGTAGATGAGCATGCCGTGGTCGTCGGTCAGCTCCCAGTTGTCGTAGCGCTGCTGGCGGCGCTGCTGTGTAGGAGTGATTTCAGGCACGGTGCAGCCGAGAGAGTCGATGAGGGCTGTCTTCTTCGACTTTTCGAGGCGCAGCCATTTTGCCATGTCGCTGCCCTGAAGGCTTTCCAGGCCTTTCACGTCGTAGGCGTAGGCAAGGCCCTGGCGTGTGAATCCCTCCTCGCTGACATCGCCACCCCATGCAACGGTGTAACCTTCGTTGATGGCATTGTCGATAACGCGCATCATGTCTTCCATTGGCAGGTTCCAAGAGAGTGGGAAGCGCCAGTTGTCCTGTACTTCTACGGCAAAGCGCGTGTAGAATGGATGGTGGGTATAGGAAGTGATGGTAACATAGTCGTCAAAGTTCAGGCCAAGGCTGTTGGCGAAGCTCTGCGGAGTGTATTGCTTGCCCTCGTAGGTGAATGTGTCGGGACATTTGCCGAGGTAAGCGTCGAGTATGCCCTGAAGGCCCACCTTCCACTGTGTTGACAGCTTCTTGAAGTCGCCTTTGGCAACGGCGGCAACGTATGGCTCCATGACTGCAAAGAACTCGTTGAAGTTGTTGAGCGAGTCGCCGTAGAGGGAACCCGGGAATGGCATGGCGTCCTCAGGGCAGATGCCGTAGTGCTGCAGGCAGTAGAGCGGGTCGTAGCACGAGCCGCCCTGCGAGAACTGGCAGTCGCCGTGGTAGCGCACGACCTGTGTGGCACGGTCCATGTAGGTCTTGTTGGCCACAAACGACTCGCAGAGGTCGTAGGTCTTGCCTGTCTTCTTCAGTATTTCGGCCTCGAAGAAGGCGAGGGTGGAGTAGTCCCAGCACGTACCGCTGCGGTTCTGGTTTTTGATACTTGTGATTTTGTTTTCCTTGATGGTTGTGAATACTGGCTTGTTGTTGTTTTCGCCATTTTTCTTTTCTTGTGCGTTGGCGCCAAGCGTCAGCAAGGCGGCAAGCGACAGTAGCATAACTTTCTTCATTTTTTTTTCTTTTAATGTGTTTTTTGTTAGATTCTGTTCTTTTCTATGTATTCCTCTACGTCCTTTGGATGGTAAGGAATGAGGTTTTTGCCCATGAATCGGCATCCGTCCTTTGTAATGAGTATGTCGTCTTCAAGCCTGATGCCTCCGAAGTCCTTGTAGGTCTCAATCTTGTCGAAGTTGAGGAATTCCTTGCAGTGACCGCTGGCGCGCCAGTCGTCGATGAGCGACGGTATGAAGTAAATGCCCGGCTCGTCGGTCATGACAAAGTTTTCCTCCAGTCGGCGACCCATGCGCAGGCAGTTGGTTCCAAACTGGTCTAGGTTTGGACGTGTCTCTTCGTCAAAGCCCACGTATGTCTGTCCAAGGCCTTCCATGTCGTGTACGTCCATTCCCATCATGTGTCCCAGACCGTGTGGCATGAACATGGCGTGGGCGCCGGCCCTTACTGCCTCTTCGGTGTCGCCCTTCATGAGTCCGAGTTCCTTGAGCTTGTCGGTCATCATTCGGCAGACGTCCATGTGTACGTCCATCCACTTTACTCCGGGCTTTGCCACCTCAATGGCATAGTCGTGGCATGCCTCTACTATCGAGTAGATTTCGAGCTGGCGCTGTGTGAACTTGTTTGATACGGGTGAAGTGCGGGTGTGGTCGGAGCAGTAGTCGTTCAGCTCGCAACCGCAGTCGCATAGAGCCAGTCGGCCTTCCTGCAGACGGTCGTACTTTGGTATTCCGTGCAATATCTCGCCGTGCTGGCTGAATATTGTGGCGAAGCTGTTTTTCGTGGCGTGCGAAAGTGCCACGCTGTCAACAATGCCGCCTACGTATTTCTCAGTGAGACCGGGCTTGATGGTCTTCATGGCGGTGGTGTGCATGAGGTAGCCCACCTCGCAAGCGGCCTCTATGGCTTCAATCTCCTGCGGCTCCTTTGTCGAGCGTTGCTTCACCACGGCCATTATCAGTTCGAGCGACGCCGCCTCTTTCTGCTGTGAGGGGTGAATGCCGAGCAGGTCCATTATCTGTATCTTTATGTCGTAGCGGTAGGGTGGCAGGAAGTGTATCTTGCGGCCTGTGCGCAGCGCCTCGTCGCAGATGTTCTTGAGTTCCTTCATTGGTGCCGAGTTGGGCACTCCCACTTCTGATGCCAGGTTGCTGACAGTGTCAACCGAGCCATACCACACGATGTCTTCAATGTCGATGTCGTCGCCTATTAGTATTTCACGGTTGTTGTCGATGTCAACGACACCTACGAGGCCGTCGCGGTGCTGGCCAAAGTAATAGAGAAACGATGAATCCTGACGGAAGGGGTAGTATGTGTTGTTGGGATAGTTCATTGGCGACTCGTTGTTGCCAAAAAACAATACGATGCCGCTTTTCACAAGTTCCTTGAGCTTTGCGCGGCGGTTGATGTAGGTTTCTCTGCTAAACATGTTTATTTAAATTTAGGTGAATAATTGTCATTTAATGCGCAAAGTTAGTGCTTTTTTGCGAAAAAGCTGTATCTTTGCACCAAAATTTTAATTTTAATAGGCAATAATTATGCTAATTAACAGAAATACAGGACTTGTACTCGAGGGAGGAGGCATGAGGGGCGTGTTTACCAGTGGCGTACTCGATGCCTTCATGAAGCATGACCTCTATTTTCGCTATGTGGTGGCCGTGTCGGCGGGTGCCTGCAACGGGCTGTCGTATGTCAGCAGGCAGCCTCGGCGTGCCCGCATTTCCAACATTGACATGCTTGTCAAATACAACTATCTCGGCCTGAAGCATCTCGTGACGCAGGGCTGCATTTTCGACCCTGAACTGCTGTACGACCGCTTCCCCAACGAGCTGATACCTTACGACTACGATACATATTTCAACAATCCTTGCACGTTTGAAATGGTGGCCACCAACTGCCTTACGGGGCGTGCCGAGTATTTCGTCGAGAAGTCGGGCAACCGCCAGCGTCTGCTTGACGCCTGCCGTGCCAGCAGTAGTCTGCCTTATGTGAGTAAGGTGATAACGGTGGATGGGCAGCCGTATCTCGACGGCGGCATTGTTGACAGCATCCCGGTGATGCGTTCAATAGAATTGGGCCACAAGTTCAACGTGCTGGTGTTGACACGCAACAAAGGATATCGCAACACGAGCCGCGACCGTAAGATTCCTCCTTTTATATATAAGAAATATCCGCGTCTGCGCGTTGCGCTCAGCCGCCGCATCAAGGTGTATAACGAACAGCTTGAGATGATAGAGCGCATGGAAGACCGTGGCGAGGTGTTGTGCATACGTCCGCAGAGGCCTCTGGAGGTTGACAGGATAGAGAAAGACCCTGTCAAACTTGAGGCTCTCTACGAAGAAGGGTTTATGTTAGGTGAACAGTTTTGCATAACTCATGGCTGAAGTATTTTGGCGACAAGCCATACTTGTTTTTGTCGGGGAAGCTGTCTTGCAGACAGAAGATGAGTATTACAATGTTGCATACTATGCCTCCTAAGCTGCATATAATATATACGGGCGACGAGAGGATTTCTATAACCTCTTCGGGCGTTACGTTGGCGGCCTGCAGCAGTTCGAGGGACCCGCTTGCGGCGGCATACACATTCTGCGTCACGCTTAACGCGATGGCTGCCGCCACCCACCATCCACTATGGCCACGGTCGTGCAGTCGGCGCACAGTGACTGCTGCAATCCATCCATACAGCACAAGGCTTATGGCCGTCAATGCGATTGCGTTTGACACCAGCAGGCCTACTATGCAAGTGGAAATAAAGTAAACCAAGAAACTCCACCAAAGTTCAGAGCGGCGTGAACGTCCGTCGAAGTTTGTAATGTTCAGCCATGTGTTATACAGTGCATCGCTGAAACTCATACTGGGTATGATTATTTTATCTTCCATACACTTATATTATTTAAAGTTTACGATAGTCCATGTCGTCATTCGCCAAGTAGGTCGGGGCGCAGCCTTCTTGTGCGTTCCATTGCCTGGTCAAACTCCCATTGCTTTATTTTCGCTTCGTTGCCGCTAAGCAGTATTTCCGGCACCTTCCATCCCTTGTAGTCGGCAGGACGGGTGTAGATTGGTGCTGAGAGCATGTCGTCCTGGAAACAGTCGGACAGTGCGCTCTGCTCGTCGCCTATTACGCCAGGTACAATGCGCACAATGGCGTCGGCCATGACGGCTGCCGCCAGTTCGCCCCCTGTCAGCACATAGTCGCCGATGCTTATCTCGCGTGTTATGAGATGCTCGCGGATGCGGTGGTCGATGCCCTTGTAGTGGCCACACAATATAATAAGGTTGCCTTTCAGCGAGAGGTCGTTGGCAATGTGTTGGTCAAACTTCTCGCCGTCGGGCGAGGTGTATATCACTTCGTCGTAGTCGCGCTCCGCCTTCAGGGCAGAGATGCAGCGGTCGATGGGTTCGCACTGCATCACCATGCCGGCAAATCCGCCATAGGGATAGTCGTCCACACGGCGCCACTTGTCGAGTGTGTAGTCACGCAGATTGTGCAGATGAATCTCTGCCAATCCTTTCTTTTCGGCCCTTGCAAGTATGGATTCGTGTACGAATCCCTCAATCATTTCGGGCAATACTGTTATAATGTCTATTCTCACGCTGCAAAAGTACGAAAAATAGCTTAAATACAGCCTGTTTTTGTGTTAAAAAAACAAAACCTCAGCATGCCCTAATATCGATAATTCAAATTGAATGATTTATCTTGTAACATATTTCCAACCAATTTAAACAATAACATCAACGTGAGTTCGACGAATTGTCTTCAACCGTCTAACCGCCCCTTTTAGTTGACGAGTTGACAAGTTATTACCGTTGCAGGTGATAGGCAATTAAGCTATCAACTCGTCAACTTTTTTACTTGTCAACTTGTCAACTAAAAAATTATCTCTTCTGCACCAACAGCTGCGCCTCCTTCAACATTCCTGCCAAATAAGGGTCGTTGTCGTATTGTTTTGCCAGTTCGCCAAGCGATGCCTCGCAGGTGCTGCGCTCGTTGGGCGAGAGCAGGTGGCTGTAGTCCTTGCACAGTTCCACTATCTTCATCACCGCTCCAACCCTGTATATCTCGTCCTTGTTCTTATTTGCCGCAAGGAACGATGCCCTCAGCATGCCGAAGCGTTTCATGAAGTCAATGTCGCTTTTCACGTCCTTTGTCGCGTTTATGCTGCGAGTCTTTGTCACCAAGGTGTTGAAGTGGTCAGTAATTATGATGTTGTCGTCGTCGAGAATTATCGAGCTTAGCGACTTATTTGGGTCTTTGCCGTAGATATGATAGCGCGTTATTATCAAGTTGCCGTTGTCCTCATGCCACACGATGGCGTAGGCATGACGCTTGTCCCGGTCGCTTTTGTCGCGGAAGAGGGCAACGAGATAGTTGTGTTTGTCGTAGGAACCGAACGTTACCGACTGCTCGTTCCATGTGCCGTACGATATTTTTATCTTCTCTTGGTTTGGTGCGTCGGTAGTCTTGCGGTAGAAGGAGTAGGCACTGTCGCTGTCGGCATTGAACGCCTGAAAAATCTGTCTGTCGAAGTTGGCGAAATATGCCATTGCCATCAAAACTCTCTTGTAGTGGCAGAATGTCGTAGGCGCGTCCTTGTCGTCCTCGTAGTCGTTCTTCTCCAAGATGTTGACGTTTTCCATTTTGTCGAGTTCCTTGAAGAGTTTCTCGATGTTTTTCTGTGCCGATACAGCCATGGTGGCTGCCAAGGTGGCGATTAGGATTAAAACTTTTTTCATGTCTTTAGTATTCTTCTTCGTATTCTACATTGCAAATCTCATTTATTTTCAGTTCCTGATAGGCAGTCATCGCAGCAACTACCGCCTCCACTTCCCTCATTGCCTCCAGAAGGCTGTCCTCCCGTGTCATTGTCGGTGTCTCGCTTTCCGCTATCAAGTTTCGCGGCACTTGTGGCGTGCAGGGCAGGCGGCGCAGTCGGCGTGGCTTTTCCGTCTTCGTGGGCATTGTCTCCACGTTGCGCACCTTTATGGTGTCGGTCTTCGTGCTGTCCGCCTGTTCCGTCATTGCTGCCATCTGTGTCTCCGTCTCGTTGCCTCGGTTTAGGCTTAGCGTTGCCATGCAAACCGCCAATATCAGTATTGCCGCCGCTGCGGAGAGCATTGCCCATAGTGGCTTGCGTCGTGCCTTAGGTGGCGCAGGCGTTGCGAAGTCGTTGTCAAACTGTCTGAACATCTCGCGGTAGGCAAGCCAGTCGTCGTCGGCAATGCCCTGAGGCTTGTCGTTGTCGGTGGCTTGGCGGAAGAATTTGGTGAGTCGTGCTTCCTCGTCGAGTGTCGTATCGCCGTCCATAAACCGCTTCAGTAGTTCTTTCAATGTCTTGTCATTCATTGTCGGTTCCTTTCTTTAATTTCGTTAAACAGTTTGCGCCTTGCCGCTGACAGCATCACGCTGACAGATTTCTCGCCTATGCCCATCAGCCGTGCGATTTCCTCATTGCTTCGGTGCTCCACTTGCCTCATCCTTAGCACTTGCAGTTCCCTTGGTGGCAGTTTCTTCATGCGTTGCCTAAGCCACTGCTCGTCGTCCTTCCACTCCATTGCAGCTTGCGGGCTTTCCGCTTGGCTTGCTGTCCTTAGTGTTGTTGAGTCAACATTGGCAAAGATGCTCCGGCTGCGTTGCTGTCGTTTCAGCGTGTCCAACGAGGCGTTGTGGGCGATGACCGTGGCGAGTCTGAAAGCGTGGCTCTTGTCGTTCAGCTGTTCGTGCAGTGCCCACAGCTTCAACATGGTGTCGCCGGCGGTGTCCTCGGCATCTTCGGTCGAGGATAGCAGGCGGCGTGCTGAGGCAACTGCCGTAGCCCGCAACTCTTTGGCTATCAGTTCAAACTCGCGTTGGGTCATCTTTCTTGAGAGAGATGTTTCTGTTATGGATTTGCGTCGATTCCGCTTGCCGTTCTCCTTCTCCCCTGGTTCGCTTTCTTGCGGCTGTCACTTTCCGATGTCTTTCCTGTTATTGTCAGTTTCTCCTTGTCTATTCTGCCAGAGCCTGATATTGACGATGTGTAGTCAACCACCTTGCCCTCAAGCTCTATGTCGCCTGAGCCGGCAATCTTACATTCGAGGGCTTTACAGCCGTCAAGTCTCGCTTTCATCTCGCCCGAGCCGGCAATGGACAGCTTTGCCGCGTCGCACTTTGCCGTAATCTGGTCTATCTCAACCTCTCCCGAGCCAGCTATTGAGGCGTTGAGGCTTTTCGCGTCCATTAGCTTCACCTTCACGTCTCCCGACCCAGCTATCGACACCTTTGCCGCATTTGCCTCAATTTTCTTGAACTCCATCTCGCCAGAGCCTGACACCGAGAGGGTTATGTTGCTTGTCAGCACGTTTGTGTTAGCCTCGAAGTCGCCGCTGCCCGTAATCGTCACCTCTTTCAGGTCCTTAGAGGTTATTCTTACCGTCACGTCACCATTCAGTTTGCACTTGCTCACGGTCATTCCGCCAACATTCTTCTTTTCGGTCTTTGGCTCTATCATGAGCTTTCCGCCCTTGACATCAACCGTCACTTTCTCAATGTCGCTCCGTTCGCCCACTATTACCACCGAGTGTGTCTGTCCCTGCGAATAGACAACGTCGATGCTTCCCATGGTAGAAATCTTGTCGAACGTGCCGACCTTCACCTCTTTTGCCTCCACTTGGCCTTTGGCCTCTGCCTGTGTTGCTCCCAAGCCAATGGCGAGAGCCAACATAATAATACTTTTCTTCATTTTCATACCTTTTTTTGTTTGATGTTCTATCTATAATAACGATTGAATCCCGAAAAGTTAATGCCTTCCCCACATTTTTTTAGAATACAGATGGAATGCCGTAAAGTGGGACATTTTTCATCCATTCCTGTTCTTTGTATTTTGACATGGAGAAACGTATCGCCATCAAGTCAGTATGTGATGACATAAATGTTTTCAAGGATTTGGAACGTAAGTTTTCCTCGGCTTTCACCTCAATAGGAGTCACCTTGCCATTATGCTGTACCACAAAGTCAACCTCAAGCTTTGAGTCCTCGCGTGAGTAATAATATGTATAAAGCTCATCAATACACTTCATCTGGCAAAGCACGTAATTCTCAGTCAATGCGCCTTTGCACTTTGTCAGTGAGTCGTTGGAAAGAAGCATCTGAGCCGGTTCAATCTCACTTAGGGCTCCAAGAAGGCCTACATCAAGCAAATAAAGTTTGAAGGCATTGAAATCCTCATAGAATTTCAATGGCATCCCTACGGCTCGCACTCTTGACACTCTGTAAATAAGACCTGCGTCAACAAGCCACTGGATTGCCATCTCAAAATCCTTTGCCCTTGCTCCTGCCTTAACGGCTCCATAGACGAATTTCTTGTTCTCGCGTGCAAGCTGCGAGGGGATAGATTGCCAAACCATGCTGATTCTCGTAGCCTCATTTGGTGTTACATGCTTTGACATGTCTGAACGGTATATGAACAGAATGTCGTTGTGTACTCGCCTCACGGCATTGGTGTCGAGTGACTTGACAAATGTGGAAACGGCTTCGGGCATACCACCAACGAAATAATATTCCCTTAGTAGTTTTTGAAGGGTTTCGTGAATCATCGAAACTGTTGTCCAGTCGCCAGATTGCAGCATTTCAAGTGCGTTTGTCTCACTCCTTGCCATAAGGTATTCCTCGAAGTCCATCGGAAACATCCTGATAATGTTCACTTTGCCAATGGGTGCAGATTCGCCGTGGCGCATGGCTATGCCAAGGAGCGAGCCTGCTACGGCAACATGATACTCTGGTGCGTCCTCACAGAAATATTTAAGTGCCGTAAGCCCATGTTCCAACTCTTGTATCTCGTCCAAGACAATCAGTGTCTTGCCTGGCTTTATTGTCTCATGGGTTATAGCTCCAATGGCCATTATAATTCTTTTTATGTCGTAGCCATTGGAGAACAAGCTTCTTGCCTGTTCGTTGTGGTCGCAGTTAATATATGCGACATTCTCATATTCCTTTCGTCCGAACTCCTTAAGTATATAAGTTTTTCCCACCTGTCTTGCTCCTGCAAGGATAAGTGGTTTCCTATTGGGAGAATTTTTCCATTCCCTAAGTTTCGCTACTATTTTTCTTTCCATCCTTCTGTGTTTTAATACAATATAATTGCAATTAATACTTGGTTTTGCTGCAAAGGTACACTTTTTTCCACGAACTTACAAACAAATCACACACTTTTTTCCACGAACTTTTAGTTATAACATACATTTTTTGCCACGAACATACAAACAAATCATACACTTTTTTCCACGAACTTCTGTAATACTTGTACTGCTCCCTTTGAATAGACACCGAAAATGTTTTTAAATTATTAATTTTTTCAAAAGTGGACAAATACGTTATTATTCTCTTATTTTGTTTTGCAAAAGTAGCCATTTCTATCAAAATCTGCAATTTTTCTTTTCTAA
>JAQXRI010000038.1 GCA_029218445.1 Prevotellaceae bacterium | reverse complement strand
TTTCATTACTTTCGTTTTAATATTGTTGCTATTTTAAATATTAGCGTACTGGCTGGATGTAGTACTTGGTACGGCTCTGAACACCTGAGAAGTCAAGTGCGAAGTAAGACACCTCGTAGATGTAATTAGCGTAATCGCCCTTTGTAACCAAAGCGAAGTCGCGTACTGTACCTGAAACAACGCCGCCCAGCAGACCCTTGCCGTTAGCGTAGTCCATTGCAGCTTTACACTGTTCATCGCCGTTCTGTGCAGTGTGCTTATTGCCGTTGTTGTCATATCTTACCACGTTAGATACGCAGACAAGTTTCTTGCAGGCAGGAGCGAGGAGCTCGGCGGTGTATGATGTTGCAGTAAGTTTAACTGCATTGTCGCCACTACCGCTCATCTGCAGCTTGGTTGGTACCATCCATACCTCGCTGGCCTTGTGGTAGTTGCCGCTTGCATCGCTGAAGAACATTGTAGGTTGGAGCTTAGAGTCGATGGTCTTAACAAAGTTCTCGAAGCTGTCGAGTACGCTGTTCACCTTGTTTACAACGTTGTTTGCCTGAGAGATATAGCTGTTGATCTTGCCGTTAACCTGATTCTGAAGAGTGGTAATCATATCCTGAACCTCTGTGTTCATCTGACCAGAAATGTTACTTGTCAAAGAATTAAGGAATTCTGTCAAGTCAGCTGTGGTAGAGAAAGGTGTTTCTGGGATAGTAATTGTACCACCATAACTATCGGTTATGACTTGTTCTGGTATTGTACCTGATACTGGAATTGTAGTTTCAACATCATCAAGGTTGATTTCGATATTGATATCCTGATCGAATATGATTACAATATCATTGATAGTAGCAAATCTTCTTGAAAGGATGTCAAGTGGCAAGCCGTTTACATTGAACCTGTATGACAGTGGCTTAATGGTTGTGAGAGCCAAGTTGTAGTTAGAGTATGTTGAGCTTAATTTATAATCCGTTGTCTTGGTTGTCTCGTCCCATACTGGGGTCTTGTAAGTAGCCTTAACAGCGTAAGCGTCGAGGATGTTAGAGAATGTAGTGTAGATAGTAGTAGCCATCTGAGTGAGGTCAACACCATTCTTGTTGTCGAGCAAGTCCTTAGCAACGTCCTTAATGGCATTGAAGTCGATGCGTGCTGCAAGCGATGGGATGTCGCTCTCGTTTACGTAAGCCTTAGCCTCATAGAAGCCATTGTCAGCAGCCTTTGTCCAGCCGAATGTCAGCTTATAGTCTGACTTCTTCAAGCTGTAAAGCTTCATTCCAGACTCGTTGTCCTGACTGTCCATAAGTTGCAGTTCACCAGTGTAGTTAACAGTGTTAGGATTGATGGTGAGATAGAGTGTACCGGCATAAGCTCTCTTCTGAGAATCATCCGCATTCATGTTGTCTTTTGACTCGCAGTCATATACATAACCGCCAGCAGAAGCTATCTTCCATGTGTCATTGTAACCAACTCCATGAGCCTTCAAGAAATTCCTTTCTTCAGATTTTGGACACTGGGATGGATCAACAAATGCTGCTTGACTTCCACTTGGGAATACAACATTATTTGTGCTACCAGCTTCACCGCAGAACGCAGCAAGCATAGTAGAACGCATGTCGAGTGGCATGTTCATGTAGCCGATGAGTGGGTTAACGGTACCCTGAACGATGATGCTTGTTATGGCCTGCTCAAGTATCTCAACAAGATTCTTGAATACATCGTAGATGTCGTCAATCTGGTCCTGAAGATCCTCAATGTCGTCTTCAATGTCGTCAAGGCGATTATCGTTGTTAGTAACATAAGTATTGAATGCTGCCTGGAGTTCACCGAGTGTCATGGTAGCATTACCCTTGAGTGCCCTGATGGCATCGTCGGTGTATCTCTTAGCCTCTTTGAGAGAAACTGAAGAACCGGCATTCAAATTGTCGAGCTTCTCCTTGTTTTCCTTTGCCAATTTCAATGCAGCGTCGGCAGTACTCTGAGCAGTAGCAGCGGCCAATTCAACAGCTGTCAGTCTCTCACCCCAACCTACGATGGTAGATTTGATGGTGTTGACAGTAGCAGTAAGGTTGGTGATGTCGATTTCGTTCTTCTGAGCCAGAGCCAAGGCGGTGCTTGCGTCAGCTGCAGCCTGTGCGGCAACCTTGTTGACATCGTTAATCAACTGAGCAAGCCTAATGTCTTCATTCTTCAAGTCGCTGATATCACCATTAATGCCGCCGATAGCATCATTAATGTTGCCGATATCCTTCTTCAAGCCTGCGATAGCGTCGAGAACGCCGTCGAGCTTAGCGATGGCAACCTCGAGTTCCTTAATCTTCTGCTCGTAGTTGGCCTTGAGGTCGGCATAGTTGCCTTCGAGCTTAGAAAGGCGGTCCTTAACTTCGTTGCACTGCTTCTGGCATTCGTTCTTTGCGGTCTCAAGAGCGCTGATTTGGTCCTGAAGAGTCTTCACCTGAGCTTCGATGAGCTGCTTCAAGGTAGCGTTCTGATTCTGCAATTCAGCCTTCAGCTCGGCAATTGCATCTTCGTCTGTGTCCTTACAAGAAACAAACGAACCCATGGCGACAAAAAGCAATGCCACCATGAAAAAACCATTGATAAATTTCTTTTTCATTGTACCTAAATTTATTATTTATAATTAATTATTTGTTTACTGTATTAAGCACATAAGTATCAGTTATTAGACATATCTTGCCCTAACGTACAACTTTGCTCTATATTATAATCCGCTACAAAGTTAGTCTTTTTTATTTTACCAACAAAGTTTTTCCGTGTTTTTTTTCAAAATTCGATAAAATTATCTGTTTTGACAGCCTTTTGAAGCATTGTTTTAATGCTATACATTATTATATAAGGCAATATGGGAATTTAATAACGCTCTGTATAATAAATAGACATGACATTTCGTTTCATTCTTTACAATAGCATTATTGCAGCGGAAACGATGAAGACAACGAATAAAAAATTCTTTACTAAAGTAGTGGCCTTCGATGCCGACGACACTTTGTGGGACTGCCAGACGCATTTTGAGAAGGTGCAGGACGAGTATTGCAGGCTGCTGTCGCCGTGGGCCCACAGGGAGCAGGTGATTGCCTCGCTGTTGGCAACCGAGAAGGGCAACATGCAGCTGTTGGGATTCGGCTGCAAGGCATTCACCATGTCGCTGATTGAAAACGCCATCGGCGTTACGGGCGGCAGGATAGGGAGCGGAGCAATAGCCGAGATACTGCGCATGGGAAAGTGGCTGCTGTCGGCGCCAGGCACTCCGCTGCCCGATGTGGTTGACACGCTTGAGCGGCTGAAGAGCAGGGGCGGAATGAAGATGATGGTGTTTACCAAGGGCGAGGCCATCGACCAGAAGAGCAAGATGAGGCGGTCGGGGCTGTCGGGCTATTTCGACGACATGGTGATAACCGACGAGAAGTCGCCCGACGAATACCTGCGGCTGTGCAGGATGTGCCGCTGCAGGCCCGAAGAGATGACGATGGTGGGCAACTCGTTCAAGAGCGACATCGCCCCGGCACTCGCCGTGGGCATGAAGGCCATACACATACCGTTTCATACGACGTGGGCATTGGAGCAGACGGAGGAATATGAGCATCCCAACTTAGTGAAAATAAACCACTTTTCGGAAATATTGGATTGTTGTTGTGGTGAAGAATGAAGAAAAACCCACTTTTCCTTTGCCATTTCATTCTTTTGTTGTACTTTTGCAGCTGAATTACTAAATTGACGGTAGTCTTTTTACTACTTAATTAAAATTGAATGAATTATTAACAAACAACGATATATGATACAATCGATGACAGGCTACGGGAAGGCCGTCGTAGCCTTTAGAGACAAGAAAATAAACGTAGAGGTCAAGTCGCTCAACAGCAAGTCGCTCGACCTCTCGGTACGCATCTGCCCTCTCTATCGTGAAAAGGAGATGGAAATACGCCAGACGATATCAACGACATTGGAAAGGGGAAAGGTAGATTTCAGCCTGTGGATAGAGAAGGAGGCCGGCTCGGAGGCTACACCCATAAACAAGGCCTTGATGAAAAACTATTATGCCCAGATTTGCGACATCGTCGCCACTACGGGCATTCCCGAACCGCAGGACATATTCACCACATTGGTGAGAATGCCCGACGTGATGACGAAGACTGAGGTGGAGGTGCTGTCGGACGAGGAATGGGCCAATGCCAATGAGGCCATCAACGCCGCCCTTGCACAGCTTGTTGACTTCAGACGGCAGGAAGGCGCAGCTCTGCAGACGATGTTGACCGAGAAGATAGACAACATCGAGGCTCTGCTTGCTGCCATAGAGCCATACGAGAAGGCGAGGGTGGAGAAGATACGCCAGCGCATAATAGACGGACTGGCGAGCATTCCCGAAGTGGATTACGACAAGAACCGCCTCGAACAGGAACTGATATACTACATCGAGAAGCTCGACATCAGCGAGGAAAAGCAACGCCTTGCCAACCACCTGAAGTATTTCCGCGAGACAATGGCGGAGGAAGGCCGAGGAGTAGGCAAGAAGCTTGGATTCATTGCCCAGGAAATGGGCAGGGAGATAAACACCACCGGCTCGAAAAGCAACCATGCCGAGATGCAGAACATCGTGGTGAAGATGAAGGATGAGCTGGAGCAGATAAAGGAGCAGGTGTTGAATGCGCTGTAAGGAGTTGTTTTTAAACAATATGGGTAAATTAATAATTTTTTCTGCCCCTTCTGGTACGGGCAAGAGTACGATAATAAACTGGCTGATGACGGAGCATAAGGAACTGTCGTTGGCATTCTCCATATCATGCACGAGCCGGCAGCCGCGCGGTTCGGAGCAGAATGGAGTGGAGTATTTCTTCTTGACTCCCGAAGAGTTTAGGCAAAAGATTGCCGACGGGGAGTTTTTAGAATACGAAGAGGTTTATACCGACCGTTTCTATGGTACGCTGAAGTCGCAGGTGGAACACCAGACTTCACAAGGTCAGAACGTAGTGTTTGACGTTGACGTGAAGGGCGGCTGCAACATAAAGAAGTTTTATGGCGACAGGGCCTTGGCATTGTTCATACAGCCACCGTCGGTTGATGAGCTTCGCCGCCGCCTCGAGGCGAGAGCCACTGATGCGCCTGAAGTGATTGACCAGCGCATAGCACGTGCTGAATATGAACTCAGCTTTGCTCCGCAGTTTGACCGAATAGTTGTTAACGACGACTTGGAGAAGGCGAAGGCGGAGACTTTGAAGATAATCAGCGAGTTCTTGGGCTAAAGGAAGTATCTAGGCTAAATCAGTAACAGAATATTTGTCCTAAACCGCCTACTGTAGGGGCGGACCCATGTGTCCGCCCCTACAGAAGACAGTTGTATTAATAAGTAGTATGAGGATAGGAATACTTGGAGGGTCGTTCAACCCGATACACAAAGGGCACATCGCCTTGGCCAGACATCTGCTTGAAGAGGTCGGCTTGGACGAGGTGTGGCTGATGGTGTCGCCGCAGAACCCGCTGAAGCAACAGTCGGGGCTGATGGACGAAGACTTCCGTCTGATGCTGGCACGCAAGGCCCTTGAGGGTGAGAGTCGCATAAAGGCTTCCGACTTTGAATTTACCATGCCGAAGCCTTCCTATACCTACGACACACTGCAAAAGCTCTCGGCGACATATCCCGACCATGAGTTTACACTGCTGATAGGAGCCGACAACTGGGAACGCTTTGGCCAGTGGCGCAACCACGACGAGATAGCAGCCGAATACGACATCGTGATTTATCCACGTACCGGATATGAGGTCGATGCCACCTCGCTTCCACCAAGAGTGAAGCTCGTAGATACACCAATATACGATGTGAGCAGTACCGAGATACGCCAAAGGCTGAAGGAAGGTAAGGACATAAGCGCGCTTGTGCCGGAAGCCATTGTAGGCCTGTTGACCCACAAGCAGCCAAAGCTGAAGAAAGTTTGTAACGGTGTGATGCGCCTGCTGTCGAAGGTGTTCTTGCCCATTAGGGTCAACTTCACGTTTTTTGTTTTCATGTTCCTTGTAGGCTATGCCTGCTGTATGCTGGAAGTTCCCGACATGCGTGGTGCAAAGCCTTATCCGCTTACATCGATAGAGTTGTTTTTCGACCTTTATGCCGTCTGCCTCATACTCACCTGCATACCGAGGAAGGTGAGACAGTGGATTAGGTCGGCCATGTACGTCATTCTCTACAGCGTGTCGATAATCGACATGTATTGTTTTGTGAAGTTCAAGTCAACGCTGACGCCTACGATGCTGTTGCTTGTGGGCGAGACAAACAGCAGCGAGGCGCAGAACTTCCTCAGTTCGTATATCGACTGGGAGATACTCTCGTCGCCCGTAGGGCTTTTGTTGGCCATATTGACGGCTCATATTGTGCTGAGCATAATCGTCTCGCGGCGGAAGACCCATCCGGCGGTACGCCGCAAGCTGACGGGACGATGGGGGCGGATGTATAAGAAGCTGACTCCATCCGACAAGGCGAAGGTGAGCATTGGAGCAGCCGCCGGCGGCGTGCTTGGTGCCATGTCCATCTGGCTTTTGATAGACGGCTTCATTGCCACTTCCGACAACAAGCAGGCAACGGCCCGTCTGCTTTCGTACGACAATATCGGCGAGGTGGAGCATGAGTTGACGCGCAAGGACAAGGCCACGCTCTATCTGCCCATCTACAGGTTGGCCTTCAGCATTTACGCCAACGAGCTTGCGTCGAAGCAGCTCGACTTCCTCATAGCGGGCACAACGAAAGTGAAGGTTGACTCCTGCTCATACAGAAGTCCGCACATCGTGTTCATCATGGGCGAGAGCTACAACAAGCACCACTCGCAGCTTTATGGCTACGACTATGAGACCACGCCCCACCAGTTGCGCCGCAAGGAAAACGGCGAGCTGACGGTGTTTGACGATGTGGTGTCTTGCTGGAATCTTACGAGCTTTGTGTTCAAGAATGTCTTTTCGCTTCATGCCGTTGGCGACAGTGGCGAGTGGTGCGACTATCCGCTGTTTCCCGAGGTGTTCCGCAAGGCCGGCTACAACGTGACGTTCATAACCAACCAGTTCCTGCCGCAGGCCAAGGAAGCCGTGTATGACTTCAGCGGCGGCTTCTTCCTGAATAATCCTACGCTGAGCAAGGCGCAGTTTGACGTAAGGAACGACAAGCTCCACCGCTTGGATAGCGGCATGATACTGGAGTATGACAGGCTGAAGGACTCGATACCAAACAAGAAGGTGACGGGCGACAACCGCCTGACCATAATTCACCTCATGGGTCAGCACACTACTTACGGCTACCGCTATCCGAGGGAATACAAACGCTATCGTGCCAAGGACTACACGTGGCCTACGCTGAGCAACAGGCTGAAGATGATTCTGGCCGACTACGACAATGCCACGCTATACAACGACTACATATTAGACGAACTGCTGAAACGCTGGGAGGACGACGAGGTGATAGTAGTTCACATGTCGGACCACGGCGAGGAGGCTTTCGGCGACGGCATCCCGATGTTCGGCAGAAACCATTCGGCAAAGGTTGACTACCGCTTGGCGCACGAGGAGTTTGAGGTGCCGTTTTGGATTTGGTGTTCGAAGAAGTACCAGCGTCGTCATCCCGACATGATGAAGCGCATCAAGAGGGCGAGCAGCCGGCCGTTTATGACCGACAACCTCTCGCACCTGCTTCTCTACCTTGCCGGCATCAGTTGCCCCGAATACCGCAGCGACTACAACCCGCTGGAGGATGACTACAACGAGAAGAGACCGAGGATATTGAAGGGGCAGGAGGACTATAATTTAATTAAAGAATTAAAGAATTAAAAATTAAAGAGGAGTGAAAGTTCAGTTACAATGTAAAAGATGAAATGTCAATGGAAGACAAAAAAACATTATTGACAAAAGCGGAGTGCGACGCACTTAGGGGCATTGCCATTCTCGGCATTATGCTCCATAACTTCTGCCATTTGCTGAAGTTTGCCATTAAGGAGAACGAATATAAGTTCTATATGGAGCGCAGCCAGCAGTTGGCCGACTATGTGGCAGGAGGGATGGACGAAATGTTTTTCATTCAGCTCATGTCGTATTTCGGACATTACGGAGTGCCCATTTTCGTCTTCCTCAGCGGCTATGGGCTTACCCTGAAGTACGAGCAGGCATCGAAAGGCGCGGAGCCTACGGTGTGGAACTTCACCCGCTGCCATTATTTGAAGTTGCTGCGCATGATGGTGCCGGGCTTTGTGGCCTTCGTCATTGTCGATTTTATGACCATTGGCCCATATCGCTATCCTGCCGAGAATGTCATAGCGTTGTTTGGCATGGTTGCCAACCTTCTGCCCGAACCCAACAATATCATTTGGCCCGGACCGTATTGGTTCTTCGGACTGATGATGCAGCTTTACATCATCTATCGTGTCGTTCTGTTTCGTCGCCATTGGGGTTATATCGTCGCTCTCATTGCCGTCTGCTGGCTTTTGCAGGAATGCTGCGTTCCCGACGGCGATGCCCTGAACTATCTCCGCTATAACTTTGTCGGCGGCATGTTGCCCTTTGGCGCTGGTATGCTTGTCGCCCGCTTCCTCTACCTCAGTCCTTCGGGAGCGAGCCGTTGGCATTGGCTGTTTCGCTGTGTGCTGCTGTCGATAGCGGTGGTGGCAGGCTGTTTCTCGTTCCAGACTTGGCTTTGGGTGCCCATTGCCGTCATCTTTGCCGCCGTGTGCCTTGTCAAGTCGCTACCCCGAATGCTGCTCGAAAAGATGGTGTGGTTTGGGTCTATCTCCGCCGCCATGTTTGTCATTCATCCGGTGGCGAGAAAGATATTCATTCCAATATCGAGGCGGGGCGACGTATATGACGGACTGTTGCTGTACTTCATTTCGGCCGTGGCCTTGGCCTGGCTCACCAAACTTGTAATCGACAAGATAGCTAATCCAAGCATGAACAAGAAAGGATGAACAGTATGAAAACAAAGGCATTGCACGAGTTCCACAGCATGAAGTGGGAGAACATCAGTAGGTTTCGTGGCGAGCTGATGGGCTTTGCCATGCTCATCATACTGCTGTTCCACGTCTGCGGCCCTCACAACGAGACGTTATTCCTTCGCTTGTGCCGATGCGGCAATGTGGGCGTTGACATGTTCATGTTTGTCAGTGGCATGGGGCTGTGGTTTGCATGGAGCAAAGGCACCACCCTCGGCACTTTCTACCTGCGTCGCTTCAAGAGAGTCTATCCCGCATGGTTTGTCGTGGCCTGCCTGTTCTTCGTGCCTATATATATAAAAGGTGGGAAGACACTGGCCGACACAATACTCGACATTGCAGTCAACTGGAGCTTCTGGACCGTTTATGGCGAGCTGCAGTTCTGGTATGTGCCGGCAATAATGCTGTTCTATGTCTTCGCTCCAGGCTATATGTCGCTTGTCGGCCGTTCGCGTTCGTGGTGCTGGCTGCCCGTAGTGGCCATGCTGTTCTGCATACTGATGTATTACGACAAAAGCCTTTACGCCTCGTTGCGCCATCTGGAGATAATGTTTAGCCGAATCCCCATCTTCCTCATAGGCATAAACGTTGGCCGCTGGGTGAAGGAAAAGCGTGTTGACGATGCCCACGCATGGGGCGTAGCCGTGCTTGCCTTTGTGCTGAGCGCATGGGTGTGCCTCGACTTTGAGGGAGGCCTAAGAGGCCGTTTCCCCCTTTTCCTTGAGCGCATGGCCTACATACCGCTGACGTTGTCGTTCACGCTGATGCTCAGCCATGCCTTTGCCGCAATGCCCAAGCTGCTGCTCAGGCTGTTGGCCTTTGTGGGCACCATAAGCCTTGAGTTCTACATCATCCACTATGAGTTTGTGCTGAAGCAGATAAGGCCGTTGCAACTGGGCTTTTGGCCTACGGTGTTGCTCACCTTCGCCGTCACCGTGCCCTTTGCATGGCTCCTACAAAAGTTACTAAACAAGATATTCAAATGAACAAAACCGTTAATGTCATACGAATAATACGTCCGCAGCAGTGGGTAAAGAACCTCTTCGTGTTCATGCCATTGGTGTTTGGCGGCAATCTGTTCAGCCCTATGGGCGTTGCCTGTTCGTTGCTCGCCTTCGTCACGTTCAGCATGGCCGCATCGTCAATCTATTGCCTCAACGACGTGATAGACGTTGAGGCCGACCGCCGCCATCCCGACAAATGCCGCCGACCCATAGCGGCAGGACTGGTGTCGCAACGTTTTGCCATTGTCTTGGCCTGCGTGCTCGGCATGATGTCGATGGCGTTGCCCTTGTGCTTCGCCAAAGTCGTCTTGGCGGAAGTCATGATGTCCTATCTTGTGCTTAACGTGGCCTATTGCCTCCGCCTGAAGCAATACGCCATACTCGACGTCTGCATCGTGGCCTTCGGCTTTGTGCTGCGAGTGGTGGCCGGAGGCGCGGCCACCGACATAGAACTCAGCCGCTGGCTCGTGATGATGACCTTCCTGCTCACGCTGTTCCTTGCCTTTGCCAAGCGGCGCGACGACGTGCTGATAATGAACGTGACGGGCGAGGCACCACGGCGCAACACCAACCGCTACAACCTCACGTTTGTCAATCAGGCTCTTACCATTACGGGTTCGGTCATGCTCGTCTGCTATCTCATGTACACCATGTCGCCCGAAGTAATAAGCCGTTTCCACAGTCCCAACCTCTACATGACCACCTTTTTTGTCATCCTCGGCCTGCTGCGCTACATACAGTTGGCCGTGGTGGATGAAAAGAGCGGCGACCCTACGGGACTTGTCATGCACGACCGTTTTGTGCAGCTTGTCGTGGCAGGGTGGTTCATCACGTTTATAATAATCATTTACGCTTAAAGTGACAATGAAGAAAGTATATGCTTTTGACTTCGACGGAACGCTAACTGACAGAGACACGCTGATAGAGTTCATACGCTTTGTGTTTGGCACTCCGCGCATGGTTTGGGGCTTCATGCTCCATCTGCCGTGGATATTGCTCATGCGTCTTGGATTGTATGACAACGGCAAGACAAAGGAGCGCGTCTTTTCTCATTTCTTCAAGGGAATGACTATAGACGAGTTCAACGACTACGGCAGCCGTTTTGCCGAAATCCACTGTCACATAATCCGTCAGGAGATGGACGACCTGCTTGACAACATTATAATGGATGGTGCTGACGTGGTTGTGGTAACCGCAAGCGTAACCAACTGGGTAAAACCTTTCTTCTGCCCTTCGTCCATTACCGTAATAGGCACAGAAGCAGAGGTGAGAGACGGCCGACTGACCGGCCGCTTTGCCACCCCCAACTGCTACGGTCCTGAAAAGGTGCGCCGTCTGCTTGAGTTGATGCCCAACCGCAGCGAGTATGAGTTGACGGCCTATGGCGACAGCCGTGGCGACCGTGAGATGCTGCAGTTTGCCGACAAACACTTCCTGTGCAAGGAGCGGTCGGGACGTACATACATCCAGTGGCTGCTGAAAGCATTCCGCGTCAAGCGTGAGGAGAGGCTGCCCTCGCTTCTTCTCCTCGTCTTTTTCATCGTGGCCAACTTGTTGGTGGTGAACAAGTATTTCAGCGTGTTCAGCCTTACCGACGGCGACTTGCTGAAACAACAGATGTGGACGTTTGAGGTGTCGGGCTTCGACCCCATCACCTATACGGTGCTTTCGTCGTGGGACGCCGCCTACGACCCCTACCGCCATCCGCTCTTGGCCTTCTTCCTCTATCCCTTTTATCTGCTCAACAGCACACTGGCCAATGTCGTAGGCATCAACCTTGTTCAGTTTGTGGTGATGATTCCGCTTGTGTTCTTCGCCTACTACAGCTTCCTGTTTGCTTACCGCATCTGCCGTGAGATAATAGGAGTGAGCCGTTTTGATGCCTTTCTGCTGTCTTACATGCTCTTCTCTTTTGCCTACGTCATGGTGACGTTTGTCGTTCCCGACCATTTTGCCCCGTCGATGCTCATGCTGCTTATGGCCATCTACGTCAGTGGCAAGTGTATGCAGCGAGGTCGCCGACTGAACATCAGGCAGACGTGGCTGCTGTTTCTGTTTACGGCAGGCACAACGCTGAGCAATGGAGTGAAGGTGTATCTCGACGCATTGTTTGTCAATGGGCGCAAACTGTTCAGGCCAAAGTATATCCTGCTTGCCATTGTCGTCCCCTGCGCATTGATGTGGGCCTTTGCCGCTTGGGAGTACTCCCGGTTTACTGAGCCGCGCATGGAGCGTGCCAAGGCCAAGATGATAAACGACGGCAAGATTGAGAGGGAGGAGATGTTTGCACGTTTTTGCGACACTACAAGCATACAGGACAGCGCACGCATCAAGGCGGTGTTCGACCATCAGATGAGGGTGCTGAGACACCAGCGTTGGCTTGCCAACCAGAAGAAGATGAACAATGTTAACAAGGGAGAGCCGTTGGAGGACAAGGGATTTCTGAAGTGGACAGACATCTCAACGTCGCGCTGGGAGTCGATAGTAGAGAATGTCTTCGGCGAGTCGATACAGTTCCATCAGCGTTTCCTTCTTGGCGACATAATGAAGAAGAGGCCGGCCATTATAGAATACGACACGTGGCTGCAATACGCCGTTGAGTGCATTGTGGCATTGCTTCTCATTGCAGGCACCGTGTTCGGTTGTCGTTCACGCTTTTTCCTGATGGTAGCCTGTGGAGTGGCTTTCGACGCATTCATACACCTTGTGCTCGGCTTCGGGCTGAACGAGGTGTATATCATGACGGCCCATTGGATTTTCATCATCCCCATTGCCTTGGCCTTCCTGCTGAAGAGTGTGGCCGGATGGCCGCTCCGCCTCCTGCGCGTGTTGGTGGTGGCTTTGGTCGTTTATCTATATATATATAATGTGAGCTTGTTTGTGGGTTATTTCATGGCTTAGATATTCGTATTTGTTTCAATATCTTTCGGTTTTGTTCCAAATGTCAATTATTAAATCAAATTTAGCAAACAATGATGTCGTGTATGGAAAAAAAATGCTACTTTTGCGCCGTGATTTGACATTAAAATAAAAAAACAGATATGGAAAGAACTTGGAGATGGTTTGGCAAGAACGACAAGATATCTCTTGCCATGCTGAAACAAATCGGAGTCGAGGGCATCGTCACCGCACTGCACGACGTGCCTCTCGGCGAAGTGTGGACACGCGAGAAAATACGCGACCTGCGCGAGTATATAGAGAGCTACGGCATGCGCTGGAGTGTAGTGGAGAGCCTTCCCGTAGTGGAGACCATAAAGTATGCGGGTCCTGACCGTGACCACCAGATTGAGGTGTATAAGCAGTCGATGCGCAACCTTGCCGCCGAAGGCGTCAAGTGCATCTGCTACAATTTCATGCCAGTGCTCGACTGGGCGCGCACCGACCTTTTGCACGAGAATCCCAACGGCTCGTCGAACCTTTATTTCTCTTATGCCGAGTTTGCCTATTTCGACATCTACATCCTCAAGCGCGAGGGCGCACGCGAGGAGTGGGCGGCATTCCACAAGTTTGGCGACCGCAATGTACTGGCCGAGGCCGACGAACTGGCCAAGACCATGACACCCGAAAAGGACCACCAGTTGGTGGAGAACATCGTGATAAAGACTCAGGGCTTTGTCAGCGGCAACTTTAAGGAAGACGACGAACACCCGATAGAGCTGTTCCGACAATTCCTTGACTTATACAAGGGCATAGACAAAGACCAGCTCAGGGCCAACATGAAATACTTCCTCGAAGCCATCATGCCAGTATGCGACGAGTGTGGCATAAACATGTGCGTACACCCCGACGACCCGCCAATTCCCGTGCTTGGTCTGCCGCGCATAGTAAACTCCGACGAAGACATACAGTGGTTCCTCTCGGCTGTTGACAATCCTCACAATGGCTTCACCTTCTGTGCCGGCTCTCTCAGTGCAGGCATTCAGAACGACGTAGTGGCGTTGGCCCGCAAGTATGCCTCGCGCACTCACTTCGTGCATCTTCGCTCATGCCACATTTTCCCCAACGGCGACTTTACCGAAGCTTCGCATCTTGGCGGCCGTGCCGACATAATTGAGCTGGCACGCATATTTGAGAAGGAGAATCCAAACTTGCCAATGCGCGTTGACCATGGCATGACAATGCTCGGCGACGAGTCGCGCGGCTACAATGCCGGATATTCCTTCCTTGGCCGTATGTTTGCCCTTGGACAGGTGCAGGGCATACTGGCAACTGTTGACCGTGAACTGGGCATAGAGTTTAAGCAACCGGGATTTTTTGATTAAGTATTCTTTACTTCCAACAATAATTAATTTAAGTTTCCCACCTTTTTCTATGCAGTGCGGTAACATTACTCCCAGCGAGTCAGTACATACTCCCTCCCCCCGTTGGGGTACTCCCCCTACCTTAGGGGGAGAGTAAATTACTGAACTGCATTGATTTAGCCTCGATACTTTCATGTTGTAATGCTATTTACGCTGTTTTATAAAGTTGAATAATTAAATAAAAAAAAGATATAATGAACGAACTGTTTAACATTAAAGGATATGTGGTGGTAATAACGGGCGGCACAGGCGTGCTGGGTCGTACAATAGCCAAATATTTGGCACTCAATGGTGCCAAAGTGATAATACTCGGACGAAAGGAAGAGGTAGGAGCTGAAATCGTTGACGACATAAAGAAGGCCGGAGGCGAATGCGAGTTCCTGAAGACCGACGTGATGAATCAAGACGTGGTGCAGCAAAACTGCGACTATATAATGGAGAAATATGGACGCATCGACACCCTTCTCAATGCCGCAGGCGGCAACATGAAGGGCGCGACGATAGCTCCCGACCAGAACTTCTTCGACCTTGAGGCTTCGCAGTTCCAGACTGTGCTAAACCTTAACCTGACGGGAACTGTCATACCAACACAGATATTCCTTAAGCCAATGGTGGCTCAGGGCAAAGGCTCTGTAATCAACTTCTCTTCGATGGCTGCATTCCGCCCGATGACCCGCGTTTGCGGATATGCCGCCGCCAAAGCCGGCATCAGCAATTTCACTGCATTCATGGCAACAGAGTGTGCCAAGAAGTTTGGTGAGGGCATACGAGTGAATGCCATTGCCCCAGGCTTCTTCATCACCGAGCAGAACCGCTCGCTCCTTACCAATCCCGACGGCTCGTTTACACAGCGTGGCCAGGACGTTATCCGTCAGACTCCATTCGGACGCATGGGTGACCCCGAGGAACTTTGTGGCACAATCCACTACCTCATGTCAGATGCCGCCAAGTTTGTGACGGGTACCGTAGCCGTAGTTGACGGCGGATTCAATGCGTTTGCAATGTAAATTGCTCCCCCTCTAAGATAGAGGGGGTGTCACGTAGTGACGGGGGAGTATGAACTGCCGCATAAGTAATATTGACTTTCGAGGCAGTACATACTCCCTCCCCCCGTTGGGGGACTCCCCCTACCTTAGGGGGAGAGCCAGTTACTGAACTGCATAGATTTAGCCTTAAAACATGTTGTAAATTTATCCCTTTCCGCCTCTTCTCGTTTGAAGCAATACACTGAGGATTACGAGGGCGATGCCAATATAGAACGAGAGGTTAAGCTCGCGGGCTTCGCCGAAGAAGAGGAAGGCAAGAAGAATGGTGTAGCAGGGTTCAAGGTTGTAGGTAAGGTTGACGGTGAAGGCCGACAGCTGCTTCAACGCCTGAATCTGCAACAGATACATGCCAATGGTGCAGAACAGGGCATGGCACAGCATCCACCAAAGGTTGGCTCCCGCTGGTATGACCACTACGGGCTGGTCGGATGGGAACACCATGAGATAGAACGGAATGATGATGCTGACACCAACGATGCCGCCGCTCATCTGGTACATGAGCATCGTGCGCGACTTGACGCCTACACTGACTTTCTTGTTGAAAATGGCATAAAGGGCACACACCGCCGACGAAACGACGCCAATCGTAATGCCATAGCGATAACGTGAGTCGAACGAGAAGATGCACAGAAGACCCGCCACAGTGATGAGCGACAAAAGCAATTCGGTCCACGACACTCGGCGATGGAATATCATTGGCTCGAAAATGGCCGTGAAGAATCCCACCAGTGCAAAGCAGACCACACCTATGGACACGTTGCTGGCCTTGATGGAACTGTAGAACAGCATCCAGTGAAGTCCCAACAAGGCACCGCAGCCCGCTATTTGGAAAAACTTCTTCCAGCCAACACGAGGCAGACCGGTGAACACGACCAGTATGGCCGACGTAAACAGCATGCGATACCATACGATGTCAACCTCGTTGAGGGTGATGAGTTTTCCAAACAAGCCGGTGAAGCCTGCAAGAATAACGCTTAGGTGAAGTTGGATGAAAGCCTTGCGGTTGTCGGTAGTCTGAATTGTTGAATGCTCCATTTCTCTATTTCTTTTTTTGTTTTGGGTGCAAAGATAACTTTTTTCTCCGACAATACCACAACAAAAACTAAAGTTTTTATTAAACCTTTTCAATTTATTATCGTCATAAGGTCATGAAGAAAAAGATTTGCATGATTTTTGTGGCCATAGTGTGCACTCTGTCAGCCTTGGCCCAAGGTACAGTGAAAGGAAAAGTAATAGACAAGCAGTCGAACGAGGCACTGCAGTTTGTCAACGTCGTTGTTGCTGACGCCAAGACCGGCAAGATGGTCAAGGGAGCAATGACCGACGTGTCGGGTGCGTTCAGCTTCAACGGACTGGCATACGGCAACTATGCCATAAAGGTGACCTACGTGGGATATAAGGAGGTGAAGAAGAACGTGGCGCTGACGAAGGAGAAGCCACACGCCAATTATCCTGTCATATATTTGAGCGAAGACCACACCGTGCTGAAGGAAGTTCAGGTGACGGGACAACGCTCGCAGATGAAACTCGAGGTTGACCGAAAGACCTTTTCAGCCGACCAGATAATTGCCGCCGCAGGAGGCTCGGCCAGCGACCTGCTCGAAAACATACCGTCGGTGGAGGTTACCACCGACGGCGAAATATCGCTTAGGGGCAACTCAAGCGTGGAGGTATGGATTAACGGCAAGGCAAGCGGACTGACCTCCGACAACCGTGGAGAAATACTTCAGCAGATACCGGCGGAGAGCATCGAAAGGATAGAAGTGATAGACAATCCAAGCTCGAAGTTCAGTCCCGAAGGCAGTGCCGGCATAATCAACATCATACTGAAACGCGACCGCAAGGCGGGCTACTACGGCTCGGTGAGGGCCGGCGTGGGCAACAAAGGCGCATGGAACACTGGAGGAAACATAAACTATTCGAGCGGACTGATGGACGCTTACGCCAACCTCGGATTCAGACAGCGCAAAGGCGGCGGAGGAAGCCTGAGCGAGCAGACATACCTCGGCACTAACACCTATCAGAACTATGTGGGCGAGAGCGACAACTCAGGACGTAACCTGTTTGCAAGGGCAGGACTGACATGGCACGTGACAAAGAAAGACGACATCTCGCTATCGGGCATGACCATGCAAGGCAAGCGCGACGACAAGTCGTTTACACCTTATAGATATGGTAAAGTAGGCGATGCCAACGACAGCTACATAATGTACCGCAATACCGCCGGAGGCGGCGACATGAGCATGTATCACGGCGAACTGGGCTACGTACACTCGTTTTCCGACAAGCATAAGCTCGACCTCAACATCTCGTTCGACCGATGGATGAACGACGGCGAAAACCGTTATCAAGACAGTACTGTGTATTATTCGCCTGTGGCTCCAACGGCCTACAGCTACCAGTATCGTCCGATGTTCATAAGAAACCGCTCGTGGGAGGTGAAGCTCGACTATGAAAACCAGATTACCGACAAGCTGAAGCTCGAAGCGGGCTACAACGGAAAGCTGTCGCACGAAAACACGCCACAGGAATCGTGGATAGACGACAACAGCTGGGAAGGCACCAACATGGTGGAGGACACCAAGTTCTACAACCGCTTCATCTACGACATCGACGTTCACGCCCTCTATGCCACACTTACCACAAACATTGGCAAACTGGGCATAATGGCTGGCTTGAGGGGCGAATACTGGAAGGTGGACACCGAGAGCTACACCTACGAGCAGGAACACGATGCGGCACTGAGGGACGCGCCATTCAAGAAAGACTATTTCCAGCTTTTCCCAAGTCTGTTTCTCAACTACCACCTTACCGAGACGTCGCAGTTGCAGCTGAACTACACACGCCGCCTGCGCCGACCACGCGGAGGCGAGCTTAACAGCTTTAAGGACACCCGCGACGCGTCGATGGTGTCGTTTGGCAATCCGCAGCTCACCCCGGAATATACCAATGCCTTCGCCCTCAACTTCCTGAAGACGTGGCAGGACCATACGCTGTCGTTGGGCACCTACTACAGGCCCACTACCGACGTGATACAACGTGTGAAGTACATGCAGGACAACGTGGTCTATTCGACCAATGAGAATGTGGCAAAGAGCCAGAGTGCAGGTATGGAGGTGGTACTGAAGGACAAGCTGTTCAGAATACTCGACCTCACCACCACCGTCAACGCCTACTACTACAAGCTCGACGGCTTCAGTTATACCATAAACGACCAGCTCGTGACGGGAGCCTCCGACGAGAACTTCTCATGGGACGCCCGCCTCTTGGCCAGCCTCATACTGCCCTACGACATCTCGTTGCAGGCCACCGGCAACTACACCTCACGCCGAGTGATAACACAAGGCCATCGCGACCCTTCGGCAAGCCTCGACCTCGGATTGCGCAAATCGTTCTTCAACAAGGCTTTGGCACTTGCCGTCAACTGGCGCGACGTGTTCCAGACACGCAAGTGGAAGACCTATACGGCGAGTGACAGCTTTGAGCGTTATCAGGAGAACTGGCGCGACCCGCGCTTCAACGTTACCCTCACATGGAGCTTTGGCAACATGACGTCGAAGAAAAAGAAGGGTGAGAACCGCAACGACGAGATGAACCAGGGCAACGAAGAAGGCGGATTCGACTTCGAGTGACGTGATGTGTCAGCAGTATTCCTTTATTTCTATTTCACCCTTCAATGCCCCGAAGGCATTGTAGGCCAACGACTCTATCTCATTTTCGCCTGGGGTGACGGTTACAGGTGCAAGGAATTCTATGCGCTGGCGCAGCAGGTCCATGCAGTAGGTGCTGTGGGCAATGCCGCCTGTAAGTATTATGGCATCGACCTTGCCGTGCATGGCCACATACATGGCCCCAACCTGCTTGGCAATGGTGTAGATCATTGCGTCGAGCAGAGTCTTGTAGGGTTCTTCGCCCTTCTCGGCCTCCGCCGATATGGTTATCATGTCGTTGTTGCCAAGATAGGCTGTCATGCCGCCGCGTCCGTGTATCATTTTCATTATCTGCAGTTGGCTGTATTTGCCGCTGAAGCAGAGGCTTACGAGTTGTCCGGAAGGCAGAGTGCCGGCACGCTCGGTGGAGAAAGGCCCTTCGCCGTCCAAGGCATTGTTGACGTCGATGACTCGGCCGTGACGGTGTGCGCTCACTGAGATGCCGCCTCCGATGTGAGCCACTATCAAGTCGAGTTCCTCGTATGGCTTGCCTACTGTTGAAGCGTAGCGTCGCGACACCGCCTTGCTGTTGAGCGCATGGAACACCGACTTGCGGCGTATGCTCGGTATGCCGGTGTAGCGTGCCACCTCGTCGAGTTCGTCAACCACCACGGGGTCGGCTATGAATGCCGGGCAGTGGCTCTCGCGTGCAAGTTCGTCGGCCAGCAGGCCTCCAAGGTTGCAGGCGTGGTCCATCTCGGCGTGGCGGAGGTCGTGCTTCATCTTTTCGTTTACGAGATAAACGCCCCCTTCGAGAGGCTTAAGCAGTCCGCCGCGAGCCATTACAGCGTCGAACTCCACCTTTATGTCGGAGTCGGCAAGCCGCTTGCGTATGAAATCCATGCGGTATTCATATTGTTCGGCGGAAACGTGGAAGTTGTTTAACTCACTGACGGGGTGATGGGCGCCTGACATCCATACAGGCTTACCGTCTTCGTAAATGGCCAACTTGGTTGAGGTTGAGCCGGGATTGATAATCAGTACTTTCATGATATAAAAGATGAATTGGAAGAAAGGAGCGATGCCAACACGAGGCTGTAGAACTTTGAATCGACAGAGTCGGCCCTCGACGATACTACTACCGGCACTTCGGTGCCTGCGAGCCATCCGGCCATCGTGGCATTGGCAAAAAGGGTTATTGTCTTATAGAAAGTGTTGCCGCTTTCGATGTTTGGGAACACCAGCACATCGGCATTGCCCACGACAGGCGAACTGATGCCCTTGATGGCTCCGCTCTCGCTGTCGCAAGCCGTCTTTACGTCCATCGGGCCTCCCACGACGGCATTGCCGTATGCACCATCGTCAGCCCTTCGCATTATTTCCTGATAGTGTATGGTGTGCTCGAACTTGGCGTTTGTCTTTTCGGAAAAGTGGGTGAGGGCAATGTGCGGCTTGTCGATGCCAATGCTTCTGCAAGCCTCGGCGCAATAGCCTACAATGGCGTCAAACTGCTCAAGAGTGGGGTGGGGAATGACGGCCGCGTCGGAAAACATCAGCAGCTTTCCAGATGATGGAATCTGAGCCACTGCGATGTGGGTCATTACACGTCCCTTCTGCAGTATGCCCGCCTGCTTGTCGAGGGCTGCGTGCAGAAGCACGTCGGTGTTCAGCGAGCCTTTCATCAAGATGTCGGCCTCGCCCGACTTGGCTGCCTTTACTGCCTCGCGTGCCGCTTCTTCGGGGCTGCTGCATTCAATGATTTCAACGCTGTCGTTGTAGTGATTGGCCAAAGCGGCCAACTCGCCGTCAATCTGGCGGCATGTGGTCAGGATGAAATGAGCGAATCCTGCTTCGAGAGCTTTGGCGATAACCTGCAGTGTGTGTTCGTCATGAGGACATGCCAATGCAATTTTTTTCTTCGTTCCCGACTGGGTCAATCGCCCTGTCAAGGATGAAAAATCGGTCAATTGTTTCATAGTTGTTTTCTTTTATGGTGCAAACTTAATAAATAATTTGAATATATATAGTTAATTTCTTATAAATCTACTATTTTTGGAGGAAAAAGCAGTAATTTTGCCAAATGATATAAAGAGTTACTCAGATTATGTCGTGTATTTTACATATAGAAACCAGCACCAACGTATGTTCGGTGGCCGTCAGTGAAGACGGACAATGCATATTTAGCAAAGAAGATTTCAAGGGTCCAAACCATGCCGTGTCGCTTGGCACTTATGTCGATGAGGCACTCTCGTTTGCCGACAGCCATGCCATTCCAGTGGATGCCGTGGCCGTCAGTTGCGGTCCCGGCTCATATACAGGCCTGCGCATAGGAGTGTCGATGGCCAAGGGTATATGCTATGCCAATGACATAAAGCTGTTGGCGGTGCCTACACTCCAGTTGATGTGTGTGCCCATACTGCTTCGCGAGATGGTGGAGGACGACGCATTGCTGTGCCCCATGCTCGACGCCCGCAGAATGGAAGTATATGCAGCAGTGTATGACCGCGCCCTGCGCGAGGTGCGTCCCACCCAGGCCGACGTGGTCGATGCCGACACCTATCGTGAACTGTTGGACCAACATCCAGTGTACTTCTTCGGCAATGGAGCCGAAAAGTGCATGGGTGTGATAGGCCATCCCAATGCCCATTTCATTCCCGACATTCATCCGTTGGCAAAATGGATGATGCCGCTTGCCGAGCGACGCATGATGAACGGACAATATGAAGATGTGGCATACTTTGTGCCTTTTTACCTGAAAGATTTTGTGGCTAAGATGCCAAAGAAAATGTTATAACCCATTAAACTCAAAATATGAACATTGAAGGATTAGACTATAATACCCAACGTGAAAGCCTCGTGCTTCCAGAATATGGACGTGAGATACAGAATATGGTGGATTATGCCATAACGCTGCCCGACAAACAGCAACGTCTGAAATGTGCCAACACGATAGTAAAGATGATGTCAACGAAAATACCGCAGACGCTTGAGGATGCGGAATATTGGCAGACACTTTGGGACCATCTCTATCTCATCAGCCGAAAGAAGCTCGACATTGACTGGCCGGTTGACATAAGCAACGCCGAAAAGATTCTTGGCAAGCCCGAGCCAATGCCAATACCGGGTAAGACCCACACGGTGGGACTGCGCCACTATGGACATTTGGTGGAGGAAATGCTCGAAAAGCTGAAGACCATGGAGCCGGGAAATGAACGCGACCAACTTGTTGCGCTCACTGCCAACCAGATGAAGCGCGACCTCGTGATATGGGGACACGGCTCGATGGACGACGAGAAGGTGGCCGACGACCTTGCCCGCCTGACCAATGGCGTAATTCAGCTTGACCTCAGCAACTTCAAGTTTGAGAAGGTGCAGCTCAACGACATGCCGACCGGCAAGAAGAAAAAGAAGAAGTAATACACCAAGCACAACATCGCATAAATAACTTATGGCAGCATTCATCATTGAAGGTGGACATCCGCTGAGCGGAACAATTACGCCGCAGGGTGCCAAGAACGAAGCTCTCGAAGTGATTTGCGCAACTCTGCTGACATCAGAGGAAGTGGAAATCGACAACATTCCCGACATACGTGACGTCAACAACCTCATACTGTTGTTGAAGGACATTGGTGTAAAGGTGGTGAAGCTTGGGCCGAACAAATATTCATTCAAGGCCGACGACCTCAACCTCGACTACCTTGAGAGCGACGAATTTGTCAAGAAGTGCTCGTCGCTGCGCGGCAGTGTGCTCATGATAGGCCCGCTGCTGGCCCGCTTCCACAAGGCAATAATAGCCAAGCCCGGTGGCGACAAGATAGGCCGTCGCCGCCTTGACACCCATTTCCTTGGATTCAAATATCTCGGCGCGAAGTTCCGTCATATCGACGACAGGAATGTGTATGAGATAGGTGCGCGCCACCTGAGGGGTTGCTATATGCTGCTCGACGAGGCCTCGGTAACGGGTACGGCAAACATCGTGATGGCCGCCGTAATGGCAGAAGGCACGACGACAATATATAACGCAGCCTGTGAGCCATACATTCAGCAGTTGTGTAAGATGCTGAATGCCATGGGGGCTAAAATAACTGGCATAGCCAGCAACCTCTTAGTGATAGAAGGAGTGGAAAGGCTCAGCGGCACTCGGCACAAGGTACTGCCCGACATGATTGAGGTAGGCTCGTTTATAGGCATGGCGGCAATGGTGGGCGACGGCATACGCATAAAAGACGTGTCGGTGCCCAATCTTGGCATCATTCCCGACGCATTCCGCCGACTTGGCGTGCAGATAGACATTGAGGGCGACGACCTGATAATACCACACCAGCGCCACTACGTCATCGACTCGTTCATCGACGGTACCATAATGACGCTGTCGGATGCACCATGGCCCGGGCTCACCCCCGACCTCCTTTCGGTGCTTATAGTGGTGGCTACACAGGCAAGGGGCAGCGTGCTGTTCCATCAGAAGATGTTTGAGAGCCGCCTGTTTTTCGTGGATAAACTGATAGACATGGGGGCTCAAATAATACTCTGCGACCCGCATCGTGCCGTAGTAGTGGGCCACGACCATCAGCTCACCCTCAGGGGAGGACGAATGGCAAGCCCCGACATACGTGCCGGCATAGCACTGCTGATAGCTGCCATGAGCGCCAATGGCAAGAGCCGCATTGACAACATCGAGCAGATAGACCGTGGTTATGAGAACATCGAAGAACGACTGAACTCGTTGGGCGCAAAGATAGAAAGAGTATGATTCGACAAGACGAAGTATATAAAATAGGCAAGATAGGCAAAGCACACGGGGTGAAGGGCGAAGTGACTCTGCGCTTTACCGACGACGTGTTTGACCGTGTTGACGCGGAATACCTAATATTGAACGTCGATGGCATACTGGTGCCGTTCTTTATGGACGAATACCGTTTCCGCAGCGACGAGACGGCCTTGGTGAAGTTCTGTGACATTGACACAGTGGAGAGGGCATCGGAGCTGACCGGCTGCGACGTCTTTTTCCCGCGCAGCCTTGCGCCTGTTGACGATGAGGAAATGACGTGGAGCCAAATCGTCGGCTACACACTGATAGATGTAGATGATGACGGCAAGGAGAAAGAAGTGGGACGCATTGACGACGTTGACGAATCTACCGACAACGTACTGCTGACACTTGACGGAGGACAACTGGTGCCGGCGGCCTATGACCTCATAGCTGACATCGACCACGACAGCCGAAAACTATATATGAATCTTCCGGATGGAATTTTAGACTTGTGATTTTGATATGAAAAAGAAACAGATAGCCATATTGGGTTCAACAGGTTCCATCGGAACCCAGGCTCTTGAAGTGATAGAGGAACACAGCGACCTGTATGAGGTGTATTGTCTTACGGCCAACAACAAGGTGGAACAGTTGGCCGAGCAGGCCGTCAAGTTCAAGCCGGCAGCAGTGGTGATAGCCAACGAAGCACATTACGACAGGCTGAAATCGCTGCTCGCGTCGGAACCAGACATAAAGGTATATGCAGGTGCTAAGGCCATTGACGAGATTGTTGAGGCAGGGCCAATAGACATGGTGCTCACGGCCATGGTGGGTTTTGCAGGGCTTTCGCCTACAATACATGCAATACGCGCCCACAAGACCATTTGCTTGGCCAACAAGGAGACGCTTGTGGTGGCTGGTGCTTTGATATGCCGCTTGGCCCAGGAAAACCGTGCGGCCATACTGCCTGTTGACAGCGAGCATTCGGCCATATTCCAGTGCTTGGTGGGCGAGGGTGACAACGAAGTGGAGAAGATACTGCTTACGGCCAGTGGTGGCCCGTTCCGTACTTTCGACATCGACCGTCTCGCCACAGTGACCAAGGCCGACGCCCTGCGGCATCCAACATGGAACATGGGGGCGAAGATAACCATCGACTCGGCTTCGATGATCAACAAGGGCTTTGAGGTGATAGAGGCTAAATGGCTGTTTGGCGTCGATGCCGACAAGATTGACGTGCTTGTTCATCCGCAGTCTATCGTACACAGTGCCGTGCAGTTTGCCGACGGTGCCGTGAAGGCTCAGCTTGGTGTGCCCGACATGCGACTGCCCATACAGTATGCCTTCTCTTTCCCCCGTCGCCTCAGCCTCACCTCCGAGCGTCTCGACCTGTTCCGCCATCCTCTTGAGTTCTTCAAGCCCGATATGGAGAAGTTCCGTTGTCTGGCATTGGCTTTTGAGGCCATCAAGAAAGGCGGCAACATGCCTTGCATACTCAACGCCGCCAACGAGGTGGTCAACAGGGCTTTCCTTGAAGACCGGTGCGGATTTATGCAGATGGCAGAGATAATAGAAAAGACGATGAACACAGTCGCCTTTGACGCCAACCCGGACTACGACGTATATGTGTCAACCGACCATGAAGCACGACGCATAGCCGCCGGTATGCTTAACATGTAATGATTCGATTTTTTTTAATTTAATACATATTATTATTCACAGTGGAAATATTCCTTATCAGAGCACTACAGTTTGTGCTGGCCATATCGATACTCATATTAATACATGAGGGAGGCCACTTTTTGTTCGCCAAACTATTTGGCATACGAGTAGAGAAATTCTTCCTGTTTTTTGACCCCTGGTTTCATCTGTTCCAGTTTAAGCCCAAAAACAGCGACACGACATACGGAGTGGGCTGGCTGCCTCTGGGGGGCTATTGCAAAATAGCCGGCATGATTGACGAGAGTTTTGATACCGAGCAGATGAAACAGCCCGCGCAGCCGTGGGAGTTTCGTACCAAGCCTGCATGGCAACGACTACTTGTTATGATAGGAGGTGTGTTGTTTAACTTCCTGCTTGCCCTCTTCATTTATGCCATGATTCTCTTCACGTGGGGCGACACCTACATTCCAGTGAAGAGCATGACCCATGGAATGCGCTTCAATACTGAGGCAAAACAGTTGGGATTTAAGGATGGCGACATACTGATAGGAACGGACAAAGGCGAATTTAAGGACTTTAGCGCCGACATGTATCGTGACATTTCAGAGGCTCAGTATGCCGACGTCATACGCGACGGCAAGACAAAGCGAATAACCCTTCCGGGTGAAATAAACCTCTTGGGAATGCTGAAGAACGACCCTCCTTTTGTGCGTCCGCTCCTTCCTTGTGTCATTGACTCTGTAATACCTGGCATGCCTGCTGCTAAAGCCGGAATTGTAAAAGGCGACCGCATAGTAGGATTCAACGGCAAGGCGGTGGGTTCTTACAATGAGTTTACCGAGCATATAGCCCGTTTGAGCGATGTGCTTGCCGTAAGTACCACATCGGCCGACAGCATCAAGGCGCGTAAGGCCACGATAATAGTTTCAAAAGCCGCTACAGGTACAAACGACACTGTCAACGTTACACTGACACCAGAACTGCTTGTAGGCTTCAATGTCAAGTCGCTTGCAGCCCTCTACGAACCTGTTACTAAGGAGTATGACTTCTTTGAGAGCCTTCCAGCGGGAGTAAGCTACGGCATTGATGTGCTGTCAGGCTATGTTGACGACCTTAAATATGTATTCTCGGCTGAAGGAGCCAAGTCACTTGGCGGTTTTGGTGCAATAGGCAGTCTGTTCCCGCCTGTGTGGGATTGGTATGTATTTTGGAAGATGACGGCATTCATCAGCATAATGCTTGCGTTCATGAATCTTCTGCCCATTCCTGCCCTCGATGGCGGACATGTCCTGTTTCTCATCTACGAGATGATAACTCGCCGCAAGCCCAGCGAGACGTTTATGATTCGTGCAGAATACGTCGGCTTTGCCATTCTCATCATTCTTATGGTTGTAGCCAATATGAATGATGTATTGCGGTGGTTGGGGTATATTTAGGAGTTAAGGAAGTTAAAGGAGTTAATTCCTTAACTCCTTTAACTTCCTTAACTCCTAAATCAACTCCTTGTATTCTTGTATTTCATTTCAATGTATTCTTCGTACTCTGCTATCTCGCGTTCGCCAACGTGGGCAAGGCCGTAGTGTTCGTCGTGCTGACTGTAGTCGAGGCCGACGCGCTCGCTGTATTGCGACACTCTCATTGGGATGACCTTGTCAATCAGCCAATAGCCAAGATAGCTGACGATGAACGTATATACTATTACTATTGCTACGGCAAGCAGATGGTAGAGGAAGACGACGAAACCTTCCGGCGTTCCTGCAATAAGACCTTCCTGAATGAATATGCCTGTAAGTACTGTACCGAAAATACCTCCAGTGCCGTGGGTTGGGAACACGTCAAGTGCATCGTCGATGCGAGAGTGGCTGCGCCAATATACCGCCGTATTGCAAATGAGCGTAATGACAAATGAGATGAATATGCTTTGTCCAACGGTGACATATCCAGCTGACGGAGTGATGGCTACAAGACCAACCACACAACCTACTGCCGCTCCCATGGCCGACGGCTTGCGCCCACGCAGACAGTCGAAGAAAATCCATGCCATCATGGCCGTTGCCGAAGCTGTGTTGGTGTTGAGGAATGCCTTTACGGCTATGCCATCGGCATGAAGTGAGCTTCCTGCGTTGAAACCAAACCAACCAAGCCACAGCATGGCAGCACCGAGAAGAACAAACGGTATGTTGGCCGGCTCACTGTTGCGTGTGGAAGTCTTACGGCGACCAAGGAATATGGCTCCTGCAAGAGCGGCTACACCTGACGATGCGTGTACCACTATTCCACCAGCGAAATCGACGACTCCCCATTTAAGAAACAGTCCGTCGGGATGCCACGTCATGTGGGCCAATGGACAATAGATGAACACGAAGAAGAACATCATGAAGAACATGTAGCCCGAGAAACGCACGCGCTCGGCAAACGAACCTGTGATGAGCGACGGAGTGATGATGGCAAACTTCATTTGGAAGAGGGCGTAGAGAGCCAGTGGAATGGTCGCTCCACCAAGTATTTTGCCGGTAGGTGTGGTATAAACGTCACCTCCAACATTGTTGAACATAAGGAATGTGGTAGGATTGCCTATCACTCCGCCAATGTCGTCGCCAAAGCAGAGTGAGAATCCGAACACAACCCATAGCACAGAGATGATGCCCATGGCAATGAAACTCTGCAACATTGTTGATATGACGTTCTTGGCACCAACCATGCCTCCGTAGAAGAAGGATAGACCTGGAGTCATCATCAATACGAAGATGGTGGCTGTTATTAACCATGCCACGTCGGCGGCATCTATCTTTGAAAAGTCGCATTCGAACGATGGTTCGGGTGCGAAGAGACCGGCAATGGCAATGATTGCCATTGCGGTCATGAGAAGTATCCAACGTTTTTTCATAGATTTTTTTTGTAGGGTTTTGTAAGGGGGAAGCCTATTTGACATAGGCTTCGTCGTGTACTCCCGCTACGGCACGGCCGCTTGGGTCGTTGAGATTCTTAAACGAGGCATCCCAGGCAAGAGCTTCGGCTGTTGAACAGGCGACGCTCGGAACACTGGGCACTGTACGTGCCGCCGAGTCGCTTGGGAAATGTTCGGCAAATATTGAACGATAATAGTATTCTTCCTTGTTGCGTGGAGGATTGATTGGGAAGCGTTCGGCTGCATGAGCCATCTGTTCGTCGCTCACTTGGTCGGCTGTAATCTGCTTCAAGGTGTCAATCCATGAGTAGCCTACACCGTCGCTGAACTGCTCCTTCTGTCGCCAAGCCACAGCCTCAGGCAGCATGTCGGCGAATGCCTCGCGCACAATTTTCTTTTCTATGGTCTTTCCCGGACACATCTTTGCCTCAGG
>JAQXRI010000037.1 GCA_029218445.1 Prevotellaceae bacterium | reverse complement strand
CTTTCCTGTCTAAGCTGTCAGATGGCTATTTTAAGTTTAATTTAATTGTGCTATCTTTGCAAGTAAGGAATAATCACTTCAGTTGAACCAATTATACTGCAATTATATGAGAATAAAACAATCTATTTAATGTAAATTATTACAACCCAAAGATTTCCTCCTCGCTTAGTCCTGTAGCCTTTTGAATGTCGGCAACGCTTAGTCCCATGAATTTCAGGTTGCGGGCGGTTTCCTTTATTGCTTCCGCACGTCCTTCCAAACGTCCTTCAGCACGACCTTCCAAACGTCCTTCAGCACGACCTTCAGCACGACCTTCAGCACGTCCCTGCTCAAGACCTTCCAACTTTGCAGTGTCAAGTACGTCGTTCTGCACCATGATGTCGTCCATGTGGGCATCGTAGGCACGGCGGTCGGCATCGCTCATGGTCATGTAGAGAAGTTTCTCGCGAGCCTCCTGCAAGCCGGGGGTGGAGGTATCGTCCTTTATACGGTTGTTCTTCAGGTAGTCGAGCCACTCCTCTATCGGAGTTGTGGCTACCTGATTGAACTCGTTCACGCGGATGATGTAGTACTCGGGGAACACGTTCTCGGGAGCCGTCATTCTTATTTCGTCGGCCTCCTTCGTGTTCACCACAAGGTTGTCGCCGGTGTGGACACCTGTGAACACCGTCTTGCCGTGGTAGAGGTAGTCGCTGCCCTTGCCAAGGTCAAAGTAGATGATGTTGATAGAATAGACCTTCTTCACCTGGTCGTACAGGTTGCCTATCTGAATATGCTCGGTTATGGCCTTCGACACGCCGTAGAGCATACGCTGGAGATAATAAAGCTGACGGGACAGCTGCACCTCGACGATGATTATCTCGCCCTTCTCGTTCTTGGCCTTTATGTCAACGCGGTTGAACTTGGCCTCGCTCGATTCCTGATTACCCTCGCTCTCAAGCAGTTCGGTTATGACTATCTTCTCGCCGAGAAGCACCGTCACCAGTCCTTCCAACACTGCGAAGTTTGCCTTGTCGCGCAGCATACGCTTCACTGCCCAATCAAATCGTATGTACTTGTTCTCTACCTGCATAAGCCATGTATTCATTTTAATTATGCAAAAGTAATAATAAAAATCGAGACGGCCAAACTTTTCCACGTTTTTTCATATTGTCAAACACTAATTAAGCTGCTATTCTTGAATATGACAATCATATTTTGTCCTTATCAGACAACCATAGAAATGAAATTTCCCAATAAACATTGTAAGTGAAGAGCGGAGCAGCTGTGTTAAATAGTCGTAAATGGATGGAATCAACGGTCTGAATATTTGAAGACCCTGTTTTGAAGTGGTTGACGTGCCTGCCTTAATACTTTCGGAAGTATAATCGCAGGACTTTGTTTTCGAGTATCATGGTTGACGAGGTGAGGGTTACCACCTTTAGTGTTTCAGGCACTTCATGTATGCCGTAGTGGCGCAGCATGCCGTAGTCAATTAATATTATGTCTGACGAATCGCGCAGGTCGATAATAGGATTAGAAAGAATCATGCGACTGTCGTCAATGGAGAAGCGCATGAATACGTTCCTAATCTTTTCGTAGTTGTCGCGCAGATGAAGCAGACGTACCTGAAAGCTCCAAAACTTCATGCTGTCGCGCATGTCGCACGACGAGCCGTTGGCCAGCGTGTCAACCTTGTGCAGCTGCCAATAGCCGTCGAGGTCGCCATTTTCGGAGGTATGTATTTCACATGCGGCAACTGCCAGTGTGAATATGAAAATATATAGTAGCTTTTTCATTGTGATTATTGTCTGGGGTATTATTATGTCAGAACAGCCCTATTTTACGTATCGTAAGCTGTAAGCCAAAGTTGTTGCCATATATTCCGCCGTGGTCAATGCCTGCCGCACCGGTTATGCTCCATCCTTTTAGCGGCGAGGCATCTTTGAAGCGGTAAGAGGCTTCGGCCATTAGGTTTATGCTTTCTTCGGGGTCGCGAAACGGTTTATGGTATGTGCCCCACCCCTTTTGGCTGGTAGCCAGCATTCGGTAGGACAATTGTGAGCCGTAGCTTCCCCCTAAACCGAGGTGCCAGGCAATGAAGCGGTTGTTTTCCACCATCACACGATTGTCGGTGTTGTATATCGGCGAACGGTAGAGCGGATTGCCCATCACCTGTCCCCAATGTTGCCATCCGGGATAGAGGTGATGGTTGTAGTAACTGTCGAGACCTCCTATATGGTCGGACATCAGTTGGGTGTGGTCGTGATACACAGGACCCGACTGATATTTTGTGTAAAGATACTCAATCACTACATTGTTTATCCATGTGAATGAGTTTTTCAGGCGGAAATCAGCACCCAGCATTATGTCCTTCAGTGAATAGAGAAGAAAACGGTTGTCCTTCTTTACGTCCCATTCGGCACCAGAGCCATAGCCGTCATACTCAAGCATGAACATTGCCGAGTGGTCTTCGAAATACTTGTCGGCATATATGCCGAGATACCACGAGTCGTAGTCGAAGTTGAGCCTTGCCAGCCAACTGCCCAAATGGTTGCCGCTTGCATTAACATAATCGGTTTCTATGGTTTCGCCTTTCATTCCAGGAATTAATGCATCCAACATGTTTCCATCGTTGTCAATCACGTCAAATCCATTATTGGTTTTCCTATACGTCGTTCCGCCAAACTGTGCCGCCATTTCAAGCCCGAACTCAAACGAAATGGGCGTGGAGCGTTCGGGGTTTCCTATGCGTATATATCCTGCTTTGCTGTGGTAGTTGTAGTTCTCCACATAGGTTTGCTGCTTTTGCGTAAAGTCTTTCTGCCAGTTGTCGTCGGTGAAACGTCCGTATGCAATATGGCCTTTTAAGGCAACTACGCCTCGGGTGAACGGTATTGTCCAATATTCGCCAAGAGCTATGCGCAGCTGCGGCACCGGTCGGGCGTTGATGCCCAGCGTCTGTGCTCCGCTGCTTAGCTGCTGGTTTTTCAGTTCCATCGGGTACTCCTTGCTTCCTGCTGTAATGACTCCCTTCAGCCATCGGCCTTCAACATAAGCCTGCTGCACAAAAGCCTTGCTTGTGTGATTGGCCGCACCAACGAGGTCAAGCCCATATCCTAATCCCCATTTTCTTTCGTCGTCCACGCTAAGCGGACGCTGAACTGCAGCACGAAGATAGCCGTTGCTGGTGCTGAGCGAGCTAAGCCCATACTTGTTGGCGTTGAGCCAAAGAGGGGTCTTGCCGCCGTCGAACGACAGAGAGCCTTGCATCTCTACCTTATAGCAGAGGCTGTCGGTTATATTAAGTCCTTCGTTGTTGTCTTCAGCAAATGTTTCATGGAGGATATTAATCAATAATATGATGATAATGATATATCTTCTTTCCATTAAATAATTTTTTGAATGCAAAAGTAATATATTTTTTTGAATGCAGCAATTTATTTACTCGTATTTTAATAGTAATGGTCAAAAAATTGACCAAATAATTTGTAGTTTGAAAAAAAAGCAGTAATTTTACACCCTGTAAACATAAATTATACATTAAACATCATAATGCTTATGAACAATAAATACTCGAAAAAGCTATTCTACCTCTTTGCTGTGATGGCCATGACAATGCCTTCGACGGCCAACGCACAAAAGTATGTGGGTGGTGACATATCAAATCTCACCGCCAACGAGAAGAAATCGCCCACCTACTACGACAATTCAGGCAACAAAGTCAGCGACCCTATGGACATATTTAAGGCCGAACAGCTTAATGCCATGCGCGTGCGTATCCATGTCAATCCTTCTGACTATCCAAACAACGACCCAAACGTATGCCAAGATTTGGAATACGTTAAGACACTCGGCAAGAGGATAAAGGACGAGGGATTCAAGCTTATGCTCGACTTCCATTATTCCGACACATGGGCCGACCCTGCCAAGCAATGGACTCCTAAGGCTTGGGAAAACCTCAGCGACGAGCAGTTATATACCAAGATATACGAATATACCAAAGCCGTGCTGACGCAAATGAAGAACGCCGGAGCCGAACCCGACTTCATTCAGACGGGCAACGAAATAAGTTACGGCATGCTTTGGGGCAAGGAAGGCAGCAGCAATCTCAAAAAGTGTTATTCTAACAATACAGCCAATTGGAATCGCTTCACCACCTTGCTGACGAAAGCGGGCAAGGCATGTCGCGAAGTGTGCCCACAAGCCAAGATAATATTACACAACGAAAGAACCCATAAGCCATCTGAACTGACCTATTTCTTCAATACGATGAAGACAGCCAACGTAGATTACGACATCATAGGACTCAGCTACTACCCCATTTGGCACAGCACTTTGAGTGACCTTGAATCATCGCTCAACACTCTCGAGACAACATATCCTGACAAAGACATAATGATTGTTGAGACAGGTGCCGCATATAGTTGGCTGCCAGACAAGCGGGATTATACTCCTTCATATGAGAAATCCGAGGCAGGCCAGAAGAAGTTTACCGACGACCTCATTACCATGCTCAACAAGCATAAAAAAGTAACGGGTCTATTCTGGTGGTGGATGGATTACAATGCCTATCCTTGGGCAACGACCAAAATGGAAGAATGGTGGTATGCTCCGCTCTTCGACAGCAATACCGGCAAAGCCCTTGAAGCCATGTCGTCGCTCAAGAACTTTCTTGACGGCTCAAGCTCGGTAGGCGGGATAAAGGCCGACGCAGGCAACGACAACGGCCAGTGGTACACCATCGGCGGACAGCCGGCAGGCGAGCATCCCTCGAAGGCGGGATTATATGTAAAGAAAGGAAAGAAAACAATAGTACACCGACAGTAACATCAAAGGGACACCACTGCTGCGAGTGGTGTCCCTTTTCTCATATTCTTACCCCAATAGAAATCATTTATCAAGCAATGCCGACGTGCGCACACGGCTCAACGTCTCAGGAGTCATCTGCAGCAGGTTGGCAATGTAAACCAGCGGCGCCCTCAACACCAGTTGTGGCTGCAGCTTCACCAGCTTTGCATACCTGTCCTGTGCTGTTTCAAATCGCAGCATGTCGGCATGTATCTGGCTTTCTATGAGCGACTCTTCGAGTATCTTTCTGTAAAGAATCTGAATGTTTACGCTCTTCATGGCCACCTGCTCCAACAACTTTCTCGGCATGGCATAAAGCACACACGGCTCCAAAGCCATTATCTGCAGCTTTGTCGGCTCTTCCTTGAAAAGGCTCTCGATGCACATCACGATGCTGTTTTCCACAGCCATGTGCTCGGTCAGTTCCTTTCCGTTTTTGTAATAGTACTGCCTGACGAGCCCTTTGGCCACCCAATATATGTTTTCACATGTCTCACCTTCCAACAAAATCTTGTCGTTCTTGGCGAATTTCATTGGGCGCAATATGCTTTCAAGCACATCAAGCTCGTCGTGAGTCATTGTGCTGTATCTTCTTGCCAATTCCCTTGCCACATCTCTTGTGGTCAATGCTAAGTTTGCCATAGGTTTTGATCCTCCTGTTTACTGTAAGGTTTATATTATTTTTATTTGGTAATAGTCATTGAACAAAATTATTCTCCGCCATGCGTCAGTCGAGCTTCAGCACTGCAAGGAAGGCTTTCTGAGGCACTTCCACATTTCCTATCTGCTTCATGCGCTTCTTTCCTTTCTTTTGTTTTTCAAGTAGTTTGCGCTTTCGGCTCACGTCGCCGCCGTAGCATTTCGCCGTCACGTCCTTGCGTACGCACTTTATCGTCTCGCGGGCGATGATTTTGGCTCCAATGGCAGCCTGAATGGCAATGTCAAACTGCTGTCTTGGTATGAGTTCCTTCAGTTTCTCGCACATCCTTCGGCCAAAGGTGACGGCGTTGTCCTGATGGGTGAGTGTCGATAGTGCATCCACCGGCTCGCCGTTGAGCAGGATGTCGAGCTTTGCCAGTTTCGACGGGCGGAAGCAGTCGATGTGATAGTCAAACGAGGCATATCCCTTCGATATGCTCTTCAGCTTGTCGTAGAAGTCGATTACTATCTCGCCCAACGGCAACATGAAGTGCAGCTCTACGCGGTTGCCGCTCACATACTGCTGGTCGATCAGTTCGCCGCGCTTGTCGAGGCACAAGGTCATTATTGGGCCTATATAGTCGGACGCCGTTATTATGGTGGCCCTTATGTAAGGCTCCTCAATGTGGTCAATCAGCGTCTGTTCGGGCAATCCTGACGGATTGTGCACCTCCTTCACGTTGCCCTGCTTGTCATAACACATGTAGGAAACGTTGGGCACTGTGGTAATGACGTCCATGTTAAATTCGCGGTCGAGGCGTTCCTGTACTATCTCCATGTGCAGAAGTCCTAAGAATCCGCATCTGAATCCGAATCCCAAGGCTATCGACGACTCTGGCGAGAACGTGAGCGAAGCGTCGTTAAGCTGCAGCTTTTCGAGTGAAGCCCTAAGGTTCTCGTATTCCGACGGGTCGATGGGATAAACACCGGCAAACACCATCGGCTTCACCTCCTGAAATCCCGAGATGGCCGCATTGCATGGTCGTGCCACGTGGGTTATGGTGTCGCCCACTTTCACCTCCTTGCTGTCCTTTATGCCGCTTATAATGTATCCGACGTTGCCTGTCGAAAGTTCCTTCTTGGGTATCATGTCCATCTTCAGCACGCCCACCTCGTCGGCCACATACTCCATTCCCGTATTGAAAAACTTCACCTTGTCGCCTTGTCGAATGGTGCCGTTCTCTATTTTGAAGTAGGCAATGATGCCGCGGAACGAGTTGAACACCGAGTCGAAAATCAGTGCCTGCAGCGGCTTTTCCTTGCTTCCTTCGGGGTGTGGTATGCGTTCCACCACGGCGTTCAGTATGTCTTCTACGCCTTCACCTGTTTTTCCGCTTGCACGTATTATTTCACTGCGGTCACACCCTATGAGGTCGATTATTTCGTCTTCCACCTCGTCGGGCATTGCGCTTGGCATGTCTATCTTGTTTATTACGGGAATTATTTCCAGGTTATGGTCGATGGCCATGTAAAGGTTTGATATTGTCTGCGCCTGCACACCCTGCGTTGCATCAACAACGAGCAGTGCGCCCTCGCAGGCGGCAATGCTTCTCGACACCTCATACGAGAAATCGACATGTCCTGGGGTGTCTATCAAGTTGAGAGTATATTGTTTACCTTCATGGCTGTATTCCATCTGTATGGCGTGGCTCTTGATGGTTATTCCTCGTTCGCGTTCGAGGTCCATGTCGTCGAGCATCTGTCCTTCAGTCACTTGAATTGTATTAGTGTACTCTAACAGACGGTCGGCCAAAGTCGATTTGCCATGGTCAATATGGGCTATGATGCAAAAGTTTCTGATATTCTCCATTACGTGTAGCTCTTTGGGAGTGCAAAATTAGCACAAAATACTCAAATTTCAAAATTTTTTTGACTATATTTTTGTTAAGAAATGCCATAAACCCTTTTTTAAGGTCAATGAAAAAGGCATTATCTGCCATTTCAATGCTTTTTAACGCCAATTGGAGCAATATTCTTGCTGTTTTATTTCTTTGTTTTCAAATTTAGAAGTAATTTTGCACAAGAAATTCATGTGATAGTAGTAAAAAGTATATAGTGAATATCATTTATAAATACAAAACAGAACGTATGAAATACTTTGTTTGTGCGGTGGCCGCCATTGCCACTCTGTCGCTCACGTCATGCCAGGAGTCGCTCGAAGACCGCTGTGCCCGTGAGTGCAATGAATACAACACCAAGAAGTGTCCTGCAAAAATATCTGAAGGCATCACCATCGACAGCCTTGTGTTTGAAAGGGCAAGCCACACCCTGCATTATTACTACACCTTCAGTGGTTTGGCCGACAATCCAGAAGTGGTTAATGGCATCAATCCGCGAAAGGTGCTGATAGACGAAGTGCGCAATTCGCCTAACATAAAGACCTACAAGGATGCCGGTTACAACTTCCACTACACCTACATTTCGGCATCAAGAAAAAGCAAGTTGGCCGATGTATTGGTGACGGAGAAGGATTATAAATAATTCTATTTTAAGAAGTTAAAGGAGTTAAGGAAGTTAAAGGAGTTAAAGGAGTTAAAGGAGTTAAGGAAGTTAAAGGAGTTAAAGAAGTTAAGGAAGTTAAAGAAGTTAAGGAAGTTAAAGAAGTTAAGGAAGTTAAAGAAGTTAAGGAAGTTAAGGAAGTTAAAGACAATAGTTATTACGCTTCACTCAAGGAGCTTCTAAGGCTCAAGCATACATCTTTAACGTCTTTAACGTCTTTAACTTCCTTAAAGCAAGAAAATATTTTCTTCTATTCCGGCTTCATGTTAGTATATACATTCTGCACGTCTTCGTCGTCCTCCAGCAGGTCAACCATCTTGTCGATGCTCTCACGCTGCTCGGGAGTAACTTCCTTCAGGTCGTTTGGAATGCGGGTAAACTCGGCGCCTGTCACCTCAAAGCCGTTGCCTTCGAGGTATTTCTGAATCTCGCTGAAGCTGGTTGGCTCGCCATAGATGGTCACTTCGCTTGTCTCCTCGTCAAAGTCATACTCGTCGTCAACGCCAAGGTCGATAAGCTCAAGTATCAGGTCGTCCATGTCAAGACCTTCCTTCTGCTTGAATGTAAACACACACTTGTGGTCGAAAAGGAACGACAGCGAACCCTGTGTGCCAAGGTTGCCGCTGAACTTGTTGAACACGGCACGCACGTTGGCCACGGTGCGGGTGTTGTTGTCGGTGGCAGCGTCAACGAAAATGGCCACTCCATGAGGTCCGTATCCTTCGTATGTCACCTCCTTGAAGTCCTTCTGGTCTTTACCCATTGCGTTCTTTATAGCACGCTCTACGTTTGAGAGTGGCATGTTTTCACGCTTTGCCGTCTGAATTACGGCACGCAGGTGCGGATTGTTTTCGGGGTCAGGGCCGCCTGCCTTTACTGCTATGGCAATTTGCTTGCCAATTTTTGTAAACGTACGGGCCATGTGTCCCCATCTCTTCAGCTTCGTAGCTTTACGATATTCAAATGCTCTTCCCATTGGATTATATTTTTAAATTCTTTATTCTTTCAGTTTTCAATCTTCAATCTTCAACCTTCAATCTTCAATTTTCAATCTTCAACCTTCAACCTTCAATTACCTCAGTTCAGCACCAAGTTTGTTCTTAAGGTTTGCCGTCAGCTTCGACATTATCGCCTCTATCTGCTTGTCGTTGAGTGTTTTTGTCTCGTCCTGCAGAATGAAGTTCACTGCATAGCTCTTCTTTCCAGCCGGCAGGTTCTTGCCTTCATACACGTCAAACAGCTCGACGCTCTTCAGCAGTTTCTTCTCGCTCTGACGTGCTATTTGCTCTATCTCCGCAAATTCCACCTTTTCGTCAACCAGCAGTGCCAGGTCACGGCTCACCTGCGGATACTTGCTTATCTCGGTGTAAAGAATCTCGTTCTTGCGCACGGCCTTCATCAGGGCCGTCCAGTTAAGCTCGGCGTAATATACAGGGCGGTCGATGTCGGCAGCCTTCAGCACCTTCTTCGACAGTATGCCCATCTCCAACAGTTGCTTTCCGCCTCTGTTCTCCACCGTCAGACCTGACATGAAGGCATCGTTTTGACTCTTCTTCCTCACCGTCATTCCCTGCGGAAGGCCTATGCGGCTGAGTATGTTCTCTACGTAGGCCTCAAGCTCGTAGAAAGTGGTTTCCTCGTCGGCATGTGCCCATGAGCCTTCCACGCGCTTTCCCGTCAGCCAAAGTGCCAGATGGTACTGTTCGGTGTAGGCGGCCATTGGGTTGTCGTCGTTCTGACGCTCAGGGTCGAAGTGATATACATTGCCAAACTCGAAGAAACGCAGGTTGGCATTCTTGCGCTTGGCGTTGTGCTCGATGCTCTCCAATCCGCCAAACAGCAGTGTCTGTCGCATGACGCTCAGGTCGGAACTGAGCGGATTCATTATCTTCACCGAGTTTTCGGCAGGCCATGCGTTGCGGTTTTCGTAGTATGCGCCCTTGGTGAGCGAGTTGTTGAGTATCTCGTTGAAACCACAACCCACGAGCTGCTCGCCTACGATGTTGGCCAGCTTGTGCTTCTTGTCTTCCTCGCCTTTTATTACGAGGCAGCTTTTCAGCTGTGTAGGTATCTCGATGTTGTTGTAGCCATAAATGCGCAGTATGTCCTCCACTACGTCGCATGCACGCTGCACATCCACTCTATATGCCGGCACTTCGATGTCGAGGCCATTCTCGTCTTCGGCCGTAATCTTCATTTCCAGCGAGCTGCAGATGCTCTTTATCACGCTTGTCTCAAGGCGTTTGCCTATAAGGTTGGCCACATAGTCGTAGTCAAGTCTTACCTTGGCGTCTTCTATTGGCTGCGGATAAACGTCGCATATCTCCATCGACACCTTTCCTCCGGCCAGCTCCTTGCACATTATAGCCGCCTGCTTCAGGGCATATATCGTTGCGTTGGGGTCAACGCCACGCTCAAAGCGGAACGACGAGTCGGTGCTGAGGCCATGTCGGCGTGCGCTCTTTCTTATCCATGTAGGATGGAAGTAAGCGCTTTCGAGCACCACATTCTTAGTGGTGTCGTAGGTGCCGCTGCCCTTGCCACCGAATATTCCGGCAATGCACATTGGCTCGTCGGCGTTGCAGATGCTCAGGTCGTGGGTGCCGAGGGTATGCTCTTCGCCGTCGAGGGTGACAAACTTTGTACCCTCCGGCTGTGTGCGCACTACTATCTTGTGGCCCTTCACCATGTCGGCGTCGAAACAGTGCATTGGCTGTCCGTAGGCCATCATTATATAATTGGTAATGTCAACAATGTTGTTTATTGGTCGCAGGCCTATCACCCTCAGCTTGTTCTGCAGCCATTCGGGGCTTTCCTTCACCTCACAATCCGTGATGCTCACGCAGGCATATCGGCGGCACGCCTCGTTGTTTTCAATCACCACCTCTACGGGCAGGTCGTTGTTGTCAACTTCAAAGGCGTCGCAGTCAGGGCGGTGAAGGCTTGTTTCATATCCGTTCTGCTTCAACCATGCATACAGGTCGCGAGCCACTCCCCAGTGCGAGAGAGCGTCTGAACGGTTGGCCGTAATGTCAACCTCTATCAGCCAGTCGCTTTCCAGATGGTAGTATTCGGCAGCCGGCTGACCTACAGGAGCGTCGTCGGGCAGCACGATAATGCCGTCGTGGCTTGTGCCCACGCCTATTTCATCTTCGGCGCAAATCATGCCACAGCTCTCTACTCCGCGTAGTTTTGACTTTTTAATCACAAATTCCTTGTCGCCGTCATAAAGCACGCAACCCAAGTCGGCCACTATCACTTTTTGTCCAGCGGCCACATTAGGTGCGCCACACACTATTTGTGAAGGATTTTCATGTCCCAAGTCAACAGTCGTCACATGCAGGTGGTCGGAGTTGGGATGCAATTCGCAAGTGAGCACTTTGCCCACATAAAGTCCCTTCAAACCTCCCTTAATGCTTTGCACTTCCTCAAGAGCATCAACCTCAAGGCCGGTTGATGTAAGTGCGTCGCACACTTCTTGCGGTGTAAGGTTGAAATCAACATATTCCTTCAACCATTTGTATGAAATATTCATTATTCTGTAAGTTTATGTCTTCTATTTTCGGCGCAAATTTAGTAAAAATCCGTCATTTATGCAAATTTTTTGCCGCTTTATTGTTTTAAAAATATAATTAAGGAAGATAAAGGGAGATGACATTACCAATTTATTGCAGATATCAGCAAAAATGTATAATTTTGCCGGCAAATATTCATTTTTCTTTGTTTTGCTGTAGTTTTTATGGCATGACAATGGTCAAATGAGCGTAGAACAACAAAACATACAACAGGGAATAAACAACAATGGACACAAGCGAACAACTATTTGCACAACTTGTCAGAGAACACAAGTCCACCATATACACCGTGTGCTACATGTTCTCGAAAGACAACGACGAGGTGAGCGACCTGTTTCAGGAAATCCTCGTCAAACTTTGGAAAGGGTTCGGCTCGTTTGAAGGACGGAGCGACATCAAGACGTGGGTTTATCGCGTAAGCCTCAACACCTGCATCACCATCGACCGAAAAAAGAAACGACGCTCGAAAAAAGAGAAGCTCTCGATGGACATCAACCTCTATGAGGACAACGACGCCGACACCCGACAGGTGAAACAGCTCTACGAGCGCATCAACAAGCTGGGCGTGTTTGACCGCGCCATCATCCTGCTCTGGCTCGAAGGCATGCCCTACGAAGAGATTGGCGAGATTGTGGGCATATCAACCAAAAACGTCTCGGTAAAGCTCTTCCGCATACGCGAACAACTAAAGAATATGAAATGACAGTAACCTTAGAATAAACATCGAAATTATGACAAACAAAGACAATTTGAACGAACTTGAGGCAATGCGCCTACAACTCGACATTCTTAAAACAAAACTCGACTCGCAAAACATAATCAGCGACCAGCTGCTGCGCCAAGCCATGTCAAACAAGATGTCGTGGATAATGAAGTTTATATGGTTTGAACTCGCGGCAATGCTGCCCATCTGCGCCATTTGCTTCATTGGCATAAAGTTTTTGATACCATCAGTCCCATGGGCGCCCATCATTTGCATTCTCGCGCTGATGCTTGCCGACATTCTGTTCGACTTCTACATCAACCACACTTCGGAAAACGACTGGTTGAGCGAAAACCTGATAGTAACGAGCCACAAGCTGGTAAGGATGAAGCGTCTGCGATTCTTGCAGGTGGCCGTGTCGCTGCCAGTTGCCATCGCCCTCTTTACATGGCACTTCTCAACCTACGCCGACGCGCCGTTCTTCAAGGGGTATGTCATTGGAGGCATCGTGGGCGGCGTAATAGGCTTTGCCATTGGATTCTCAATACTGCTGAAGATGAACCGTACCAACGACGAGCTTATCAGGCAGATAAAGGACCTAACAAAAGACAACATTTAAAACAAAACATTTTAATCGTATGTTCAAGACAATAGCACTCATTGTCGTAATGTTCACACTGAGCATTCTCGGCTTAATGGCATAAATGGTTGGTTCAATGACTGAACTTTCCCACTCTTTAGAATAGCCTTGATAATTTCATGTTGTAATGCTATTTCTATAAGGGTGGGAAAGTTGAGTATTATAACTATCAACTTGTCAACTCGTCAACTCGTCAACAGCACAATCACATTTCAATCACTTCCAGCGAATACGGCTGCAATTGCAGCACGAGCTTTCCGCCTACAAGTTTTCCTTTTACCGAAGTCTTCACCTCTACCCTCTCCTGCTGTGGAGCTCCGGCGAAGCCTTCTGCCTGACAATCGGCCTTAAGCTGTTGAGCCGATACGCTGAGCGTCAGAGGCACCGGCAGCACGTTGACCACCTTCAGATAGCGACGGCCCGTTTTAGAGTCAACCACCACCGTGGCGGCTACGCGCTTGGCTATGTCGGCTGCCAACTCAGCGCTGATGTCACCGGCAAGGTCGAACTTCAGTGATGTTGACAGCAGGCGGTCGCCCGAATATTTCGAGAAGAGGCGTTGGGTGTGGTAGCTCGGAGTTAGCTCGATGCTCTCGTTGTCGAAGTATATCATGTCGGGGTTCCAGTTCATGTGCTTCTTGTGGCAAAGCATTGGCGCATACGAAGTCATCTCTACAATGTCGCCATTGCGCTCAATGCCACACAGGTGGAGGGCTTCCGACAAGGCACAATCCACGTTGCCCTTAGGGCTTCGGGCGGCATACTCGCCAAGATATACCTTGGGCGCGTTGCGGTCGTAGTTGTCATAGTAATCCTGGTTGTTGATAAACCAGCCGACACTCTCGTAGTAGTGTTCGTCGATCATGAAGAAGAGGTCGGAGTGCTTCTTGGCAAACTTCCATCCCTCGATGTAGTCGGACGACGGAGTGTGGAAAGGTCCTGCCGTGCCGCATATCTTTATGTCGGGATATTTCTCGTGTATGGCCTTGCATATCATCAGGCAGCGCTCTTCAAACGTGGTTGAAATGATATCCTCGTTGCCTATGCCAATGTATTTCAGGTTGAACGGCTCGGGATGTCCAGCGTCGGCCCTCATCTTTGCCCACTTGTTGGTGGCAGGGTCGCCGTTGGCCCATTCTATCATGTTCATCAGTTCCTCTATGTAGGCAGGCATCTCCTCCATAGGTATTCCGCCCTGCTGTCCGCCATACCCGTCGCAATTGGGTGCCGAGTTTTGGCATGGCACGCCGGCTGCCAACACCGGCAGCGGCTCTGCGCCTATGTCCTCGCAAAACAGGAAATACTCGTAGAAGCCAAGGCCTCGCGTCTGGTGGTAGTTCCAGATGTTGCGGTCGGGCACACGGTCATACAGTTTGCCCACGGTGTGGTTCCAATGGTATATGTTTTCAAGGCCGTCGCCATGGCTCATGCATCCGCCGGGGAAGCGCACAAACTTTGGGTGGAGGTCGGCTATTGTTTCGGCCAAGTCGCGGCGAAGTCCGTTTTTGTGTCCCTTGAAGGTGTCCTGCGGAAACAGGCTCACCATGTCTATCAGCGCCTCCTGCTTGCCTTCGGCCACTAAGCGCAGCTCGGCCGCCTTGGTGTCGGCGGTGGCGGTAAGGGTGGCTTCATAGCGTTGCCATCCGTTGGCTGCCTGTTCGGCCTTTTTGTCGGCCGGCTTCACGTTCAGTTTGGCTTCGGCCACCACGCGTCCTTGCTCGACAATGGCCACCGAAAACTTCTTCTTGGCCGTGGTGTTTACATAGAAGCTGAAGTCATACTTCTGTCCGGCTTTCAGCGTCATGCCGTCCCATCCGCTGTTGTAGAGCGTGTCGGCGGCAATGCTTAGGGCGTGAGGGTTATGCCTGCCCAGCGGCTTGGTTGTCACCACGTTTGGCTTGGCGTTCGACGCCAGTCGCCATGCCGTAAACGAATGCCATCCATGGTGGTCTTTCGGCGTATATTCAAAGTCACGGTTCTGCACCATTTCGGCATATAAGCCTCCGTCGGCCGCATAGCTGATGTCTTCAAAGAATATGCCTATCAGTTTGTCGCTGATGTTCTTGCTCTTTGCGGCATCCACCTCAATCGACGCTTTAAGTGCGCCCTTGGCCTTCAGCAGAGCAAATCGGGCGTTGTCGTCCTCCAGTTTTTCGCCCCAGGCCTTGCCCTTCTGCCCCTGCAGTTCAAAATATTGCCTTATGGCGGCCACTGTCTGCCGGCGTCCGTCGAGAGAGATAATGTTGCCCACCTGCTGCTTGCCGTCAATGGTCACCGTGTCGCGCCTTGCGTCGGCGGCTGCATATTCGTCCTTCGTGGCAGGCACGTCGGCGGTGAAGTGGCGGAACTGCGAGTCGGTGGTGGTCTTTCTGTACTTGCCGTCCTTCGTCATGTAAACCACCGAGTATGAGCCGTTGCCGTTGCTCACTATCACCGGGGCAAGCACCCCTTGGTGGCTCATGCGCGGATAGTCTTGCGGGCGCCATGTCACGAGGTCTTCGCTGTAGGCCACCGCGAAGCACGGAGCCACGTCGTTCACTTGGAACACAGCGGCATATCCGCCCTCGTCGAGAGGCAAGGCAAATTCAGAAAACATTTTCTTGTCCGAACCCCATCGGGCATAGTCAGACGAGAAGATTTGTGCGATGTCGATGTACGAGTGTTCAGTAGATGTCTCGTCGAGATAGGCTATCCTCACGCCCTTGTCAATGCCGGGCGAATAGAGGAACACCTTGTCGGCCGCCGCCGTGGATGTGGCCATAGCGGCCATAAGTGCGATAGTTAGGTAGTTCTTTCTTTTCATATTATTGATGTTAGTAAATTTTCGGTTTGCATGGAGTACGCCTGTCGGCCCCATCGCCTCCTACTCCGATATGTAGCTGTCCTTAAATCCAAGGAAATACAGCACACCGTCCAGCCCTATGGTGTTAATCGACTGCTTGGCGTTGGCCTTTACGCGCGGCTTTGCATGGAAGGCTATTCCGAGGCCTGCCTGCGAAATCATGGGCAGGTCGTTGGCGCCGTCGCCCACGGCAATTGTCTGTGCCAGGTTCACCTTCTCCACCTGAGCTATCAGCTTCAGCAGTTCGGCCTTGCGGTTGCCATCTACTATGTCGCCCAGGTAGTTGCCTGTCAGCTTGCCGTTGTCGTCCACCTCAAGCTCGTTGGCATACATATAGTCGATACCATACTTGCGTTGCAGGAATTCGCCGAAATAGGTAAAACCTCCGCTCAGAATGGCTATCTTGTAGCCATATCGCTTCAGCACAGCCATCAACCTGTCAACGCCTTCGGTTATCGGCATGTTTTCGGCAATGTCCTTCATCACGCTCACGTCGAGTCCCTTCAGCAGTGCCACCCTCTCCTTGAAGCTCTCCTTGAAGTCTATCTCGCCGCGCATGGCCCTCTCGGTTATTTCCTTCACCTGGTCGCCCACGCCGGCCTTCATTGCCAGCTCGTCTATGCACTCTGTCTGTATGAGTGTCGAATCCATGTCGAAGCAAATCAGGCGGCGCATGCGGCGGTACATGTTGTCGCGCTGAAGCGAGAAGTCAAACGCCATTTCCGACGACAGCTGCATCAGCTGCGACTGCATGTCGGCCAAGCTCTTTGGCGTGCCTCTGAGCGAAAATTCTATGCACGCCCTGACGTTCTTCTCAGGATGCTTTATGCTCTGTCGGCCGGTGAGTCGCTTTATGGAGTCGATGTTCAGCCCCTGGTCTTTTATCACCTTTGCCGCGGCGGCTATCTGGCTCGCCGACAGCGTGCGGCCAATGATGGTCAGTATGTAGCGGTTTTTGCCCTGCTGAGCCACCCACTCCTCATATTTGTCGCCGTCTATGGGCTTGAAGTCGATGTTGATGTTTAGTTCGGTGGCCTTAAACAGCAGTTCCTTCATCACCTGTCCCGACTTCTTTTCGTCGATGCTGAACAGTATTCCCAACGACAGTGTGCTGTGGATGTCGGCTTGGCCAATGTCCAGCACTTTTGCGTCGTATTTGGCCAGTATGGCGGTTACTGAGGCAGTCACTCCCGGACGGTCTTGTCCTGCTATGCCTACGAGTATTTGTTCTTCGTTTTCCATTTCTTTCTCCATTGTTTAGTTATCACGTTTTTGCATTTTTAGCGAGTCAAGATGCTCACTTTCTATTCGACTGCAAAATTATAAAAAAAACGCTAATCCACCAAACAATTCCCTCGTTTTTTATAGATTAAGTTTCTGAAACATCTCTACCTGTACGGTTGAAATGTACGCCCTGCAATGAGCACATGCCCAGGGCAGAGCGAAATGTTACTTTGTTACTCTGTTTTTCGCTTCAAAAACACAAAAATGTTAACGTTACTTCTTTCTATATATTATATATAATAAAAAATATTTATAAATAAGGTACGCACAAGGCATGTTTCAAGAAAAATATGAAAATCAATGCCAAAATCACGTTAACAAAGTAACATTTTGCCGCCACAAGTGTTACTTTGTTAACGTGAATTCGGCATCAACATCACAATGTCATAAGGCATTGAAACACCGCGCATTGCGTTCTCGGGAAAACGCCTCGCATACTTTGGGAAGACAGGACAACGAGGCGAAAAAAGACGTAACTTAACACTGTCAAACAAAAGAAGCAAACTTCTGTGTAAAAGGCGGGTTTTAAGCTATGACCAAGGCCAATCATAAGTTAATACCGGCCTCAGCCATAAGTTAAGACCACAAAAAGCCTGTTTCCTGGCTGTTAACAAAGTGTTAACTCAGGTAGAGTGGAAGCAACGCCCTCCACCCACTAAAAACAACCTTTATAACTTAACTTTCCCATCCCATAGCACAGGGCAACACCCTGTGTGTTGGGTTGGTGCCGTCAATCGCCCCACACGGGACAAAAGACTATTTTAATTGCGGGCAAAGTACATAAGAAAATTTGAGAATACCAAAAGTTTTAGATTTAATTTTATGTTAAAACTACATAACACTATACTGATTCCATTTATTTTAATTATCTTTGCAACGCCAATTGGAGGCTCTGTATAAAAGCAGGGAATAGCCAGTTGGTCAAGATAGGCATATTTGTTTTATCCGTTTCCGCTCTGAAATGTCTGGAAAACTATAAAGAAAGGAATAATGGATAGAGATGATGTGCCATCCTTGGTGTATTGTATAGTCATGGCACAGCCCCAACTGTGTCAAAACATATCGTACACTGGGATGGGGCTAATTTCGTTCATTCATTCCTGAGGTTATTTCCAGACTACCTAGAGCTGAGGATGGGCAGATATGAAGCTCCATCCTTTTCTTGTATATATATGCTAAATCGCCGTTATAGTGGAGTTTGTCGGCAACAAAATGGCAAAATGACAATGGCAAAAAAAACATTATGTGAGTTGTTTGAGTCTAACCAATCTCAACTTCAACAAGCTCTTACGGGTATGACTTTACCGAAGGATATTAGCAAAGTACAAAATACCGTTTCTTCTTATTTAGAAAAAGTGTTTGATGCTGAAGGAGAGTTCCGGCAGAATCTCACACAATCGGAGGATTATATTCTGGAAGCGGCAATCTCATTACTGAATGCACAGCAGAAAATTAGTTCCGCTTTGCTGAAAGATGTCAACAGTAACAACGATTCAAAAAAACTGAATACATATTCTAATGGATCTGAAAACAAAGAATCTGATTCGGGAAATGTTTTCGACATAGGTTCAAAAAACACACTATTTGGTGTAGCTGGTGGTGCAATTGCAGGTAAACTCATACTTGGTGGTTGGGGAGCTGTATTTGGTGCTATTGCAGGGGTTGCCTTATCAATATACCTATCTAACAAGACACAGACAAAACCTCAATCTCAGACTACAAGAAAGGTTGTACAAGAAGGAAACTCCAACAAGCCCATTGATGTGAATTGTTTTGTTCATATCATTCATGATGTTTGTGAAAGTGTTGATAACTTAATCGGCACATTCAGGTCACAAGTAAACCGTGTTGTGCAAAAATATGAATCACAGGATAAACCCACATTGGACAAAGAGTATCGTATTCTTCTTGAAAGTATCCAGAGTCTTGTCGGCTACGAGCGCAATCATGACGCAACAGAAGAGAAATACACTAAGAAGATACAAGACAGGATAGAAGATTTGGCAGAATCGCTAGACAACTACGACATAACATTGGTAAACTTTTTAGAAGACAAATCGTCATGGTTTGACAAAGTGCCATCTCCTAACACAACAGAGTTGAAGGAGGTATTCCCTGCTATAATAAAAGGTAATGATTTGATTATTCCAGGAAAAGTATTTATTCCATCATAATGCACTATAGAATAAAATCATGGAAGACAAGAAAGAAATAATACTAAGTGAAATTGTTGAGAGCATTCGTGCTTATTCGTATCAAAAATTCGACAAAATGAAAGAAGAACAAAAAAAACAGATAGAATATATCATAGGAATAGACTTAGGTCACGGTGAAACATCTGCGGCAATCTGCCCCATGCAATGGGATACAGCTGTAGAACAGTTGGATCCTGCAAAGGATCTTGATATGGGCGGCAACAAGAAGGTTATGCCTTCCGCTATTACCATCTTAGACAACGGTAATGCCTACATTGGTGATGCAGCCTTTAATCCTGAGATACTTAAACAGGCAGAGGTAAGAGTATGCTTTAAGCAAGCACCTAAAGACATAAACGGTGAAGCGGAAAAGATTATGATTCGCTTCATGCATGAGGTTTATAAGAGAATACGTGAGAACAACAAGGCTATCCTTATGGACGGCAATCACCTTGTATATATCGCAACACCATCTGGTTGGGACAAGCCAACTCAAGACCTTTACGTTGAAATGGCACGCATGGCAGAGATGCCCATTGCCGGAGTAACAAAAGAGTCCCGCGCAGCATTTGTGCGTGCCCAACATGACGTGACATCCGGGTTAGGACGCAACATCGACAAGGGTTCTATCGTGTTCGACATGGGGTCAAGTACATTGGACTTCACATATATGAATAAAAATCTACAAGGATTAGTTGACCATGGTTATGATTGTGGTGCTTCATATGTAGAGAAGAATATGTATGCTAGTCAGAAAGAAGAGTCAAAAGCCATACGTCTATTTGAGTCTAAATACCCTAAACTCACAGACTATCTTGTTTTCGAGGCAAGAAAGGTCAAGGAACAAGTATATTTTGACCCTTCCCTTAAAGTCAAGAAAACTATAAACTTTGATGATTTTATTGATGACGAAGAACTGGAAGATGAGCGTTTCAAACTAACATACCAGCCTGGAGAACTGGACGAATTCCTTAAAGAAAAAGGCTACCTTAAGAGTATTGAGGACGCAATGATTGATTACAAGGAAAACCACATCCCAAATCAGGAAATATACGGTGTTTTCTTAACGGGAGGTGCATCGCGAATGGATTTCATCATACCTCTTGTCTGCAGGTGCTGGAACGTAGAACCTTCACAGGTATATAGAGACCAAGACCCTTCGCTTACAATATCACAAGGTGTCGCAGAGGTGGCTCGTATGGACTTACGCACTGATGGCATGGATGTGGGTTTGGAAGAAGAAATAAACAACTTAATAAACGGTAATGCAGCGTATGAGATTTTTGTTGAGACATTTGGAAAGGATCTATACGAAAAACTGACGGGAGATATTGCTAATGCAATAATTAGTTGGCGTGACTCCAACAATGACCTTAGTATCAATTCCATGAAAGATCGCATATCAAATGCTGTAAAGAATGGAGTTTCCGACTTCTCGCCTCAAGCATCATCGTATATTGAGAATGCCATTCAATCAGCTTCGGCGGATGTGCGTAAGAAAGTTGAGAATATCATTTCTGTCTATTCTTCTCAGGGGATGAATGTGTCTTTCTCTACAAGCATTAGTCTTAAGCAAGTAAAACTGTCTAATATAAATTTGGATAGCGTCCTTGACAGTATCTCTGAAAAATTGAAAGAGGATAGCGATGGTTGGGGAGCTGCTATAGGTGGCGCAGCAGTCGGTGGAGCTATTGCTATGCTTCTCGGTGGACCATTAGCGTGGCTTATCGGTGGTGGTGCAATGTTAGCCAAGTGGTTATTTAGTGAAGAAAAAACAGAAGAGCAAAAGCAAGCAGAAGCAATGAAGAAGAAACTCAATGCGAATGAACGAATAGACGTTTGCAATTCTATCGATGAGAAGTGGAATGACATTTGTACGTCAGTAGAAAATTCAATAAGAACAGCACTAAATGGCGACGAATCTATACGTAAGTCGATTCATAAGGTATCTAAGGCATATATGCTGGCATATAAGGATAGTTTAAAATCTGCCCGCATTTTGGTTGACTAATGAAATATAAATGGATATGAATAATGATAAACAATTACAATCATTAGAGCCACAGGTTAGAGTACTGGCGGCAACGGCCATGTCTCAGTCTCTCTCTTTCTGTATGGAGAGAAAGTATCTTAAAGACATCTCTATAAGTGATAATAAGGCTTTTGAACTGGAAACCATACCAACTACTTTAGATAGCACGGCATCGTGGATTGAGATACAGCAGATTGGTAAACCTTTGGACAAGTCGGCTGAAGCATGTTTTAGTGCAATGCAAAAGATTTTATATTCGTGCTTCCTGCCCAAAGAAATGCAGTTGCTGTTCCTGATTACAGGTGATGGCAAGCAGAGTCACTTGTATCTCGGACTTAGATCACCAGGAAAAGCGATTCCTCCCAAGAAACTCGTCCGTAACTTGGAACGCTTTATTGGTGGTATTTGGCCTGGACTTCAAACAGAGTTCCTGAAGAGTGACGACAGCCGTATTTCCGACTTCTGCAAGCGGGTGGCATCAGAGGAATTGGAGAACGTATATGCCTTCACCGGTATTCCATCAATGGACAGCCAGTACAAGACTGTTTATCCTGCAACTATTGACAAACTGATTGCAGGAATGTCTTGCTGTAATAACTATGCATATCTTGTTGTTGCAGACCCTGTCGAGAATAATGATGCGGAATCCATGCTATATCAGCTACGCGAAATGAACGGACAGGCAGAGTCGTTGAAATCGATGAACGTTACAGAAGGACTTACCGAGGGGAGCTCCGTGTCTAATACAATATCCCATTCGGTGACTCACACCAAGAGCTTCAGTGAGGCTGTATCAAAGAAAGACTTCTCTAAATTGGGAAAAGCTGCCTTAACCGGTACTGGATTAGGAATTGCAGCATCAGTATTCCCAGCTGCTGAAGCGGTCTTGGAGGGATGCGCTGATGCCGCTGGCGCAATCAGTAGTGCAGCACTGAATATTGTTGCTGGTGCAACAGTTGGGAACTTCATATCTGGATTGATGCCTCAAAAGACAATCAGCAACAGCACCTCTAACGCTGAAACTAATTGTGAATCAAATACAACAACAACAAACGAAAGCCGCTCACAAAGCATCAGCCGTAACCTCGTGAATAAACATGTAGAGTCTGTAAGTGAGCACCTGTTCTATCACTCAAAACGTATAGAGTCGGGGAAGGCAACTGGTTTATGGAAGGTTGGCGTGTACTTGATGGCTGAGAAGGAAAGTGATCTTATTGGTGGTAGCCTGCAACTTCGCTCTATCCTAAGTGGACAAGAAAGTATTTATGAGCCTGTGCGCATCCATAACATTACAGATATTATGGATGAAACTGTGGAAGGCAAAAAGACTCTGCGCGAGTTGACTCTTGGACATCTGTCATCACCTGTCTTAATGGTAAACGGCGCAAACGGCAAACTCTTCAATCACCCATTGGGCGATCATTATAAAGAGCTGAAAACTGTCCTCACCACAAAGGAGCTCTCTTATTTGATAAATTTCCCTCTGCGCTCTGTACCTGGCATAAGCGTGGTGGACAGTGCTCCCGAATTCTCGTTGAATCAACCAACAACATCTGACAATGACGTCATTGAATTCGGAAAGATGTTGTATGGAGGGTCTGAAACTGACATGCCATACCACCTACCTATAGATATTCTTTCGAAGCATACACTACTATCGGGAATCAATGGAACAGGAAAAACAAACACCGTCCAAGCGGTACTAAATTCTCTTGGGCAAAACAAGCGTCATATCCCATTCCTTGTTATTGAACCTGCCAAGACGGAGTATGTTGATTGGGCTATCGAGTACAACAAGACTCACTCTGATAATCCCATCAATATCTTCATCCCTGGCTGTAAAACATACCGAGACAGAAAGACAAGAGAGCTGATAACTTTGCAGGAGCTGCGTTTAAACCCATTTGAACCCGTTTGGTTGTCGCCTAAACAAGATCCGAATGTGCTTACCCATATTGACCGTCTGAAATCAACGTTTGCTTCCGCATTCCCCATGTACGACATCCTGCCTGTGCTAATGGAGGATCTTATCTATTCGTTATACCAAAGCCAATCTACGAACTGGATAGGAAAAGGAGCGGAACCTGTTTTTGGCAAGACATATCCGCCGACACTGACATCAATGGCTTCTCATGTGGATGCCGTTATGGATGCTCACGGTTATGAAAAACGTGTCAGCGACAATATGAAAGCGTGTCTGAATACTCGTATATCCTCACTTAGACGTGGATGGAAAAAAGATATGCTGGATGTTCTTCGTTCTACTCCGTGGGAAGAGTTGTTCAACAAGCCATGCATAATTAACCTGTCGTATGTAGGCGATGATATAGACAAATCGTTCTTCATGTCTCTCGTTCTCCAGTTCCTTTATGAGTACAGAACAGCACAGTCTGAAATCGGCAATATTGACTTCAATTCCAATGAGTGCAGACACCTTACAGTGATTGAAGAAGCTCATCGTGTCATGCAGAAATGCGATAAACCGGAAATGCCCCAATATAAGACTGCCATGATGTTCAGCAATATGTTGTCAGAGATACGTGCGTATGGAGAGGGCATGTTCCTTGTGGATCAAGTACCTACACGTCTTATTCCTGACGCTATAAAGAATACAAACACCAAGATTACCCACCGTTTGGTTGCGGAGGATGATTGTACTGCCATTGCTGAATCTATGGGCATTTCCAAGGAGCAGAAGCCAATCATACCTAAACTCTTAGTGGGGCAGTGTCTAATTTCCACAGCATTGTCAACAGATAAACATTGGATTAAAGTAAACAAAGTAAAGTAGGATATGGATTTCTTAGAGTTTATAGATGAGCTTGATCAGGAACAGGCATATACTGACCAGATATCAATGTCTGACGAACCAGTCTATATGACATCTGAATTCTGCGACGAACAGGTTTTAGAGGAATCTACAACCTATGCTGTAAAAGAGTTCCTTGAAGCAGACAAACTTCGACAACCTCCTTATGAAGAGGCTAATACAGAGGAACGTGCGCAATACTTAAAAGAGTTCCACGATAATTTCAACGAAGTGACGGGGTACACAAATAACCTTCATTTCCGAGAAGACATGAATCCTGAGAACCTTGGGGCATTCAATCCTGAAACCAAGCAGATTAATCTCAATGAGAGTCTGTTGTTGGAAGATGACCCACAGCAGGTAATGGAAACTATTATGCACGAGAGCAGACATGCATTCCAAGACTTTGCCATCAACCACCCTGAGCAGGTGTCTGTTGACAAAGAGACTATTAATATGTGGGAATACAATTTTAAGCATTATATACGACCGGAGTTTGATTTTGAAGCATATGTGAACCAACCAGTCGAGGCAGATGCTAATGATTTCTCTGAGAGAATGTTTTGTGATGGGTTTTGTAAGGCTTCTTAAAAAAATAATACATCTATGGAAAGAAACAATATTATTATGATTCTTTGTTCTCAAGATTACCCTGAGTATATGCTTGAAACAACGGCGGACAAAGTTGAAAATATGAATAAAAGTTTAAAGGAGGCTTTTGAGGATTGGGCTAACAACGGCACTATTCCTACTATTGAAGTGGAGGGATGGAGCTATAATCGCTTAATCGAGAAGTACAATATGCGCCCTGTAGCAGCATTCCTTGCACTTGATTGGCTGATACGAGACCCTGGGAAAGCGTCTAAATCATTAAAAAAAGGCATTAGATAATCATGGCAACATTTGAACTTACCGCACGGCATCAGATTGACCGGTCAGGAGGCTTGCATATTGAACGAGGGCAAACATTTACTGTCAATATCAATATGAATGGAATTACTCCAAACAACCTGTTTGGCAATTCCAGATGTGTTGACTCACTTGTCAAGCAGTTTCAATTTAACGGAATCGATGTTCCAAAAACTGACTATGGCATATATAGCCGAGGAGCTTGGGATATAAAGATGAAATAGACATCATGAGAAACACTCGTTTCAGAATGAGTATATTTTTGAAATACAATAAGGCAAACGTCTTTTAGCCAAGACGGTCACTACTAAGACGGTCGTCTGCCGTAGTTATGACAGGCGACTGTCTAAAGCTGACAGACAGCGAACATAAGGCTACGCTGAAAGGTTTGTGTAGTTTGAAAAGGTTTGAGAAGTTTGACGGGAATAATCCGACTACTGTAGGGACGAGACAAATGGATACTCGAATATCACGATAGTACCATACACATACATCACGGTCGTACCACAATTATGGAACACTTGTATCAAAAAAGTATGGAACGACCATGATACAAGGAGAGGGAGTGTCTCGCAAAACATCAACAAGTCGATAAAGCCCAGTCCTCGGTTAACCATTATGGGGAAGCCGTATGTATGAAATAAAAACAACTCACTGAAAGCCAGTGAGTTGTTTAAAGTAATCGTGGAGCTGGAGGGGGTCGAACCCTCGTCCAAACAGGGAAACCATACGCTTTCTACATGCTTATTCCAGCCTTCGATTTTCGTGCATCAACAAGACCTGGACCACCAATTGATGCCTTATCCTCTAAAACTTCATCCACTCATCGAGGCATGAGCCGACTATTTCCGATTGTCCTGCACCGCTTGACCAACCTGATTCGGAACAACATCCAGTTGAGCGATGTCTCGTCCTGTCACCTTGTGACGGGATAAAGCCAGTAATCTACTGTACTTCGATTAGGCAGCGAGAGCGTAGTTGTTTTCGCCAATTAATTTTTTGTCCACTCTGATTATGGAGTTAGCCGACGAGACTCCGCATGCTTACATACCATTTCTGCCCGCTGTCAAATCCAAACAGCCCCAATTATAATTAATAATCTGATATTCAAGTATTTAACATTGTCAGAAATAGATATATTGCAAAACTATTGCAAAAAAGTACCCGATTTCTTAATTATTCAGGCTTCTTTCGTGTGCAAAGTTAAGTATAATTTTGGAAACTTGCAAATTTTTGAGATGAAAAAGTTATTTTTTCGGGATTTTGGGTCTGGCGGGTTTTCTTATTTCGGTCGATACATCATCACTATTATGAAAAAAAGACCTTCCAAACGCTTCATTTCGCTTTGTACGCTTTGAGATTATGAAAAGCGGCAGCACTTATATTGAAGTACTGCCGCAAACATTGTTGTATCAAATTCTACGTTAATTAATCCTCTTCGTCATAGTCATCAGTCAGAATAAAGCCATATTTAACAACAACAAGTCCACACTCTGTTGCTGCTTCTCCGAACAAATCAACATCGGACAGGTTGGAAACGCTCTTTATTGTGTCGTTGAGTTTGTCAAGCGATATACCTAACGCATCAGCATCTTTGTCATTTTCTGCTGATATAGTTAATAACTCTTTGTAAGCTAACATTAGCTTAGTAACTACTTTCTTTACTTCTGTTGTGTTCATAATCAATCATTATAATATGTTATTACTTTACATAAAAAGACACTTTCAAACCTCTTCTTAATTTACAAACACAAACGTCTTCAAGGCAAGAAAAGG
>JAQXRI010000036.1 GCA_029218445.1 Prevotellaceae bacterium | reverse complement strand
CCACGTCGCAGAAACTATCGACCGGAGTCGATGCACGCAACGTGAGAAACATCGTGCTGATGCGACCGGTGAACTCGATGGTTGAGTTCAAGCAGATAATAGGCAGGGGAACGCGCCTGTTTGACGACAAGTATTATTTCACCATATACGACTTCGTTGGAGCGTCGCGCAACTTCGAGGACGCCGAATGGGACGGCGACCCATGCTGCCCCGATTGCGGCAACTATCCCTGCACATGCAAGAAACCACCACGCCCTGAGCCAAGGCCCAAGACAGAGCCAAAGCCTTGCCCAAAGTGCGGCAACCTGCCTTGCACCTGTCCCGGCCATGGCGGCAGGAAGAAGGATGCCATTGTGGTATGGCTGAGCGCGGGACACAAGATAGAGATTTACACCCAATGGGAGGAGAAGATTCAGTTTGGCGACGAGCTGCTGAGCGTCGATGAGCTGATAAAGCGGCTGTTTGGCAAGATTTCAGAGGTGTTCAACGGTGCTGAAGACCTGCGCCGCCGATGGGAGCATCCCGAAACACGCAAGGAGGTGCTTGAACGCCTTGAGGAGGAGGGCTTCGGTGAAGACAAGCTGCTGATGATACAGCGTGTGATGCGGAAGGAGCGGTGCGACCTGCTCGACGTGCTGGAGTATCTCGCCTACAGCGAACAGCCGATGGAGAGGTCTGAAAGGGTGAAGCGTGTGAAGGAGAAGTATCTCAACGACATGGAAGAGGAGCGGGCACGCTTCCTCACGTTCATTCTCGACTTCTACGTGCGCGAAGGCTTCAAGGAGCTGGGCATGGACAGGCTGAAGGTGTTCATAGATTTAATGTACAAGTCGATGTCGGATGCCAAACGTCTGCTGAAGATGGATACAAAGGACATTCGCCGCCAGTATATCGCATTGCAGAAGGCACTCTACGGCAACGGTGCCGCAACTGCCACTCAATGGCAGCAGCGAAGTGTGAGATATTCACTGAATGAAATGATTGACGAAATGGAAAAAACAGATACAACAATGACATAGAAACGAAGAAGGAAGATTTTTTTTAGACATTATAAGTTCGTGAGTCGATGAATCGTAATCTTATCGTCCAAAAATAGCTACAACCGAACTGATAAGCATCAACGAAGAAAGCCTCAGACTGCGACAAGCGAAGCTCATGTGTAATGTAGAACCAATCTACACCGCATGGGCTATTGCTGCTTGTGCGTCGAGGCTTTGGGGTTTGTAGCTATTCCTTGGACGATGGACGTGCGGCATGCGATTGCCCTGCGGCTTTTTTTCTACCTATAATTATTATTAAAAACAATGATTGACGAACATTTTAACCACATGGCAAGGCAAATGCAAGAGCGCAGGCAACAAAAACTATATGGCGACCCGCTGTTCAGGGTGCTCTACATGCCGCTCTGGTATCAGAGCAAGGGCGACCTCTCGCCTGTGGAGGCATGGCAGGAGGCACTGATGGTGATTGACGAGATAAAGGCTACCGACATTGGCATAAGGCATCTTGAGGTGGCGAGGATTGTTGACAAGCTGCTGCTGCGCTACTCCACTTTCGACAACAGGGAACGCAAGGACGAGCTGGCCGCCCACTCAATGATGATGGTGATGGCCACGGTGATGTTTATGCTGGGCGAGGCAAGCCATAGCTGGAAGGAGAACCCGCACCGAAGGTTGTGCCTCAACATTTCGGGCGTGCTGTCGAGGATTGGCGGATTCAAGCAGCTGTGCAACGACGTAAGGGAGTCGGAGAGGCGAACCGTTGACGACGAGGGGCCGCTGCCCGTAAGGGACTTCATAGGCGACAAGAGCATTGACTTGGGCCAACTGCCTACGTTCACCGACGACGAAATACGTCGCGCCGGCCTGAACACCAGCCATCCGCTTGCAGTGCTGCAAGCCATGCACATAATGAAAACGAGAATGACAGCCGACAACGACTGGATTGCAATATACATCGTATTGATTGAAAGGGAAATCATAGCACGAACGATGACAGCTTTCTGCGCAATGGTGAACGACGTGTTCAGCTTGTCGATAAACAGCCGCTATCTGAGCGCGACACTGAGAGACCACGGCGAGGACTTCGACAAATGGAACAAGGCGTATGACGACCAAAGGCGGCATATAGAGCTTGCAAGGCAGTTCCGCAGCGTGCTGGACAAGTTGGCAAAGGGCGTACTCTAAAGGGGTACGCCTTTTTTTTGTGGTGTGTACTTTTTGGCTTCTTGGTGTGTACTTTTTGCTTCGAGGTGTGTACTTTTGGATTTTTGGTGTGTACTTTCTGCTTCGTGGTGTGTACTTTTGGCATTTTGGTGTGTACTCGGTTACTCTTTTTCCCACCCTATATTCTTGTCTTAACTTTGCATCAGAAAAAAAAATCTAAAAGGCAAGAATATGAAAATAAATGTAATGAAAATTGTTGTTCGCGGCCTTGAGCTGCTGAACGTTGAGTTGAAGTCGGTGTTGAGCCGCAGTGGCACACACAGAGAATACTATGGCGACATGACGGCAAGCGTCGGATGGAAGCGAGTAAGGCATGACACGAGTGTGTTTTCGTTTTCGCCGTTCATTTGGGAGCTTTCGTTTGAATGGAGAAAAAGAAGCGTAATGGTAATATTTGAATTGTCCATCGAGATTTTTAAAGGGTTGGCATCGGTGGGGATGCACATGAGTGTGATGCAGGACGACGACAGAGAAATGTTCAACAAAATATAACTTCAAGAATTATGGAAACAGTGAAATGTAAAATAGACGTTCTGGCCAAGATGTTGATGGCCGGAGTACGTGCCTACAAAACTGAGTTGGTGGAATTCAGTACGAGTAACGACAAGATTTATTTTGACATTGAAATACACGACTCGTTTTTAATGACTGCCGATAAACTTGAGCGCATGAATAAGCACGGCATAAAAATCACTACTTACAGAAAAAGTGGCGTTAAGCCGGTGCTGGCTTCGGTGGTGATGCCTTGTGTGGCGTGCAACAAAACGAAGCGGACGGTGGAGGTGGAGAAAGAATTGTTTGACTTCTTGATGTTGAACTTCATCGATGCAAGCCTTGTTTTGGAAGAATGGAAATGTCGTGTCGAGTCGTACGACATCAACTCGGATTATTTTGTAAAATACGTATTCGCCAAAGGCGACTTCTCGTTTTGCGAAATTCCCGCTGCGGTAAATG
>JAQXRI010000035.1 GCA_029218445.1 Prevotellaceae bacterium | reverse complement strand
ATACGGTCCATGTCATGCCAGTCCCAACAGTGGTTGGCCCGAAGCCGCACTCGCCGGCATCCTTGGTTGTCGTTTCGGCGGTCCACACAAATACTTCGGCGAGACATTCGACAAGCCATATATTGGCGACCACGACAAACCATTGACAAGGGAAGACATGGAAAAGGCAGTGCGCATCAACCGCACTGTCGAAACCATTACTGTCGTCATACTCATCCTAATTGGATTAGGATAGCAGGGTCTCTGACCTGTGAAAAACAGAATAAGTGGGCATATTTATGCCTCAAAAAAATGGAATAAGTCAGAAAAATGACCGTTAAAAATATGGAATAAGTGGATTTTCTCTTGGAGGAATGTGATTTTTATTGTATATTTGCACCCCAAAAAACATCTTATGGTTATGCTTGAACGTAAATTCACTTCTTTCTTGGAGCGCTTCCTAATGGAAGAACCCAACAAGATTCTGCTCGTCAATGGTGCTCGACAGATTGGCAAGTCATACTTAATACGTTATGTAGGTCAGAAGTTATTTGCGCATTTTGTGGAAATCAACCTCAAGGAGGATGCTGAGGGTGACAAGGTGTTTGCCGATGTCCACTCAACCAACGACTTGTATATGCGTTTGAGTAATTTCTATTCAAGTCCCTTAGGTGACAATAGGGATACTTTGGTGTTTTTGGACGAGATACAAAGTTATCCCCACCTGATGACAATGCTTAAATTCCTAAATCAGGAATCCCGTTACAGATTCATTGCAAGTGGGTCGCAGTTGGGTGTTGCCTTGTCGCAGACTCCCTCGGTACCGCTTGGCAGTGTAACGATTGAACAGATGTATCCGCTTGATTTTGAGGAGTTCTTATGGGCGACCGGTATTGGCAAGGAGTGGATTGGGAATATCAGGGAGTGTTTTCTGCAAGAAAAGGCTTTGGATGAAAGCACACATAACATACTACTGAAAAGATTCCAATATTACCTGCTCGTGGGCGGAATGCCCGAGGCCATCAACAATTATCTTGCTGACAGGAATATGACCCGCGTGAGACAGACACACAGAGACATACATAATCTCTATCGCATAGATGCCTCACAATATGACGAGGACCACAGGCTGAAGATACGCAAGATATACGACCTTGTGCCTAGCAACCTGGAAAACAAGAAGAAACGAATGGTATATAAAAACATTGAGGGAAAGAAAGGAAAGACTTTCTCCGACTATGCCGACGAGTTCGAGTATCTCACCAATTCAGGAGTTGCCTTGGAGGTATCAGCTATCAGTAACCCTCGTTTTCCGCTCGTAGAGTCGGAACAGAAGCGGTTGGTTAAGCTTTATCTCAACGATGTCGGTTTGCTTACCAGTATCCTTTATGGATTAAATGTTAATGCAGTATTACAGGACATCAAAAGCGTAAACCTTGGAACTGTATATGAATCTGTTGTCGCACAGGAACTTGCTGCCCATGGCTTTAAGCTCCATTATTACGACAACAAGAAGAAGGGTGAAGTAGATTTCCTTGTTGACGACCATGGCAAGTTGAATGTACTGCCAATAGAAGTGAAATCCGGTAAGGACTACACGCAGCACAGCGCCTTGAACAACTTCCTTGAAACGTCTGACTATGGCATCAACCGCGCCATCGTTTTTTCCAATGAGCGCAAGGTATTTGAGAAACGTGGCGTGACCTATCTTCCCATATATTATTGTATGTTCCTCAATGATGACTGTCATGACGAGGACATAATACTGCCCGAACTAGAGTCTGTTTGAAAGCCATCAATACATTAAGGTTATTCTTTGTCTCAATAATTTTTTATTCACAAAAAAAACTGTTTTTTCTTTGCTGATATAAAAAAAAGTAGTATCTTTGCACCCGCATTTGGTTCACACCATGTGATTAAAAGGGAACAGAGTGAGAATCTCTGACAGTCCCGCTGCTGTAGATTGCCTTTATACGGCTGGAATACAACAATGTCACTGACACGCAATGATCGGGAAGACAT
>JAQXRI010000034.1 GCA_029218445.1 Prevotellaceae bacterium | reverse complement strand
TATCATCTCTACGAGTTGTCTGCCGTGCCCGCCAATGAACACGCTGTCGGGACGAGGCAGTGCGGCGAGGTCTTGGCGGAAGAAGTCACCTATGATGGCAGTTATGCCCGGTGTGCCGAAGTGTCGTGTGTTCAATGCCATCAGTTCGCGTCCTTCCTCACGTCGCTCAAAGGCAACGATGTCGAGCATAGGGAACATTCGTTTTGCCTCTATCGACACGCTGCCGGTGCAAAAGCCAATGTCCCACATCACCCTGCTCTGGGCAAGATTCATGGCTTGGAGTGAGAGCAGTCGGATAGGCATCTTAGTCATCATGCCTGGACGACCGTCGAGCACTGCAAAGTCTTCGTCGGGGAGGCCGAAGTTAGGGGAGGGAGGAATGGGGAGAGAGGAGGAAGAAGTGAGCATGACGCAGTTTGGTGTAACAAACGTCTTGTTTGCAGCTTCTTCGAGTGTGCATCTTGTGATGCGCTCCTCGTTAGGGTTGCCAAGCCGCTCTCCTATATATATAATATAATGTGTATAGCCGTAGTCGAGCATGCGTCGTGCTATGGCTGCTGGGGTGTGGGTATTGTCGGTCAGGCAGCCAATCTTCGTCTTGCCTTGTATGAGGGCTGCGTCGAAGGCGTTCCATGGGCGGCCCGTTAGTGACACGATGGTCATGTCGTGGTAGGGCAGAGTGATGCGGTGGGCGAGCATCTGAAGGGAGTTGAAGGTGGGCACGATGGTCATGGCGGCATCGGGGAACTCCCTTTGCAGCGTGGCGGCGAAGCCATAGAACAAGGGGTCGCCGGAGGCGAAGACGATGATGTCGTCGTCGATGGTGCGGTATTGGGCGAACACCTCGGCGAGGGGGACGGTGATGTCTATCCATCTCGCTTCCTTTGGAAGGATGGGGGCGACAAGCTTGTGGTGGCGCCTTCCGCCGGAGAATGTTTTTGCGCGGGATATTATGACCTCGACATTACTGTCGAGGCACGGGGGCTGTTGGTCGGTTATTCCTATTATTGTGAGTTTTTTCATTGTTTTTTATAGGTCTCGTCCTGGTTTTAGTTGTTCGGCATCGTCGAGTGTCATTATGGCGTTGCACAGCGTGGCGGCGATGTTGCTGCCGCCCTTGCGTCCCTCGATGATAATCTTGGGAACGTGGGTGAAGCTCTTTACCATGTGTTTCGACTCCTTCACATGCACGAAGCCTACGGGTGCTGCAATGATGCCCTGCGGATGGGCTTTGCCGTGGCGCATTAGGTCACACAGTTCCATTAGTGCCGTTGGGGCGTTGCCGAATACGAATAGGGCATCGGGATGTTCCTCAACGGCGAGGCGAATGCCGAGTTGGGTGCGGGTGAGGGTCGGGGCAGCGGCGCCCTTGCCCAGATAGCATTTCACCTCAAGTCCCAAGCGTGCGAGTGCTGCCTTTCTGATGCCGCTTGTCACCATCGTCACATCGGTGACAATGGTTTTCAGCCGTCCGCTCTTTATGCTTTCATATATCTTTGTCGCTGCGCCGTCGTCGGTGTAGAGAATGTTCTCCATGTCGAAGTCGGCTGTGGTGTGGATGGCGTGCAGTAGCAGCCATTTCTTGTCGAGCGGAATGTCGGGATGCTTCAGTTCGGAGAGGATGGTGCGGAAACTTTGGGTCATGATATGGCCTCCCAGTCCCTCGGTGGGGGGTGTTGGCTGCGTGTAGTAGCCGCGGGGAGTTATCATCGCTACAGGATGTGGAAAATCATGCCTCATTGCATAACCCCCCACTGGGTGGCAGGGGGGCGCCTTTTTCGTCTGACTGTTCCCAATAATGACAATAGTCAGCATGTCGATGTCCTCGGGATTCAGTTCGCCCAAGGTTGTCACTTTTATGGTCTGTCCCTCGCGACCTGCCTGTCGCACATAGCCAACGGGCGTTTCCTTGCTGCGTCCCTCTTTCAGGAAAATCTCCTTTAGTCTGCTTAGTTGCCAATAGCGTTCGTTAGAGCGAGGGTTGTATATCGCCGTTACGAAGTCGGCTGTGGCGGCAGCCGTGATGCGCCGCTCAATGAGCTCCCAAGGAGTCATGAGGTCGGAGAGAGAAATGACACAAAAGTCGTGACTGATGGGCGCTCCGAGAAGCGAGGCGGCTTTTTGGAATGCCGAGATGCCGGGAAGTACGGTTATGCTGACGTCCGACTGCCGCTCCTGTCGCATCTCGTACATCAGCGATGCCATGCCGTAGATGCCGGCATCGCCCGACGAGATTACCACCACGTCGCGTCCTGCTTCAGCCAGCTCGAATGCTCGTTCTGCCCTTTCGCGCTCACGCTTCATTCCAGTGTCGATGCACTCGGTCGATGGGGAGAGCAGTTGGCGTATGAACTGGAAGTAGAATTTATATCCGACTATGACGTCGGCGGTTTGGATAGCTTCCTTAACCGCCGCCGTCATGTCGTCTGTGCTGCCGGGACCAATCCCAGCCACAATGATTTTTCTCATAGTTTAATCTTTAGTCCTGCCACTACCATTCTGCCTGGAGAATAGAGTGCATAGGTTGTCTTTGAACTGTCGATGCGGTTATCGACTTTGTTGAATATGTTGTCGATGCCGAGGCTTGGCTCTATGGTAAGCCAACGTGACAACGTGAAGGTGTGGGTGGTGTTAAGGTTCCACACACCGTAGCCGGGGGCGTTGTTGTAAGCCGAGTAGTAGGTGGTTGACTGCATGCGGCAGTTCATGTTGGCGTTCAGTCGGTATATGCCCCAGGCATGGCTGTAGCCAGCCGACATGGTCAGCGTGTTCTTTATGCTGCGGTCGAGCAGTGTCCACGTGTCGCCACTTTTCGAGCGGGCGTAGGTGTAGGCATAGTTCACGTTGAGGTTCAGACCGTCTATCGGGTTGGCGTGGAGGTTTACCTGCAAGCCCTTCACCTCGCCCTTGTCGCTGTTCACATAGTTGGCGTAGGTGCTCATCGACTGCGCCTGTGCCTCGGTCATCTCGGGAAACTCCTTCATGAGCATTGCCCTGAGCTGGTCGTCGAGCGTTATGTTGTCCTTAATAATCATGTCGTTGATGAAGTTCATGTAGCCCATCACCGACAGGGCGAAGCGCGAAGTGCGGTATTCGGCACTCAGCGAGACGTAGTGGCTCTTTTCGGGCGAGAGGTCCTTGTTGCCGAACGACACCTGTGCCTTGCCGCGGTTTACGGAGAAGTAGCGGTAGTATAGCTCGTCCATGCCAGGTGCGCGGAAACCGTTGCTGTATGTCGCGCGGAAGTTGAGCTTGCCGGCAGAGTACATCAGCGCAGCCTTTGGAGTGAGGTGGCTGCCAAACTCGCGGTGGTAGGTGTAGCGTGCGCCGAGGCTTCCCTTCAGTGCGCCTGCGATGGCAAACTCGTGCTGGGCGTAGGCGGCGAGGGTATAGACGTGGTTGTCGATGTTGCCTGTTGAGGTAACAAGGTTGTCTTGTCGCCAGTCGAGGCCCAAGACGGTAGTGGAACGTGCAGTCAGGCCCAAGACGGCTTTCAGCTCGCCCTCCATCATGCGCTGGCTCTTCGACTGTACGTAGTCGCCAATCTTGTAGGTCGAAGTCTCAACGTCGTACTCCTTTCCGTAGCGGTAGCGATCGACGGTGAAGTCGGCTTGCAGCGAGTTGCGGTCGCTTAACTTGTATATGCCTCCAACGTTCCATCGCAGTGACTTGTAGCGCATTTCGTAGTCCAGTCCGCCGCTAATGTCTGCATTGGTGTCAGGGCGGTCGGTCTTCTTGTGGTTGTATTCCAGACCGGCATTGAAGGCGAGTTGGCGCGAAGCCTGCCACGTGAACTTCTGTCCGAAGATGTTGCTTCGGTAGCCGGTGAACAGCGGCGACAGCGAGCGCTGTGTCTCGCCTTCCTCGCCGCTCACATACTCGTAGTCGTTCACTCGGTAGCTGTCGGCCTGGTCGTGGCTGAAGGAGGTGTATGAGCCGAAGCCGTTGCTGAAGATGTCGAGGTTGACGCTTTCGGTCAGCACTCCTTCGCCGCTGACGCGAGTGTCTGAAGTCACGCTTACGAGGTCGCTTGTCGGCTGGTCGGTTATCACGTTGATTACACCTGCAATGGCATCGCTGCCGTAGAGCGAGCTGGCTGCTCCGTCGAGTATCTCGATGCGTTTTACTCTTGCCATGTTGATGCGCTGAAGGTCGGCATTGTTAGACATTTCTCCGCTCAGCTTTCGTCCGTTCACAAGGACGAGTATATACTTTCCGCCAAGTCCGTTGAGTCGCAGCTGCGAGCCCATTGAGTTGGGTGCCATCGACAGTTGCGGCATTGTGCGTATGAGGGCGTCGGCGAATGTCGTAATGCCCTGTTCATCAATCTCCTTTGCCGATATTACGTGAACTGGTGTGATGGCATTAGCCAAACGCTGATGATGCCCCGACCCAGTCACAACGACCGGGTTGAGGCTCATCTCCTTCGCCACCTTGGCAGTGTCCCGCTTCTGGTGTATCTGTGCAGAGGCGGCAAGTGGCATTGCCGTGGCAATGATCCAAATTAAAGTTGTATTTTTCAAATCGAAATCTTTTAAATCATTTTTTTGGAGGGTAGAAGGTAGAATTTATTCCGGATTCTTCGAGTGATAATAGTCAACGGTCTCGGCATTCCTCGTGTGTGTCTTGTACAGGGCGCGGACGTTGGAGAATTCGAGCAGACCTTTTACAATGCCCTTGTTGTCGGTGTAGCTGTCGGCGTCAATCGAGTAGCCCATGTGCTGGAAATAGAGTTTCCAACTGGTGTCCTCGACCTCACCCTCGTCGTTGTACTCATAGCCGTTGTCCCATGCGTCGTCGTCGCCAGCCATGTCGTTGTGGGCGTGGTCGCCGGCAATCGACATCAGCGGAGCGCAATAGACATTGCCCGAGGTCAGTCCGTCGGCAACCATGCGCTCGTGAACGTGGGTCTTGAAGTTCTCCTTCATATCCACAGTGCCTACGTAGTAGTTCTTGTTCAGCTTCTGCAGCGACTCCTCAAGCTGTGTGTAGCGTATGTTTGCCTTGTAGGTGTCGTAGGTGTCGGGATTGCCGTGACCCATGAACAACATCGCACCCTTTGAGGCGTAGCTGCCGAAATTGGTGTGGAGGGCATTGGCGAGAGCGTCAACGTCTGAAGGGTATTCAGCCATCAGCGGATAGCCCAACTTCAGGGTCATCGTGGCGAGATAGTTGTCGTCGAGGTCGCCGTTGGAGTTGTTGGCAAAGTCCTTCATGGCGTTGATGACGCGGGTGTATTCCTCACCTGGAATCACTTGAAGCGACTGTACCACAACCTCTTTGTACTGTACGCGGCCAAAAGCCTCAAGCCAGTATTTTGGCTCGTAGAACGAGCGCGCGTCGGTGTTCTCTGCCGCCATGGCGCGGTTGATGCAGATTGCCGACGAGAACGAGAGATAGACATCGTAGCCGGGGAACTCGCTCTTGTATTCCTTCGTCGTAAGGTCGAATGCGTCGTAGGCCTGCTGCCACGTCGAGCCGAAGGCAACGAGCAGTATTGCCTTGTCGCCAGTCTTCTGCGACCTTACCGTCGCATCCACCTCTTGCTGATAGCGCTCGGTGTTTGAGATGTTGCTACTTTTGTTGTCATCGTCGTCGTCGCTGCATGCTGCAAGGCTGAAGCTTGTCAGAGCGGCGGCAATCATCATTGCGAAAAATTTAATCTTCTTCATTGTTGTTTTGCTTTAAATTATACTTGTTGCTTATTTTTATCTTCTTTCCTTTAGTAAACCTGACGGACAGCGAGGCAAACAGAGTTGTGCCGGAGGTAGTTGTGCCGAGGTGAAGGCCGTGGGGCGTGCGGTCAACATAGTTGAAGATGTTGTCGATGCCTGCCTCAATTCGGTAAGCCATGGTGCGCGAGTGACCGAGGTCGTGGGTCGTTGTCAGTCGCCAGGTCTGGTAGCCCTTTCCGTCGCCGTTCAGCTGGTAGTAGCGTTTGGTTGATAGCTTGCCGTATATGCCGATGCCCAGTTTGTAAGAAGGCGAGAACTGATGGTTCCATGTGGCGAAGACGTTGCCTTTGTGGTGCGCCATGCCGTCGATGGTCACGTTCACCAGCTTGTCGTGAGTGGTGTCATACACGTTTGCGTCGGTGTCGAGATAGCTGTAGCCGCCGCCAAACGAAAGGTTGTCGGTGGTGTAGCGCAGTGTAAAGTCAACGCCGTAGGTCTTGGCGTTCTCCATGTTGTGGTAGCGGCGCACTTTGCTCAGCATCTCGCCATACTGCTCGCGGTAGGCGTCGGGAGCCTCAGAGTTTGGCACGGTGACGAGGGCTATCATGTCGCCCACCTTATTATAATATCCTGTGGCAGAGATGTTCAGGCGGCCTATGGTGTATTCGGCGTTCAGCGACCAGTAGTTAGATGTCTGCGGCTTCAGGTCGGGATTGCCCAGAAAGAGTATCATGCCGTTCATGTCGCGGGCATACTGGTAGTTAAGTTCCTTCAGTGTCGGGGTCTTGAAGCCTTGGCTCCACGAAGCCCTCAGACGCCAGTCGCCAGCCTTCAGCATGGCGGCGAGCTTTGGGGTAAGTCGCCAGCCGAAGTTCTCGTTTCGGTTCAGTCGCAGTCCTGCCGTAATGTGCAGCAGTCCCAAGAGTTGCAGCTCGTCCTGCACGTAGAGTGCCTCGGTGTTGTCGCTTGCCGTCTGTCCCTTGATGCTTGCCGGAGCCTTGAGGTAGTCGTAACGGGCTTCGAGTCCGGCACTCAGCTTATTCGCACTTGACAGTGCGAACACGGCTTTCAGGTTGAGCATAGTACGCTCCTGATTGCTCATCAACAGTTTCTGACCGGCAAAATAGGGATAGTCGAGCACGAAGTTGCCTTTCTCGTCGAAGCCTTCGGCAAGTGTAGTGGTGGTGAAGGCATGGTAGTAGGCGTGCTTGTTCCAGCTCACGTCGGCGGTAATAACGTCGCCCCTGTTAGTAGTCCACTTCATGCCAGCCTCGGCAGAGGCGTTCTTGTATTTCAGGTCGTAGTTGTAAACGTCATATTTTGGATATTTTCCGCTCTCTCGGTAGATGCCTTTCTGATACCACGACCCTTCGGCATACAGTTCCATGCCTTTCTTAGGGTTCCATGCCAGACGCTCGGCTATCTGCCAGTTGGTAAACTCGTTCACTGTCTTGCTCTTCGAGTCGGTGACGGGAGTGGCAGAACTTGGTGTATATTCAGTTGCCGTGTTCTGCCATCCGTCGTTATGTTGAAGTTGGAAGTTGGTGTACGAGCTTATTTTGCCCCATCGCAGTGCCACTCCATTGTGCTGGCGCACGTCGTTGTAGGCTCCGTATCGGGTCTTGTCTTCAAGCATTATGCCCTCGTCGTGTTTCCTCGTGATGATGTTTATCACGCCTGCTATGGCATCGCTGCCGTATAGTGCCGACGATGCTCCCTTCACTATCTCAATGCGCTCGATGTTGTTAGGGTCAATCAGTCCGAGGTCGTTCTGTCCGCCCACGTCGCCGTGCAACCGTTTTCCGTCAACCATTATCAGGATGTAGGAGTTGCCGAGTCCGTTCATCTGCATCTGCGAACCCATGTCGCCTTGTTCGAAGTCGAACGACGACGAGAGCTGCGACAGGATGTCCTCAATGGAGCGTCCTGCGAAATTCCTCAGTGCCTGCCGGCTGATAACCTCTGTCTGTACGGGCGCATCTTTCAGCAGGTGCTGCGTACCAGTACCCGTCACCACCACCTCCTGCAAGCTGTCCTTGCTCTCGATGATGTGTTGCGCCAAAGCAAGTGGGCATGAACTGACAATAGCCAGCAAGCCCACAGTAACTCTGTGATTCATAAACCGATAAAATAAAAAACGTTTGATTTCGCCAACCCTTATTCCTGAGGGCGCGATGCCAAATCGCGGCGTATGCCTAAGAAATAGCATTTGAGGCAGGTCTTCTGGCTTTCCCCAGTCTGTCATACCTTCCCACACCTTGTATCGGTGCAGTGGCGTTATACTGACAGGCCTTTTCTTTGGGGGATTACAGCTGCAGGAACAGCTCCGGTTTTTCACTCGGATTCCCTTTCGTCGGTCGGCTTCTGCCGCCGATTGCCTTCATTTTCGGCTGCAAAGTTACGCTTTTCTTTGCAAACCGCCAAAAAAAACAATAGATTTTTATGTGAATTTTTTAATAGGACAAATATTGTGTTGATAAAGTAAAAGTTGTTGGGGTGTGGGCTGCTGAGGGTGTGGGCGTCTCGCCCGCACCTGGCGAACAAGGTAATATTAAAAAACCGCCTATGAAAGATATGCCATGTGGTGAGGTGCGGGCGGGAAGCCCACACCCCCAGCGTTATCCCCAATAAAGATGTGTATAGCTTGCAAGGACGTTGCCTTGACGGATAACGGGCGAGGCAACCTCGTTGTTCCTTGCGTCATATACAGTTGCTGCCGACGGTGGCAGCGGTGGAAGGAACTGCGTGTAGTGAAACTCATGACCGCGGTACTCCTTCCCGTCAATCACCACTCGCCGATAACCCAACGACAGCTTGCGGTCGGCCTTCCGTGCCGTGATGGAGTAGGGCAGTACGCCACACATCTCAGCTTCTCCATCATCGTCGATGATGCTGCGGCAGAGATACATCATGCCGCCGCACTCGGCCATTATCTTGCCGCCACGCTCGGCATATTCTCTTATCGACCGTCGGCAACGCTCAGCCTTCTGCAATGCAGCAAGATGCTTTTCGGGATAGCCGCCGGGAAGATATAGCATGGCAGTGTCTGACGGCAACTCAACGTCTTTCTCCGGGTCGAAGAACTCCACCTCGCCTTTAGATTTCAGTATGTCGATATGCTCTTGGTAAAGGAAGGAGAACGACTCGGAGTTGCGGGCTATCATGATTCTTTTTTGCTTGCCTCCTGCTTCAGGTTGTGCTGGGGATGTGGCTGGGGGTGTGGCTGGGGGTGTGGGCGTCCTGCCCGCACCTGTCCGCATGGCATTTTTTTCATCGGCGATGGTTATATTACCTTGTAGGCGAGGTGCGGGCGGGACGCCCACACCCCCAGTGCCTTCCAACAGTCGTTCCCACTCCACATTCTCCTCAATAATGTCCGCCACACGCTCTGCGTCAATCTTTCGGCTGAAGTCGAGTCCGAGGTAACGCTCGCCGTTGGCCACATCCTTTTGTCTTGGCAAACAGCCGAGACACTCCAGTCCTACCTCTTTTGCGGCCTCGTACAGCATCGTTGCATGACGCTCCGACGCCACCTTATTATATATAACCCCCGCTATACGTATTTTGTCGCTGAAGTTCTTGAAGCCATATAGCAGCGGGGCGATGGAAAAGCCCGTGTGGCTGCCATCTACCACAAGCACAACCGGTATGCCCAAAGTCTGCGCTATGTCGGCAGGGCTTCCCTCGCTTAGCCTGTAGCCATCGTAAAGACCCATCATTCCCTCAACCACGCAAACGTCGGCATCGGCGGAATATCGTCCATAGATGTCGCGTACATGTTCGCGCGAAGCCATGAATAGGTCGAGATTGACCGAAGGCCTATGGCACACCGCCTCGTGGAACTTCGTGTCGATATAGTCGGGACCGCACTTGAACGGCTGCACCCTATATCCCTTCCTCGTCAGCAGTGCCATCAGTCCGATGGCAACCGTAGTCTTTCCCGCTCCCGACATCGGAGCGGCTATCATCAGTTGTGGAATGTTTCTTTTAGTCATATCGTTGTGTCATGTTGCTGGTATCATCATGTCGATGAAGAAAGTGTGGTCGAGCTGTGCCTGTTGCTTCTCCGTCTTCATAATACTTATGCTTTTAGATTCCTTTTGCAAAGATAACGCAAATTGAGTGCAAAAGCAACAAGCTTGCTTGATTGTTTTGCCGAGATGCAGCTTATCTTATGCAAAGATAATGCTTTTTGAGTTAACGGCAAAACGAATGATTGTTTTTTTTGTGAAGTGCATTGAATTTGTTGTGGGGCTGGGTGCTGGGGGTGTGGGCGTCCCAAGTGGTTGCGGTAGTTGGATTATTTGAAAATATCGGTTGAAAAGTTTGGTGGATAGGCATATTATTTGTATCTTTGCAGCCTAAGAAAGTTATATTTCACGCCGTGAAACGTACGTTGCACGCCGTGAAACGTACATCCCACGCCGTGAAACGTACATTTCACGGCGTGAAATATACTTTAGATAGTGCTGTGGCGGACTTTTTCATAGGCTATTGGCAGAGATTTATAACCGTATTAATGAACTAATAATAGAAAGGGAACTACTACATGACACAATTTGTGCTGAAAGAGATGAACGACCTCGACGGAAAGGGCAAGGGAAGAGTTTATCCACAGGTGGTGATTAACAGGTTGATGACCACCGAAGACCTTGTGAAGCGTATGCAGGACAACACGCGCTTGGGCTCAGCGGCGATACATGCTACGCTTCTCTCGCTGGGCGAGAACATTGCGTCGCTGCTCGATATGGGCTTTTCGGTGAAGATAGACAACCTTGGCACCTTCTCGCTCTCGCTTGGTTTTGCCGACAAGAAGGGCAACAAAATGGAGGATGAAGACGACAAGATGAACTACAGGAGGGTGACGGTGAAGAACATTACGTTCAAGCCAGAGAGCGACCTGATATTCAAGATAAACAAGAGCATCTCACTTGAGAGGCATGTGTCAGGAGTGGTGAAGTCGAGTAGCGACCGCTTCACTCCAGAGCAGCGAAGGCTGCGCACTCTTGACTTCATAGAACGGAATGGCCATATTACCCTGCAGGAATTTGCCAACCTGAACAAAGTCAGCCGCTCCAAGGCTTCGCGCGAGCTGAACAAATGGGAGAACACTGAGGGCAGCGGCATCATAGGCTGCGGCAATGCCCCGCATAAGGTTTGGAAGAAGGAGTAGCTCTTCTACTAAAAAACCATAAAAAGAATGTGAAATGTTGGTTGGAATTAGAGAAATACGCTATATTTGCAAATATAAAAGGTGAGTTTGTATGAGTAGTTCTGATGACATAAGATGGATACAGCGACTTGACAACTATGAGAGGGCTGTCAAGCGGCTTGACAATGCTTTTGCGCTATTGTCGGAAAAAAGACATTATGGCGACGATGTTGACGACCTTCTTAAGGAAGGGCTTGTTCAGCGATATGAATACACTCAGGAGTTGGCTTGGAAGCTGATGAAGGATTATGAGGAGTATCAAGGCTACACCGACATTCAAGGTTCACGGGATGCCATTAGGAAGGCATTGGCGATGGGGTTGATTTCTGATAGTGCTTGGATGGACACTATAGCTTCAAGGAATATCACATCACATTGTTACGATGAGGCTGAGTTTAATGCCGTTTACGCTCAGATAACGATGACTTATGCCCCGTTGTTTCGTGAATTCTGTGAAGTGATGAAGAGAAAGAAAAATGAAATGTAATGGCACAATTCGGAATAGACAACAATGAGTTGCGGAAGATAAAGTCCGCTATTGCATCTGTGGAAGGTGTTGATAAGGCGATATTGTATGGCTCGCGTGCCAAAGGATGTCACAAGCCATTCTCGGATGTTGACATCTCTTTGGTAGGAAAGGATTTGTCGATTAAGGACTTATTATATCTACATACAGTATTAGACGACATGTTATTGCCATACGAAATAGACATCAACATATTCGATAGGATTACAAATGATAAGTTGAAGGAACACATATTGAGATGTGGGATAGAACTTTAGCAGTTCTATCCCACTTTTTCTTCTTTCTCCTTTGGCAACACGAGGTTGAGGACAACGGCGATGAGGAACACTAAGGCTACGCTGTTTTGGGCGAAGACGGTGCGGACGAGCTGGGGGAAGATGTCGAAGATGGCGGGAACGGAGGTGAAGCCGAGGCCAATGGCAAGCGAAAGACTCACGATGATCATGTTGCGCTGGGAGAAGCCGCAGCGTGCCATCATGCCGAAACTGGCGAAGACGATGCTTCCGAACATCATAATGGTGCAGCCGCCAAGTACAGCCTGGGGAATGGTGGCGAGGATTGCGCCAATGGCCGGAACAAAGCCGCTGAGAATGAGAATTGTGGCTCCGGTGGCAATGGCGAAGCGATTGACAACCTTAGTGAGGGCGGCAAGTCCTACGTTCTGCGAGAACGAGGTGATGGGCGTGCAGCCAAACAGTCCCGCTACGGAACTGACGAAACCATCGCAGGCCACCGATGCTCCCATCTCCTTCTTCTGCACCTCGCGGCCAAGTGCGCCTGAGCATATTGCCGACGTGTCGCCAATGGTTTCCGTAGCAGAAACGAGATAGACGCAGACTATGGCGAGAATGGCATCGAGATGAAACTCGGGGGTGAAGGGAAGAATGCGAGGGAGTGAGATGGCAGGCACGTCGTGCAAGGCATCGAAGCTGACCATGCCCATGCAGAGAGCCACGACGTAGCCGACAATCAAGCCAATGAGTATTGAGAGCGAACGGACAATGCCCTTGCCGAAGACGAAGGCAAGCAGGCAAACCAAGAGCGTGGCAGAGCCGACAATCCAGTTGGCGGAGCTGCCGAAGTCGGCTGCCCCTTGTCCGCCGCCGAAGCTGTTGGTGCCAATGGGCAGCAGCGAGATGCCTATTGCCGCCACGACTGTGGCTGCCACAACGGGAGGAATCAGCTTTGTCCATTTGTTTGGGAATAGTCCGAGGCATCCTTCCACAATGCCGCCAACGATGACGGCTCCCATCAGTGTGCCCATGCCTTGAGTGGTGGCAATGATGATGGCAAGCGATAGGAAGGTGAAAGAGATGCCCATGACGATGGGCAGACGTGAGCCGATGCGCCAGACGGGGTAGAGCTGTATGAGAGTGCCGATGCCGGCTATTACCATACAGTTTTGTATCAGTGCCACGCTTATTCCCTTGTCGATGCCAACGACCGTTGAGAGAATAATAATAGGTGTGATGTTGGCAACGAACATTGCCAAGATGTGTTGAAGGCCGAAAGGCAATGCCTTTGCTATTGGCACGCGGCCGTCGAGTTCGTATATGCTGCTCATATTTTTTTAAGTTGACGAGTTGTTACTTGGGGACTACTGGGGGTGTGGGCGTCCCGCCCACACCCCCAGTATCAACTAATTTATAAATTCTATCTTCTGCGTTTCGTAATCCATTGATTTCAATATGGCTATTGACTCAAGATGGTAGCCGGCCTCGCGCAGTATGCGTCCGCCCTGCTGCTGGCCTTTCTCAATGGCTATGCCGATGCCAACTACTTCGCCGCCAGCCTGATGAACAATGTCGATGAGGGCTTGCGCCGCTTGTCCGTCGGCAAGGAAGTCATCGACGATGAGCACCTTGTCGTTGGCGTTGAGGTAAGGACGTGAGACAAACACGTTGTTCATTCGCTTGTGGGTGAACGAGTAAGCCTGCGACACATACTTGTCGTCGGTGCTGTTTGCCGTCTCGCCTTTCTTTGCGAAAACCACGGGCACGTCGTAGAGGTCGCCGAGCAGTGTGGCAATGGCAATGCCGCTTGCCTCGATGGTGAGGATTTTGTTCACCTCTTTGCCACGGAACCTACGTTTGAACTCGTAAGCTATCTGTCGAATGATATCGACGTCGATCTGATGGTTGAGGAAGTTGTCAACCTTTAGGATGTTACCTTTCTTGATAACACCGTCTTCAATGATTTTTTCTTCGAGGAAATTCATAAGTTGTATTTTAGTATTTGTGCAAAGGTAATGCTTTTTTTATAAAAAAAGATAAAAAGAGGATAAAAAAAGTTTGTAGATAGGCTTTTTATACGTAACTTTGCAGTAATTTTTCCAATAAACGGTATGAAGAGACTTAGAAACATAATGTTTGCGGGTACGGGAAGCGATGTGGGCAAGAGTGTTATTGCTGCCGCTTTCTGCAGGATTTTCCGTCAGGACGGCTATAGTCCTGCGCCGTTCAAGGCGCAGAATATGGCGCTCAACTCCTTTGCCACGCCAGAGGGACTGGAGATAGGCAGGGCGCAGGCGGCACAGGCTGAGGCGGCGGGAATAGCGTGCCACACAGACATGAACCCCATACTGTTGAAACCGCAGTCGGACCACACTTCGCAGGTGGTGCTCAACGGAGTGCCAATAGGCAACCGCGACGCCTACAGCTACTTCCGCGGCGAGGGAAAGGACTACTTGCGGCGTGAGGCGTGCGAGGCGTTCGACCGACTTGCCCTGCGCTACAACCCGATAGTGATGGAAGGCGCGGGAAGCATATCGGAGCTGAACCTCAGGGAGCGCGACATAGTGAACCTGCCTATGGCACGTCATGCCGA
>JAQXRI010000033.1 GCA_029218445.1 Prevotellaceae bacterium | reverse complement strand
GCAAGGGATAATTGTGTCCTGACGATACAAAAATCAGATCAAAAAACGACAAAACGCAGAAAAAAGCAGACGAGAGCAGCCTCTGATGGCATACCCTCGTCAACCAATATCAATTCCTCGGAATTAAACGACAATCCCTATTTACAGGCAGTTAACCAACAGAATTAATCAAATCCCGATTTTTATCGGACAGCAATAAATAAAAATGTTCATTAAAATATTCATTAAAATATCCATTAAAAGCACTACGTGCTTAAAGATTCACAGACCCCGTTTTTTAAGCGCAACGCGCTTTTAATCTTTAACGAAGTTTTAAAATTCAATTTTACTACGTGCTTAAAGATTCGCAGACCCCGTTTTTTAAGCGCAACGCGCTTTTAATCTTTAACGAAGTTTTAAAATTTATTTTACTGCTGCAAAGGTAAGTCATTTTTTTATTTATGCAATAAATTGCATAAATAATTTTCGGCGATTATTGTTATTTAACAATTCAATTATCCGACAAAGTTTCGTCAGTTGGAGAAATTTTGCGCGTCAGTTGTCGCGCAAATTTCCATCAACTTATGGAGTAAAGAAAGTGTTATGGTTTTAAAATCAAACTGAATACTGAATACACCACCACTCGAATATTCAGTATTCAGTTTGAATTTCAGGGTATGATTTTTTTTGAAAAAAATTTTATTATATATATAATAATCTCTGAAAGGCTGTGATGTGCGATAAAATAACAACTGAATAATGAATACTGAATACACTTTTATTAACTCAAGTAATATATGTTATGCCGGAGATTTGCGTCGGCGGGCGGACATATGGGTCCGCCCCTACTTCGGCGGCATAGACATCACTTTAATATTACAGAACTTTGCCTTTCCGCATAGCGGGAAGTGCGGATCTAAACGTTAAGGTGCTGTAAAGGCTAACGCTTCTTGAGTCTTACGATGACATATATTACCACTGGAGCACCAAGAACCGGAGTGACGGCATTGAGCGGAATGATGCCACCGGAAGACGGCAGAGTGCAAAAGGCGTTGCAAAGGAGAGCCGTGACGGCTCCTACCATCATGGTGACCGGCATGAGCACTCCGTGCTGGCTCGTGCGCACGAGCATTCGGGCTATGTGCGGAACGGCAAGGCCAATGAACGACACAGGGCCGCAAAACGAAGTGACTATGGCCGTAAGAAGACCTGTGATGACGAGCAGAATGTTGCGGACAACTACGGTGTTGACTCCAAGATTTTCGGCGTAACTCTTGCCAAGCAGGATGATGTTGAGAGGCTTGATAAGCAGCAGCGAACTGCACAAACCCAAAAGCGTGACGGCACTGAACACGGGCAACTGACGCAACGACACACCGCCAAAGCTGCCCATACCCCAAACGAGATACGACTTGACGCCCTCCTCGGTTGCGAAGAAGTTGAGCAGGCTGATGGCCGAAGAGGCGATGTAGCCTATCATGATGCCAATGATGAGCAGCATGATGCTGTTTTTAACAAACAACGAGAAGGCAAACACTATGCCCATGACTGCCATGGCACCAACAAACGCGCCAAGGAAAACGGCCGCAAAGCCCGACAACGATACGCTGCCCGCCGACACGCTGCCGCCGAACAACAGCATGACCAAGGCCGCTCCAAGTCCGGCTCCACTGCTGATGCCAAAGATGGAAGGGTCGGCAAGTGGGTTGCGGAATGCCGTCTGAAGCATCAGGCCGCTTACCGACAAGGCCATGCCCGAGAGCAACGCGGTGACGGCCTGCGGCAGTCGCGACTCTACGACGATGTATCGCCACGAAGCCTTCTCGGCCTCGTTGCCAAGGAGTATGTCGATGACTTGGCCGAGCGGTATGTCAACCGAACCATAAACGAGGTTGGCGAAAAACAGCACAACTACAGCCGCTGAAAGTATTAGCCCGTATTTCATTTGTCATTCAATTGTTAATATTAACGTGAGTTCGACGAAGTGTCATAACCGCCCCTACAATAGGCGGATGACATACGATCAAATTTTTTCAATTAAGAAAAAGAAGTTATCGCTCAGCAACTCTGACAAAATATTTCATCTCAACGTTGTGTTCGGGATGGAACATGGCGAGAAACTCCTTGAGCAGCAGGCCGGGATGGAACGGCGTGGTTTCGTAGAACGTGGTGCGCTCGGTTGAGCATCCCCAAAGATTATTGTCCTTAAACGCCTTGACGTGGGTAAACGCCTTGTTGTCGGCCGCCATCGACGCGATGGTCTTCTCGGGTCCACCATATCGGAAGAGCCATACGTCGGCATCCTCACACTTGTCGATTACGGATTCCACCGACAGGGCCATGCTTCCGCCCTGAGTGTTGTCGGCATAGCAGTATTCACCTCCGGCATCGGCTATCATCTGTCCTATAGTGCTTTGTCCGCCAGGCACATACCACACGTTGCTTGAAGGAATATCTACCATGACGCGAGGCCTGCGCCCTATGGTCTTCACCTTTGCCTTTATGGCATTGTATTCGCTCTCGACGCTCTTAAACATGCTGTCGGCCTCGGCCTCCATGCCGAGAAGCATGCCGTAGAACTTCATCCATTCGGCACGTGCCAATGGCGACACCTCCATATAGTCGGCACACTCTACAAGCGGTATCTGCAGCTCGTCGAGCTTGCCATAGCCGCCGCTGTTTTCAAAGGGCGACACCATGACAATGTCGGGGCTTCCGTCAATTATCTTCTCAATGTCGGGCGACATGCCGCTGCCCACGTCGGCTATGGTCTTGTTGGCAACGAGTGCCTTTATGTCAGGTCTTTTCACATAGTTTACGTCGGCCATTCCCTTGATGCGGTCGGTGGCATGGAAGTCGGCCAACAGCGAGGCGTGGACGGTGGTGAACACCATGGCACGCTTTACGGGAACATTGATGATGGTGCCTTCGGGCAGGTGGGAGGCCGACGGGTCGGACACGAGAATGTAGCGGTGGAGCATGCGTCGCGGCTTCCATGGGTCGGCTATTTCCACCACTTTGTATTTGTCGTAGTTGACAATGGTGAGCAGTTGGGCATGGTCAAGACGCAAGGTGTCGCCCTCGGCCTGCACTTCCGACACCTTGCCGGAGTTGCAGGACATGAGGGCGACGATGGCCGTAATGATTATAAGAACAGCTTTTCTTTCCATTACACATTAGTCAACAAGCACGACCTTCTTAGGGTTCTGTCCCCAAGTGCTGAAGCTCTTGCAGCCGGCGAAGTTGTTGGCGAAGTGATGCACAGTGCCGTTGCCGCCGCTGTAGAGTGTCTCAAGCAGATACAGCGAGCCGTCGTTGCCCTTCGACAGGCCGTAGAGGCTGCAGCTCGACAATTTGGCGTTGAAAGCCACTACCTTCGACGTTACGTCCTCCTTGGTTTTTGTCGCAGGGTCGTAGTAGAAGAACGTGTTGACGGTGGTGTAAGTGTTCCAGTCGGTCTTTGAATATATGCAGAAGAACTTGTTACTGCCTTCAATTTCCGACACGTAGGTGGCACACTCGCCTGTGTCGTAGGCCTTGCCGCCCTTGATGTCGTAAATCCAAAGCGGAGTGTTGGTCCAGTCGAGACCGTAGCCCTGAACGGCTACATAGTTGTCGTTGGCGACTACGAGCTGTGTGTTGGGCATCACTTCTACAAGTTTTACGTATTGGTCGTTGAAGTTGTTGGTGTCAACAATTGCCATTTTTTTGCTTGTCGAGGTGTAGTCGTAAGAGTTGCCTATGGCTACATACAGCACGCCGTTGCTCTCGGCAATGCGCTCTGGAGTCTTGCCAATGATACAGTCGGAATGAATCATGAGGTCGCTGGCGTTGAGGCACACGATGTATCCACCAACTGTTGTCACATACAGTCTGTCGTTGTAGGCCACGGCATAGCGAGGCTGACCGTAGTTGTCAGCAAACGAGTAGCGGCACTGCTCAATGCCGGCCTTGTTGAGTTTTACTATGTAGTTTGAGCCATAGACGATGACATAGACGTTGCCGTTGTAGGTGATGATGTCCTGTCCGGTGTCGCCCAGGTTCTTTCCGTTCTGCACGTAGAAGAGGTCATACTCCTTGGTGGTGGTGGTGTCGTTGACGGCGTCGAAGAACGAGATGCAGGCATTGTTTAACTGATATGAGCCTTCGTTCAAAATGTAGCCGCGATGTTCGGGCAGCGCAATCTTCGATCCATATTCAAATGGGTCGTAACCGTCGTCGTCACTACATGATGTAAATGCTGCTGATGCAAGCAAACCGCATAGTGCGGTAAAATAAATACTTCTAAATTTCATTTCTAAATTGTTTTTATTTTAATTATTTCTTTCAAGTTTCGTATGTACTCAACTTTAGTAGTTAAAAGGAGTTATAAGAAGATATCGCTCCCGTTGGTCGCTCAAGTAGATAAGTGACAATAGCAAAAGCCTGGCTTGAACTTGAGCCCTACATTTCCATCGTGGCGCTGGCCGTAATGCTTCGTCCGGGCATGGGATAATATTTTATTATCTCATACTGCTTGTCGGTAATGTTGTGCAGCGTCAGTTGCAGGGTCAGCCGCCCCACTCGTTTTATGTCCATTTGGCGCGACAGGCTGACGGAATGCTCGATGTAGCCTTCGAGCTGATATTGTCGTGTGTTTTGTGCCATCGAGTAGCGTTTGCCTTGGCCGGTGGCTGAATAGCCAATGTTAAGCCACGGCGTGGCGAGCATTGCCGACAGGCCGCCGCTGGCCTTAGGCGTGTAAGGCAGTTGCGAGCCGTAGGTGGCGCTGCCGTCGGTCTTGTCCTTGGCGTCCTGCAAGGTAAGCGTTCCCATTGCCGTCAGTGCGAAGCCTTCGGCCAGTTGCAGCTCGGTGCCTACGGTAGCGTCAAGCCCCTTTGCCTCCACCTTGCCGAAGTTGACCATCTTCCACACGTAGGTTGACGGGAAGGCTACGATTTTGTCGGTCACACTATTATAATAGGTGTCGATGGTCAGAGCCACATATTTCATTATGCCCCATGGGCGCGAGTTCCACGTCATGCCAACACCATACTCGTTGGCGTTTTCAGGACGCAGCGAGGTGTTGCCTATCTGCAGATAGTAGAGGTCGTTGAATGTGGGCATGCGAAACGTCTGCTTCATCAATGCCCTGATGTAGAGAGCCTCGTCGGGCAAAATCCTGAAGTTGAGCGACAGCGACGGCGAGAGTTTCCTGCGGTCGTCGGGAGTCTTTATGGCATACACCTCGCTCTCGGTGAGCGTTTCCTTGGCCAGTGTGCCCACGATGTTGCCTTCCACGGTAAGCCTGCCCCATTGGGCTTTTGCCGCCAATGCCGTGAGCGAAGTGGTGCGCAACGGATTGGGACTGCCGTTCACCGTGGTGTGAAGCTTGTTGAAAGCAAGGTCTTCGGCAAGAGCAACGTCGAGCCACGCCGCTGGCTTCCAGCCTATTGTGGCCGAAAGGTAGTATTCGTCCTGACGGTTGGTCTGCACCAGTTTGCCTGTTGCGTATTTGGCGTTCTCGTCCTCATATCTGTTCCACGAATGTGTACATTTCCCCCTTACGGCAAGTCGCCACAGTTTGCCGAGCCGCGTTTCAAATGAAGTCTGTGCGAAGAAGTTCTCGTCCCAAAGTCGCTCGTTGGCCGCGTCGTTGTAAAGAATCACGCTGCCCGGAAGGCCTCGCTCAGAGTGATAGAAATAAGCCTTGACGTCGAGTCGGCTGCTGTCACGGAAGTCATGCCTCACGTTGCCTTCCACGTGCCACTGCATTATGTCGGAGTTGTTGCGTCGCTCGTCGGTCACCTGCGTTCCGTTCTGCAGCTTGAATGGATAGATGCCGTCGGCACGCATGAAGTTGGCGTCAATCGATGCCGTGGTGGCTTTGCCAATGCCTTGCCAGTAGCGCAGCTTTGGATTAATCTGTCCCCACGAGCCGCCGCTCAAGCCCACGCGCATCATGCTCTCTCCCTTGTCGAGGTGAGGCCGCTCGGTTTCTACCGACAGTATGGCCGCCGAGGCGTAGTGTCGCGCCGACTGCATGATGTCGCTGCCCTGCCCCACTGCCATCGACAGCATTCCGACGTTGTCGAGCAACAGTCGGCCGATGTCAATCTGTCCTGCCTGCGTGTTGCTCACCGTGATGCCGTCGTAGCTCACTGCCGTATGCTGTGCACCAAGGTTTCTCACCGAGACGGTCTTCATTCCGCCAATGCCGCCGTAGTCCTTTACGTTAGTCCCAGCAAACTTCTTCACGGCGTCGGCAATGTTCTGCAGTCCCATGAGGCGCATGTCGTCGCCGCTGACAGACTGCACGGGAACGGTCGCGAAGACGTTGGCCCTTCGGCTCTTGTCGGCCGTGACCACCACTTCGTCTATTCCGTATGTACGCAAAGAATCCTGCGCATTGGTACATACTACGCAACACATGGCGGCTGTTGCCGCCAACAATCTGCCCGATGTCACTTTCTTGTAACTATAAGTATCGTTAAAACTCTTTCTTCATACCTCTATCCTCGAGAGAGAATGAAAACAAACACTGCGACGGCAGGTCTTCTGACTATTGCCAAGCCGGAACGTCTTCCCGAACATTTTGTGTCAGTGACGTTTATGTTCCAGCCTTAAAAAGGCAAATCACAGCAGCGGGACTGTCAGAGATTCTCACTCTATTCCCTTTTAATCACTATGTGTGAACCAATCGTGGGTGCAAAGTTACAACTTTTTTTTATATCGGCCAAATAAATATTAGCTTTTTTGGACTAATAAGCCATCTTAGAGGGTTAATTGACATTATAGTCGAAACGACCGAAATCGGCTGAACCTTGGCCTTGGGCGTAAATGCCAAGTATGACACCTGTAAAGCCGCCCACCACTTCTGTACTCATCAGCTGTGGCTCGATGGTGCCAATGGACTTTAGCGACTCCTTGCCGTTGCCATAAAGAAACTCGTATTTGTCGGGCGTTGACTTTATGGCGAGCGTTACTTTCGGGTTGTCAATCCACTGCTTCCCGCTTGTCTTTTCAAGCGATTTCAGCCTGTATCGAGTGGCTACGTAGTATTTTCCGCTGTCGTCGCGTCCCACCATCACTTCACAATGGCCGTCGTTTATCTTATATGCGGCTATGCCGGCTTCGCTGCCGGGCTGCAACAGCGACGCGTCAACCGTGGCGGTGGCCGTCATAGAGGCATGTTGCTGTCGGCGGCCTACAAAAGTGGGGCGGCGATTGTCGGTAAGGGTGCTTTCAGTGGCGTGGAGCCTTAGCGCGCTGCCGCGATGTTCGTATTTTGACGAGTCGGGATTCTGAATGAACAGCCATTCGTGTCCCATCAGGGCAAAGCCGTTGGCTGCTGTATTGAGTATTTCGGCCGAAGGATATGAGGCGGCGTCGGCTGAATTGACGCCGACATCGGCCAATGGCTGGCCGCCGTTTACCACAGGCCAACCGCCGTCAGACCACACCACAGGAGCCATGAACGTCTCGCGTCCGAGATGATGGTAGGAACCATTGTAGAACCTGAATCCAAGAAACACCATCCACCACTGTCCGTCGGCATCCTCCACAAGGTCGCCGTGTCCTGTGCCCTGCACTTGGCTCGACTGTGCCGCCATGCGGCAATGGGTGAAGATGGGGTTGTCGGGATTTGATTCGTAAGGGCCATAGATGCTGCGGCTGCGGGCTATGGTGAGCTTGTGGGCTATTTCAGTGCCTCCCTCCGAGATGAGCAGATAGTAGTAGCCACCTTTTTTATATATATGTGGACCTTCGGGATAGCGGCCTCCCGTGCCACGCCATATAGGTCGGCTTTCGCTAAGCTGTCGGCCTGTGGAGGCGTCGATTTCGCAAAGCATGATGGTGTTGTCGGGATTGCTCACCATGTAGCATTTGCCGTCTTCGAAATACAACGACGGGTCGATGCCCTGTTGCGAAAGCCAAATGGGTTCGCTCCAAGGGCCTTCAGGTTTTTCGGCCGTCACCATGAAGTTGCCGCCGCCACCGACGTTGGTGGTTATCATGTAGAAGCGGCCGTCGTGATGACGTATGGTGGGGGCATAGATGCCTGTCCACGACGAGGCGTTGGCCAGAGGCAGTTGGCTCGCTCTGTCAAGCACGTTTCCTATTTGTCGCCAGTGTTTCATGTCGCTGCTTTTGAAAATGGGCACGCCGGGGAAATACTGGAAGGTTGAATTGACAAGATAGTAGTCGTTGCCTACACGGCAAACCGAGGGGTCGGGATGAAATCCCGGTATGACGGGAGAGGCAATGCCAATGCGGTTGTCGGCCAGCAGCAAAGGATGGCATAACAAGAAAGACACTAACGTGAAAGCAATATGTTTAAGGTTGATCATAATTGTTGTAGTTTTGGGATTGATTTGAATGTTGTAGATTAAAGTGAGTTCGACGACTTGTTTTAACCGCCGATTTGACAAGTTAATATAATTCGTCGAACTCCCGTTAGATTAATTAACTGAACTCTTCCTCCTTTTTGTAATGGTAGTATGGGACGCCCACATCCCCAGCGCTGCGCATTCAAAAGGGAGGAATATGATGAAGTCTAACCCTTCAGCGAAGCTATAGTCTCCTTCAAGGCGGCTATCTTCTCCAGCGAGTCGCTCTCCTTCTTGCGTTCAAGGGCAACAACGGCCTCGGGAGCGTGGGCTACAAACTTCTCGTTGCTCAGCTTCTTCCTTACGCCGGCAAGGAATCCCTCAAGGTGCTTCAGCTGTGCTTCGGCCTTTTCTATCTCGGCGGCCACGTCAATCTTGTCGCCAAGAGGAACGGCATACTCCGTGGTGCCTACCATGAAGGCGGCGGCGGTGGAGTCCTTTTCGGTCACGATGTCGATGGCCGACAAGTTGGCCATCTTGGTTATGACGCTGTCGTAAGCGGCAAGGTCGTTGCTGCCTGCTATCTGCAGCACGAGGGTTTCGCGTGGCGAGATGTTCTTCTGGTTGCGCACCGTACGCACACCGCCTACCACTTGCTTCAGCTTCTCGATGTCGGCGGTCAGGCTTGAGTCGGCGGCCGTTGGCTCCTCAACGTCGAGGCGGTCGCGCATAATCGATTCGCCAGGCTTGCGGTCGTAGATGTTCTGCCACAGCTCTTCGGTGATGAATGGCATGAACGGGTGGAGCATCTTGAGCAGCGTCTCGAAGAAACGCAATGTGGCGTCGTAGGTGGCGCGGTCGAGAGGCTTCTGATATTCAGGCTTCACCATTTCGAGATACCAGCTTGAGAACTCGTCCCAGAACAGTCGATAGACGGCCATGAGAGCTTCAGAAATGCGGTACTTCTTGAAGAGGTCGTTGATTTCGGCATTCGTCTCCTTCAACTTTGCCTCAAACCAGCTCACGGCAATCCTGTTGGCCTCGGGCTGCTGGGCATCAACGGTTTCCCATCCCTTCACCAAGCGGAAGGCATTCCATATCTTGTTGTTGAAGTTGCGTCCCTGTTCGCAGAGGCTCTCGTCGAAGAGTATGTCGTTGCCGGCAGGAGCCGAAAGCATCATGCCCATGCGTACGCCGTCGGCGCCAAACTTCTCGATGAGTTCGATTGGGTCGGGCGAGTTGCCGAGGCTCTTCGACATCTTGCGTCCCAGCTTGTCGCGGACGATGCCCGTGAAATAGACGTTCTTGAACGGGAACTTGCCCATGTATTCCTCGCCGGCCATAATCATGCGCGCCACCCAGAAGAAGATGATGTCGGGAGCGGTCACGAGGTCGCTCGTGGGATAGTAGTAGTTAATCTCGTCGTTGCCGGGAGTGTTGATGCCGTCGAACAGCGAGATGGGCCAGAGCCACGACGAGAACCATGTGTCGAGGGCGTCGTCGTCCTGGCGCAGGTCCTCAGCCTTAAGGTCTGGGTTTCCGCTCTGCTTGCGGGCCAGGGCAAGAGCCTCCTCGGCAGTCTCGGCCACTACAAACTGCTCGTCGCCATAGTAGTAGGCAGGAATGCGGTGTCCCCACCACAGCTGGCGGGAGATGCACCAGTCCTGAATGTTCTCAAGCCAGTTCTTGTAGGTGGTCTTGTATTTTGCAGGATAGAAGTTCATCTCGCCATCCACCACCGGTGGCAGAGCAATGTCGGCAAAGTGCTGCATCTTGAGGAACCACTGCAGCGAGAGGCGTGGCTCGATGGCTGTGTCGGGGTTGCGCTCCGAATAGCCCACCTTATTATTATAGTCCTCAATGCGCTCCATAAGACCGGCCTGCTGAAGGTCGATGGCTATCTGACGGCGGCAGTCCATGCGGTCCATGCCTACGTAGAGAGGCGACTGGGCGGAGATGGTGGCGTCGGGATTGAATATGTCGATGGTCTCAAGGTTGTGGGTCTTGCCGAGCATGTAGTCGTTGGTGTCGTGTGCCGGCGTCACCTTCAGACATCCTGTACCGAACTCGATGTCAACATAACGGTCTTCAATGACAGGTATCACGCGGCCAACGAGAGGCACAACCACCTTCTTTCCCTTGAGCCACTGGTTCTTCGGGTCTTTGGGGTTGATGCACATGGCCGTGTCGCCCATGATTGTCTCGGGACGTGTGGTGGCCACGACGGCATAGAAGCCTTTCTCGTCCTTGTGGATTACGTTGCCTTCGGCCTCAAGCTGTGCTGTGTCGCCTATTGAGTCCTGGCATTCGGGTGCGACATAGTATTTGAGATTGTAGAGCTTCGACTGCTCGTCTTTATATACCACCTCTTCGTTGCTGAGCGCCGTCTGAGCCTTGGGGTCCCAGTTCACCATGCGTAGTCCACGATAAATGAGTCCCTTGTTGTACAAATCGACAAACACCTTGATGACACTCTTCGAGCGCACCTCGTCCATGGTAAATCCAGTGCGGTCCCAGTCGCACGAAGCGCCAAGACGGCGAAGCTGCTTGAGAATGATGCCTCCGTGCTCGTTGGTCCAGTCCCAAGCGTGCTTGAGAAACTCGTCGCGCGTGAGGTCGTGCTTCTTGATGCCCTGCTCGGCCAGACGCTTCACCACCTTGGCTTCGGTGGCTATCGACGCATGGTCGGTGCCGGGCACCCAACAGGCGTTTTTGCCCTCCATGCGGGCACGGCGTACAAGTATGTCCTGAATAGTGTTGTTGAGCATGTGTCCCATGTGGAGCACACCTGTGACGTTGGGCGGCGGAATTACAATAGTGTAAGGTTCGCGACCATCCGGCTTGCTGCTGAACAGCTTGTTGTCAAGCCAATACTGATACCATTTCGACTCCACATCCTGTGGGTCGTATTTGCTTTGAAGTTCCATTATATAATACCTTTTTAATAATTCATTTTAAAAAACGTGGCAAAATTACTAAAAATCCACGGAAAATTATTATATTTGCACGAAATTTTTGAAATTATGCATTCAAGAGAAGAAAAAATGGCGGCTTTCGGCCGTTTAATTGACGTTTTGGACACTCTACGCGAAAAATGTCCATGGGACAAGAAGCAGACCAACGACAGCCTGCGCCCAAACACTATAGAGGAAACATACGAGCTGGCCGACGCCCTGATGAAGGACGACATGCCCAACATCTGCAAGGAACTGGGCGACGTGCTGCTGCACGTGTGTTTCTATGCACGCATTGGCAGCGAAAAGGGACAGTTTGACATTGCCGACGTGTGCAACAAACTCGTTGACAAACTAATATTCCGCCATCCGCACGTGTATCATCCTTCGCAGATAGGCGCCGCACAACCAAAGCCACTGCCATATCAGCCCGACGAGCCGGAAGGCGAAACAAGCGAGATGGCGAAGGCTACCACATCGCAGCAGGTGATTGAAAACTGGGAACAGATAAAGCTGAAGGAAAAGGACGGCAACAAAAGCGTGCTCTCGGGTGTGCCCGACGCACTGCCGTCGCTCATCAAGGCCTACCGCATTCAGGACAAGGCGCGCAACGTGGGCTTCGACTGGGAAGACGCGGGCGACGTGTGGGCAAAGGTGCGAGAGGAACTCGGCGAACTGGAAGAAGAGGTGAGAAAAGGCGACAAGGAAAACGCGCTGGCCGAACTGGGCGACTTCATCTTCAGCGTCATCAACGCCGGCCGACTCTACCATCTCAATCCCGACACGGCACTTGAAATGACCAACCAGAAGTTCATCCGCCGCTTCAACTACATCGAAGAGCACAGCATCAAGAACGGCAAGCCACTGAAGGACATGACGCTCGGCGAGATGGACGCCCTATGGAACGAGGCCAAAAGAAATGAAAAGAAAATGAATTAAACAATTAAGCTTATGAAAAAATTACTATCAACAGCCATCATGGCGGCCATGGCAACTGCACTGTTGACACAATGCGGCAGCAAGACAGCACAAAACAATGCGGAAGCAATTGACGAAGACACGCTGACCATTGACGACGACCAAGACATAATGATATACGGCATCTGCGGCGAAGGGTCGGCAATGAACACGCTGCAAATCATCACCGACACCAACGACACGCTGAACCTGTCGGTGGAAAAGACAAAGGAAGACAACAAGGTATTCGGCGGATACAGCGTAGGCGACAAAATAGCCGCATACATCAACCAGAAGACTCAGGAGCCGAAAATAGTAATCAACGAAAGCACGCTGTTAGGCAACTGGCTGATGCCCAACCCGCTCGACGGAAGCTCGACGCTGGGCGTGAGCATCAAGGACGGCGGCATTGCCGAAAGCATCAATCAGCCCGTAATAATATTCAAGACATGGAGAATAGTTGACGGACAGCTTGAACTGTGCCTTGTGCGTGAAGGCGGTGGCGACGAGGAAGAGACAAACATCTACACCCTGGAAAAACTCGACGCCGACTCGCTCATCTACAGCGACACCGAGGACAGGCACGCCTACAGCAGAGGCAAATGACAACTGAACGACAAACGACATGACACCTTTTAAAGTTTATATATTGGGCTGCGGCAGTGCTCTGCCTACACTGCGCCACAATCCTTCGTCACAGATAGTTGAACTGCGCGACAAGCAATTCATGATAGACTGTGGCGAAGGCACTCAAGCCCAACTGCGAAGGTCGAAAATAAGATTCACAAAAATAGGACACGTGTTCATTTCGCATCTCCACGGCGACCATTGCTTCGGGCTGATAGGCATGATTTCAACATTCGGCATGTTGGGGCGCACTGCCCCACTCCACATTTATGCCCCCAGCGACCTTCGCCCCTTGTTGAAGCAACAGATGGAATATTTTTGCCAAGGCCTTGAATATGAAGTGATAATGCACGACATCGACCCTGCAAAAAACGAGGTGATATATGAAGACCGCAGCCTTACGGTGACAACCATTCCACTGGAGCACAGAATACCCTGCTGCGGATTCCTGTTCAAGGAGAAGCCACTGTTGCCCCACATACGCCGCGACCTCATCGACATGTATGAGATACCGTTGAGCCAAATAAACAACATCAAGAACGGCATCGACTGGACTTCGCCCGACGGAACGGTGATAGCCGCCGCGCAACTGACCACGCCGGCCGAACCGCCGCGTTCGTATGCCTACTGCAGCGACACGACGTTCAAGCCAGAAATAGCACGGCTGGTTGAGGGCACCAACACCTTATACCACGAATGCACCTATGCCGACGCCGAGCGCGAACGCGCCCGCAAGCATTTCCATACTACGGCTTCCGAAGCGGCGTCAATAGCCCGCGACGCTCATGTGCGACAGCTCATTTTGGGCCATTTCTCAGCCCGCTACGACAACGAGCAGCAAATGCTTGACGAGGCAAGAAAAATATTCGCCAACACACATTTGGCCAACGAAGGCAAGGTGTTTGACGTGTGTTGAACCCAAATTATTAAAAAATAATGACGAAATTGTGCGTAGAAATGCAAAAATTGTCGAAAAAGTTTGGTGGTTGTCACATTTTTGACTATCTTTGCAGAGGTAAAAAAAGAAAAACAATGAGAAACAACATATTTGTCATAATATTGACTGCCGCTTTGGCCTTGGCGCCATGTGTAACCTCCATGGCTTCGGAAAACGACTTGCAGGCGGCCGCATTGGCTGCCGACGAGAGCAAGCCGGCTATTGTTGTCGGCCAAAATTGTGTGACCATTGTTGGTGCGGCAGGCAAGACGATGGAAGTGGTGTCGCTTACCGGAAAACCCATGATGACGATTACCATCGAAAGCCAGTCGCAACGAGTTGAACTGAACTTTCCCAGAGGATGCTATATTGTGAAGGTGGGCAACGTAGTAAGGAAGGTTTCCGTAGCCTGATGAAACAAGCACGTCGCTTTTTTCATAATCCCATAACAACTTTACTCCCGATTGTGACATTATGCTTTGTAATGTCGCTTTTCCACTCATGCACCCAATCGGCAAGCAATCCGAACAAAGACCTGACGGCCGAAGCCTTTGCCGGTTTTGTAAATGAACAGTATGGACTGGACGCTGACGACATACGGCGTTGCATAATCAACCTTGTGAAAAAAGACAACGACTCGACGCAAACCGATTGGCTGGCGCGCAAGTTGTACAAGGACAACAAAAGGCTTTTGTGGATTGACACTTACGGCATAGGCGACAAGGCCGACACTCTCATCAGTCATCTGAAAAACGTAGGCGGCATAGGTTTTTCGGAAAAGTCATTCTACATTGCCGACTTGGAGAACGACATCCAAAGAATACGCTCATTGGACTTTGACGACCGAGCCAACAAAATAAACGAACTTATGGCACGGGTGGAATACAAATTGACCAAGGCATATTTGAGATATTGCATTGGACAGCAGTTTGGATTCACCAATCCCTACAAATACCTCAACCGCCTCGACCCCGCCAACGAAGACACGACGGCAAAGGTGAAGGAATATCGCCACTTGTTTGACATCCCCATGAAACGTCCCGACGATGATTTCTATGCAAAGGCGCTCAACATGGCAAATGCAGAGGAACTGGGAGCGTTCCTGTGCTCGGTGGAACCGCAAAACGCCTATTTCAACGAACTATGCGCCAAACTCGCCACCGAGCGTAACGCCAAACGACGCTGGCTGCTGCTGTGCAACATGGAAAGGCAGCGATGGAAACGCACAGAAGCAAACGACAACCCAAAAGGAAGGAAAGTGGTGGTAAACATTCCCGCTTTCCGTCTTTACGCCTATAGTCCCGACTCGACAATGGAAATGAAAGTGGGCTGCGGAGCCACCAAAACCAAGACGCCACTACTGACAAGCGAAATAAACAGAATGGACATCAACCCGCTGTGGAACATACCAATGAGCATAATAAAAAAAGACGTGGCTCCACATGCAGGCAACAGCCATTATTTCACAAGCCGAAGATACTTCATCGTGGACAGGAACACTGGCAAGATCATAAGTCCGGCCAACGTCACCTCGTCGATGCTCAGAAGCGGACAATACAGGGTGTCGCAGGAAGGCGGTGAAGGAAATTCGTTGGGAAGAATAATATTCAGATTCGACAACAAGTTCTCGGTTTATCTACACGACACCTCAAGCCGCAAGTTTTTCGAGCAGAATGTGCGCAGCGTGTCGCATGGCTGCATAAGAATAGAGCGTCCCTTTGACTTCGCGCAATATCTTTTAGGTGACGACGAGGACGAATGGAAACTCGACCGAATAAGAATATCGATGGACTTGGAGCCCAAGACCGAAAGAGGACTGAAACACGTGAGCGACACCACAAAGAGCCGAAGGCTGATTAACTCGGTAAAGGTTGAGCCGAAGGTGCCACTATACATTGTCTATCAGACACTTTTCAAAACCTCCGAAGGCAAATGGGAAGAATACAAGGACATTTACGGATATGACGCCGTGATGAGAAAACAGCTTGAGCCATTTGTAGCCTCCAACAACAAAAACGACAAATGAGATATACGGACGAAAAAGAATTGGAAAAACGTCTGATGAATGCCTCGACACGACGCAGTGCATTCGAGCAGATGGTGGCCCAATACAGCGAACAACTGTATTGGCAGATAAGACGTATTGTTCTCATACACGAAGACGCCGACGACGTGCTTCAGAACGTATTCCTCAAGGCATGGAAGAACATCGACTCGTTCAGAAGCGACTCGAAACTCTCGACATGGCTCTACAGAATAGCCCTCAACGAATGTATCGACTTCATGCGCCACAAGAAGACCGTCGGCTCCGTACAGGCCGAGAGCAGCGATGCGACACACGTGGCGGCCATGCTGATGGCCGACGAATATTTCGACGGCGACGAGCTTCAGGCCACACTGCAGGAAGCCATTGCCACACTGCCCGAAAAGCAGCGCATGATATTCAACATGCGATACTTTGACGAGATGAAATACAACGACATGAGCGAACTGTTGGGCACGACGGTAGGGGCACTGAAAGCCTCCTACCACATTGCAGTAAAAAAGATTTCCGACTATTTTAAGCAAAAGGATTAAACCTTTTTATATATATTACGTCAAATGACATAAAAGGAAAGAAATATGAATAAAGAAGAGGACATCATAAGAAATCTGGCTGGAACGACCAACAACTTCAAGGTGCCGGAGAACTATTTCTCCGATTTCACCAAACGCATGATGGAGCAAATTCCGGCAGAAAGGAAATCATTTGCCATGTGGAAGCCCATAGCAGCTTGTGCAGCATGCCTTGTGGCCATTATTCTCTCGACCGCCATATTCTTTGTCAACGACAGCGACAACGAGACCAACGGCATTGCAGCGGCGCAAACCGACAAGGATGCCTATAACGACACTTATGTTGACGACTTCATCGACTATGCGATGATGGACAACGCCGACATTGTGGCATGTCTGAGTGAAGAATAGAGCTTTATTATGAGTTTGATATTTGTTTATCTTAGTAAAAAAAATGAACATGATTAGATTCTGTACCATATTAATATTAACAGTGGCAATGTCAATGGGTTCCTTTGCACAACAACACAAAGGCAACCAAGGCTCGAAATTCTCAAAGGACGAGTTTGCAAAGCAGCTTGAGCAGTTTGTAGCCCAAGAGGCGCAGCTGACCGGCAAAGAGGCGGCCGACTTCTTCCCGCTGTTCAGGGAAATGCACATAAAGATGCGCAAGGTTTTCAATGCGATGAGGGACATCGACAGGCAAAACCTCAACAATGACAAGTCGTGTGCCGAGGCCATCAGGCAAAAGGACAAGATGGACATTGAGCTGAAGCAGATTCAACAGCAGTATCACAACAAATTCCTGAAAGTGCTTCCGGCATGCAAAGTGATGAAGGTGATACATGCTGAAGACAAATTCCACAGGAAAATGCTCAAGAAGTGGAGCAACAAAGGCAAATGACCGCCACTTGCCGCCTAAGCGTCATGACTTCGTGCCGACATTATCCTATGACGATACACTCCACAGGCAGTGAAGAAATAGAACATGGCCTGAATCCACAGTGCCCTGTACTCGTTTATCACATCGTTTAGCTCGGCTCCCATTGTGTTTATTCGTACAAAAGCCCTGATGCCGAAAGTTGAGGGGAAGAGCCATGAAAGGCATTCCCACACTTTGGGAATGTTGCTCTGTGGCCACGAAACGCCTGAGACAAACAACAATGGCACCGACATGAACACCACGAGAAGTATTACATTCTCACGATAACGCACCATGCACGAAACGGTTATTCCAAAGAATATGCAGGCCAAAAGATATGGCAGCATCATGCCCAGCAGAGCCGAAGGATTGGGCAGCGAGGTAAAGCTGAATATCTTGGGAACTATCAGTGTCAGATAGGCCGCCAAAACAACGTAAATCATAAAGTAGCACATCGACTTGCCAAGTACGATGCTGCAGTAGCCCTGATTGCGCTGACTCATCGACACCAGCTCGTTGAATTGGTTTTTCTCGCGTGCTGTTCCTGCCGATAGGCCTATGCCAAGCACGAGCGTCTGCTGAATGATGAGCATCAGCACGCCTGGAATAATGAACGACCCATAGCCTGTAGTGGGGTTGAACATTGCCACCTCTTCAAAATCCAAAGGCTTGGTGGCTATCTCGTCTTGCCTTGTCGTTGAATTGCCCAACATGCTTATCTGTATCTCCTTGTTCATCTCTCCCGACACGTCAACCGCCGTTTGATACACCGCCTTGTAAGCCAGCATGAGGCTCATGTCGCAATATACCACCACAGCCGTCTGCTCGTTGCGGTTGAGCCGTTGTGAGAAATCAGAAGGCAACACGTATATGCCATAGGCATCGCCACGGGCTATCATCCGCTGGGCTTCGTCGATGCTGTTGGCATGAGCGTAAACCGACACATTGGGCGAGGCGTCGGCAAGGCGAATGAATTGGCGCGTTTCGGCACTGTTCGACTGGTCAACCACAACCACGGGCACTTCACGCGCCATCTCGTTGTTGTAAATCCAAGAATAAAGCAAGGGATAGGCCAACGGAACAAGAACGAAAAATATCAGCACGCCCTCGTCGCGTACCACATTCTTCATTTCCTCTGCCCATATCCGGCAGATGTCTGATATTCCTCTGCCTATGTAATTAAACAATCTCATACCGTTTCCGTTTACTTAATTCTAAGGGATATATACATAATTGCGCATGGCATTTCCGAGCTTGGGGAGAATGATGATGGGCAGCGTGGCAAATGCTGCCAAGGCAACCACATGAGTCCATGCGTCGGCAAGCGGATAGTCGTTGAAAATGGAAGTCTGGTAAATCACGAAATAGTGACGCAGCGGAAACAACCACGACAACGCCTGCAATGACGCGTCCATCGACAATACGGGGAAAGCCGTGCCCACCATTGAGAAGCTCAACACCGCCCAAAGCGAACACACGCTCATCGACATGCGCATCGAGGGCATGAGGCCAAACACGAACATGCCGAATCCTTCAGCCGACAACACCATCAGCAGTCCCGTCAGCAACAGCACTCCAAGGCCTCCCGGACACGGGAAATGCAGTATGCCATAGATGTAGGCCATATATCCGTACATTATGGCCAAGCTGACGGTAGTCTGCGGCAACATCTTTCCTGCAACGGCCACGACAATGTTGTCGCCTGCCGTAGAGAGCCAATCGTTTGAACGTGAGAATTTCAGTTCCGTACCCATTGAATAGGCCGTAACAAGAAACATGAACAACATCAGCACACCCGGCACCAACATCGTCGAGAGATACACGTTGTAGTTGGTGTAGGGATTGCTTATTTGGTGCAAGTCAACTTGTATGGGTTGCAGGAATGCCATTATCTGCCCGTCGTTGGCTCCTTTAGCCTTCATCGTAGCCTGCCCCACAGCTGCCGAGGCAAGGGTGGATATCGTTTTCATGTCGCGATAGACAAGTGAGCCTGCCGTAAGCGACGACATGGTATAATAGAACGACATCTTCGGCTGTCGGCTTGCAAGCAAGTTTGACGACATTCCTTTAGGCATGTAAAGGAATCCGTAAATTTCCCCTCTTTGCATGGCCTTTCGCGCTTCCTCCACACTTTCATAGCGGGCAACGACCCTACTGCTTTGGAACGAGTCCAGCCGACGTGAAATGTTGCGGGAGGTTGACGAACGGTCGAGGTCAACAACGCCAATGGGCATGTCTTCAGGCTGTCCCTCTCCCATGAGCGTGGTGAAGAAGATGGTCACGAGAATGGGAAACAGCACCAGGCACACTGCATACATGGCATCGTGGCGCATCAAGCCGCATTCACGACAAGCTGTTGCCCACAACGACTTCAGCAAAGAGTTGGTGTTCTTTGTCATGGTCTATTTATAACAAGTGACATTCCGGGACGCAGTCCGTCGAGCTTTTCCATGGGACGCGCCTTGATTTCAAATGTTTTCAGGTCATATTGGCCGTTGGCCTTGGTGGCTTTCCAAACGGCATAGCTTCCTTGGTCCTTCATGTAGTAAACCTTCATCTGCACTTCCTTGTTGAAGGCTGGTACAAATGCGCTGAAAGTGGAACCTACGGTAAGCCCTTCCAGTTGGTCTTCGCGAATGTTGAAAGTGCCCCAAACGTCATTCATCAGCGAGATGCTCATTATTGGCGCGCCAGTGCCCACAAGTTCACCCACACGCGGATAAACCTCGCTCACCTCGCCTTCCATCTGTGCTATCTGTACAGTTTCGTTTATGTAGGAGTTCACTTCAGCAACGGCTCCCTTGGCCCTTTCCACCTGTGCCGCCGCAGCCAGCTTTTCTTCGCGTCGTGCGCCATTGCGTGCCATGTCGTATTGACTTTGCGCGGCCTTCACCTGCGCCTCCATGGCCTTGTAGTTGGCGTATGCTTCATCGCGCTTCTGCTCGCTCATTACGCCTTCGTCAAACAGCCTCTGCACTCTGTTGTACGATTTCTCGGCTATCTCCAGTCCAGCCTTTGCCTGCTGCAACAGTTCAAAGGCTCCCCTGACCTGTTCCTGACGTGCTCCTTTCTGTGCCATTTCGCTCATGGCCGCCGCGGCATCCTCCACTCCACGCGCCTGTGCCATCTTGGCCTTCACTTCCGGAGCGTCAAGTATGGCAAGCGTGTCGCCTACCTTTACATAGTCGCCTTCCTTTACACGCAGTTCAAGAATACGTCCGGGCACCTTGCTCGAAACCCTGTATTCAGTCACTTCCACTTGACCCTGTATCGTGTTGTCCTTTTGTCCTAAAGTAAAGAAGCCTATGATGGCCACTACCGCAATGACAGCCGTAAAACCAATAACGGCAAGTAATATGTTGCTATGTTGTGATTTTGCTGACATAATATTATTCCTGTAATGTGCCAAGTGCCTTGTTCAGGGCCACCTGACTGAGTTTGACATCAATTTCTGCATCTATACGTTGTGACTGTGCCTGCAGCCAAGCGGTCTGAGCCTCCATCACCGCCGTCGATTCCATTACGCCTTCACGGAATCCCACATTGGCACAACGCAGATTTTCTTCGGCCTTCTTCGTGTTGGCTGTTGCCATCTTCAGGCGCTTGTAGGCTTCGTCCACCTTGTATTGGCATTGGTTTACCTGCAGCTCCACCTTTTCCCTTGCTTCGTTCAGTTCAAGTGTGGCAATGGTAGTGGCATTTTTCGACGCCCTTACCTTATAAGCCACATCTCCCCAATTCCACACCGGGACACTGATTATTACGCCTACATTCCACAATCCAGCAAAGCTGCGCTCAAAGCTGTTTGTAACATTCGGGTTGCTCACAGTATATCCGCCGGCCACCATCACCTTCGGCAGATTGCCTGCCTTTAATATGTTGGTAGTCTGACGGCTCATGTCAACAGTGTTCTGCAACACCTGCAGTTCGGGGCGCAGGTTGATGTTCACATTGTCTAAGGTGTTGCCTCCCGAAACAATGTCGATATTCTTTTCCTCCAAATCAATGTCGCTGTCCACCGGTATGCCACAGAGCTGGCAAAGCAGCATTTTCGACAAGGCCAGTCCGTTTTCCACTTGCGTAAGCGACATCTCGGCCTCGTTCACCTTTACGCCCACCTTCAGCCCGTCGGCTCTTGTGGCCACTCCTTCGCGAATCATCTTGCTTACGTCGTCGTCGAGTTTCCTTACGAGTTCGAGAAAACTTTCGGCCAACTTCTTCTTGTGCTTCAACGACACCACCGTCCAGTAGGCTTGGTCGATGTTGTAAAGCGTCATCTGCTTCTGTGCCTCGGCACTGTTCTCCGCCATCATTTCAGCAATGTCGGCCATCTTGTTCATGGCAAGAATGCTGCCACCCATGAAAAGCGGTTGAGTAACCTGCACCGTTGCGGCAAACATGTTGCGCGTGTCGGTATGCAAGGCGTCAACAAGCCCCATTCCCGTGGCGTTCAGCATGTTGGCAAGCGAGCCTATTGACTGCGGCGACAACACCTTACCCAGTTCGGGTATCATCTGTCCCGCCGTTTCTATTGTAGTGCTGCCAAGATTGCCCAATTTCTGCTTTTGGTCGTCGCTCAAGAGCGAAAACTCCTTGCTGGTGTACATATAGCCACCAAAGGCATTAACGCGTGGCAAGTATTTGGTGCGGGCTGACTTGCGGACATTCCGCGCCATGTCCTTTTTCACCCTTGCCACCCCCATCAGCTTGTTGTTGCGCAATGCCATCTGACGACAACTGTCCAAGCTCAGCACCTGCTGGGCCTTTACCGGCAATGCCGTCATGCACGCCATCATAAGCGATGGAATCAAACACTTTTTGCTAACCATTAATTCAATTGAAATTAAACGTACGTGAACCAATCATATTGCCATCAGCAAAGATGCTGACGGTATAAGTACCTGCTTCAAGGTATTCCGACACCTGTCGATAAGTAGTCAGTGTAATAGCTTCTCCTGAGTATTCCACCGCTTTTTTCATCGAACACTCTATGGTGCGGTTCTCATATTGGAACGAGCCGCCTCCACCCAAGGTGTTTCCTGCGGGTGTTGCTATTCTCACATAGAATGTGCGCAATCCATTGCTTGCGGTAACGTTTCTTGCTATGGTGAAATTGACTTCAATGCTCTTTGCGTCCTTTATTTTCTTTGCCGGCTTGCCGTTCTTCTTCTTCACCACCATATTTATTCCTGTGGCGTCGAGCTGAGCCGCTATGGCCACTTTCTCCGACAGCGATGCTCGCTCGCTGCTCAAGCCTTCAATCTTGCGCGTAGCTTCAGCATACTGTCCCTTCACCCTATTGTTCTCGGCGGTAAGGTTCTCGTTCAAACGATTGAGCGAGTCGATTTCCAAGACGTATGTCCTCAAGACGGCCCTGACGGTGGCAAGCTCCTTTTTCAGTCGTGCTATTTCGCGGGCATCCGAAGCCTTCACCTGCTTCAGCTCCTCCAGCAGCTGCTGTGTGCGCATTTGCTCCTGAGTGAGTTGTGCCACTATCGAGTCGTTGTTGATTTGGGTTTTCATCTCGCTGTACTGACGGGCAAACTGTTCATACTCGTTTTCCATCTCCTTCTTGTCGAGATCGGCCAATTCCTGCATTTCCTCATTCACCCTTTTCTGTTTTGTAAGGTTGAAGGCCAAATAGGCAACTCCCGCCACAAGCAGTATGATGACTGCGACAAGTGGCAAAACAATCTTTTTATTCATTTTTTATTCAATTCTACTATTTCGTTAACAAAATCGATTGCAAAGTTATGAAAAATATACGAATGTCATGTCCGAAATGGAACAATTTACTATAAACAATATTAAAAATTAGAGATTTTCGGAATTTTCGGACAATTATTACTTAATCCCTCTTTCGTTAAGTGCTTTTGCATATCTTGCGGCGTTGCGCAGATGTTCCTGATATGTCACTGCAAAATTGTGGGTGCCTGAAAAGTCTTCCTTGGCACACATGTAAAGGTAATTGTGGTTGACAAGGTTCAGAACGGCGTCAATGCCCGCCACCGACGCAATCTTTATGGGTCCTGGAGGCAGTCCTGCATTTTTGTAGGTGTTGTAAGGGCTGTCGATGGTCAACAGCTTGTTGTAGATGCGTCGAAGGGCAAAGTCCTTATGGGCGAACTTTATCGTCGGGTCGGCCTGCAACGGCATGTTTATCTTCAGTCGGTTGTAGTACATGCCGGCTATCATTGGTTTTTCGCCGTTGTTGGCTGTCTCTTCGTCAATAATGCTTGCCATGGTCGATATTTCAACTGGCGTGAGGCCGAGTGCGTCGGCTTTCTGCTTGCGGTTGGCGTTCCAAAAGCGTTGATTGCTCTTCTGCATCTTCTCCATCAACCTCTCCAACGAGATGTTCCAATACACTTCGTATGTATCGGGAATGAACAAGGCCATTATGGTGGCTGTGTCGTGGCCATATTTCGAGCAGAAGGCGTCGTCGGCCAGATGTTCGGCTATCTCGGCACTGTCAATCATCAACTTGTCGGCCAGAGTTCCTGCCAAGCGTTCAATGGTTCGCGATTCGGGTATGGTGAGCTTGACGGGGCTTTGCATGCCATTCTTTATGTGCCTGAACAGGGTGAATGTGCTGGTGTTGGGAGTTATTTCATATCTTCCGGTATGTATCTTCTCGCCATCATATCCAAAATGTCTGGCCAAGGTACTGAATCCCGTCAACGAATGGGCCGACGCCATTGGTTGCAGTTTCACCATTACCGAGTCGATATTGTCGTCGTCGTCAATGTACAAATACTCAGCGGTGGGTTTCGTTGAGAATACTGTAAAGAAGAAATAGTAGAGCGAAACGGCCATTATGGCCACCAGTGCCACCGCTCCATAAACATAAACCTTTGGTCTAATCTTTTTCATTTCTTTCGTTTTTATTTTTTCTTTTGCAAAGCAGAAGCAAATCGAGGGCTGCGGCAACAAGTGCTTGTCGTGCCGTTTTGCCCTTATGCTTCCTTTCATCTGCAAAATTACAGTATTTCCTTCGTTCCGCCAAACTTTTCTTCAATTTTCTGCCAAAACAAAGGGCAGCGGCTATATTTACCGCTGCCCTGAAATCTATTCCATATACAACTATTATTTTCTTAATGGCATAATAGCTGGCATAATGGCATAATTTGGGAATTGCTTTTTACAAATTGAGCGACTTCTTGATGGCTTCAATCTTTGCGTTGGCATCAGCCAAGCAACGGTCGTAGTCGGCAGCGCTCTTCATTGAGTCGTCCTTAACTTCTATATAGAACTTAATCTTTGGCTCAGTGCCTGAAGGACGTACACTTATCTTTGTGCCGTCGGCGCAGAACCACTGGAGCACATTGCTTGTGGCCGGCATGTCGAGCTTCGATGTTCCTTCAGCTGTGGTAACTTCGAGTGTCTGGAAGTCTTTCCAAACAGTGATGGGGCTGCCTGCAAGGTCCTTTGGAGGATTGGCGCGGAAGTCGGCAAGCATCTGCTTGATTTCGTCGGCGCCTGTCTTGCCCGGCTTGACAACGTTGACGGTGAATTCGCGTGAGAAGCCATAGTCAACGTAGATGTCCATAAGCAGGTCGTACAGCGTGCGGCCATTGTCCTTTGCCCATGCTGCAATTTCACAAATGAGGCAGATAGAGGCTGGAGCGTCCTTGTCGCGAACCTTGTCGTAAGGCAGATAGCCAAACGACTCCTCGCCGCCGCCGATATACTTCTGCTTGCCTTCTGAAAGTGCTATCTCGCGGGCAATCCACTTGAAGCCTGTGTAGCAGTCGCGAATCTCAACGCCATTGCGGTTGGCTATCTTTGCTATTACCTCGGTGGTAACGATGGTCTTTACCATGAAGTCCGATGGGTTGAGCTTGCCGAGCTTCTTCTTGTTCTCGATGATGTAGTAAGACAACATCATGGCTGTCTGGTTGCCGTTGATGATTATCCATTCGCCCTTGCTGTCGCGGCAAACGATGGCCAAGCGGTCGGCGTCAGGGTCGGAGGCGATAACGAGGTCGGCGTTGAGCTTTGTACCGAGCTTCATGCCCAAGGTCATGGCTTCGGCGTTCTCAGGGTTGGGTGAAACCACTGTTGGGAAGTCGCCGTCGATAACCATCTGCTCAGGCACTACGTGTATGTTCTGGAATCCCCATGAGCGGAGGCAGAGAGGAACAATCACGCGGCCTGTGCCGTGCATTGGCGAATAGACGATGTTGAGGTCTTTCTGACGGTTGATGACATCCTGGTCAACCATAGCTTCCTTAACAGCGAGAACATAGTCCCAGTCCATCTCGCCACCGATTATTTCGATGAGTTCCTTGTTGCCCTCAAACTTCACGTCGTCGATAGTCACCTTGTTGACCTCGTCGATGATGCCCTTGTCGTGTGGAGCAAGCACCTGTGCGCCGTCACCCCAGTAGGCCTTGTAGCCGTTGTATTCGCGTGGATTGTGGCTTGCCGTAACGTTGACGCCGGCTTGACAGCCCAGCTGACGAATGGCGAATGAAATCTCCGGTGTAGGACGTAGGCTCTCAAAGAGATATGCCTTGATGCCATTGGCAGAGAAAATGTCGGCAACGGTTTCAGCAAACAGGCGGCCATTGTTGCGGCAGTCGTGGCCTACTACTACGGCGAGGTCTGTCCTGCCAGGATAAGCCTTGAGAAGATAGTTTGCAAAACCCTGTGTGGCCATGCCTACTATATATTTGTTCATGCGGTTGGTGCCAACGCCCATTATTCCGCGCAAACCGCCTGTTCCAAATTCCAGATTCTGGTAAAAAGCGTCAACAAGGTCACTTTTGTCTTCCTTGTCGAGCATTTCCTGTACCTGATTGCGAGTTTCCTCGTCAAAAGCTGGCGAAAGCCATTGCTGAGCCTTCTCTACACATTGTGCTATTAGCTGTGAGTTATTTTCCATATAATAAAAAGTTATGTTTTAAGTTTATGTTCAAATGCTCCACAAAGGTAACAATTTATCTCTGAAAACAAACATTTTGTTGCGTTAATTAATGCTAAACTTGCATTTTATTGTCTGTCTTCATTAATTATCTTGTCAATTTCTTCAAATTGCCTACCCATATTAAGATTCAAATAAATTCTATACAGTGCCGGTGCCCACTTCTTCTTTCGGTCGGGAGCCAGCTCGCGGTATTTCTCAAGAAAGGGCCTCGCCTCTTCGTAAATGCGCTTTATTTCGGCTTTTGCCTTGCGGTCGTTGGCCTTCTCAAGCAGCAGCACTTTGTTGAGCAACGCCATACCTATATTATAATAAGCTTCGGGCAAGGTGTCGTTCAGTTCCACTATGCGCAGCGTCACGTCAACACACTCGTCGTTTTTGCCAAGAGCGAGCAGTATGTTCGACTTTGCATAAAGGAACAGAATGCTTGTCGAGTCCACCTCCAACGCCTTGTTTGAAACGTCGAGGGCTTCTTCAAATTCGCCTGTCTGGGTGTAATGGTCGATAAGGCGAGGGAAGAAATAGGAGAACTTCGGGAAGCCGGCAAATCCGTCCACCAGTGTGGCGAGGTAGTTGTCGCTGTCGTCCTTCATTTGGTAGGCCTCGGCTTCGTACATCAGCACATAGCACAGCTTCGACGTGTCCTTCTCGGCCATCTCCGCATATTTCAGCACCTTGTCGGCATCGTTCAACTGCGAGCCGGAATAAGTGGCCCAATAGGCTGCCTCTGCCATGCGCCTGTCGCTGTTGGCGTAGTCGTAGCCGGCAAACATCGGTTGACTTGCACATTGTATGTAAGTATCAAACAAGGCATAGGCTTCGTCATAGTTGCCTTTGCGCAGATGATACGTTCCGCCGAAAAATAGGTTGGGACGACATGTGTTGAGCATTGTTGCGTTTTTCGTCCTGTACTTTATCTTCACCCTACCCTTCTCGTCAGGTTGTGCGTCGATGGAGTCGAGCTGTATAGCCACGTCAAAGAGCTTCTTTGTAAGCGTGAACAGCGCCGTCGTGTCGTAGGCCTGTTTAAGATATAGTTTTTCGTTGCCCTCGGCATATTGCTTCTCTATAGCCTGCAGCAGATAGGCATAGACGCGCTTGTCGATGCTGCCTGTCGAATCGTTTTCGATTACCTCACGCAGCATTGTTTCCGCCTTTGCCAAATCCTTACCACTCTTAATATAAGACCGCGCTTGAGAAATCTCTTTGTTTTGACCCCTCAAGCACGGTGTTATAGTGAGTACGAGAAGCGTTATCGCGATAAGCTTCTTCTTCATTTATTAGTTGCCTCCCAATATTTTTTCAATTTCAGCTGCTTTGTCAGCATCTCCCAGTCCGTAGTAAACCTGATAGAGGGTGTAGGCCCAGTTTACCTTTTCGCGGTTTGGATCAGCTTGTCTGATTTTCTCAAGGTGAGTCTTTGCGTCCTCGAAGATGGCCTTCACCTTAGCGGCGTCGTCGGCATTCAGTCGGCCTGTGGCGCCTGCCAGCTGCTCCTTCATCTGTGTGGCCTGTAGCACGAGGCTTGCGCCAACGTTATACTCTACCTCGATGAAGCTTGGGTCGAGCGACAGCGACTTCTTGAACGAAGCTACGGCGTCGGCATACTTCTGCTGGTTCATCTGGCTCTCGCCAAGGAATGCCCATACAAACTTGTCGTTAGGCGTCTTCTTCACCTCCTCGGCACACCAAGCCTCCTTCAGCTCGGCACGGCCAGGCTGTGAGAGATACTCGTTGATGGCGAAGAGCACGGCGTTCTCGTTGGGGTCTTTTGCGCGTATCTCCTTCAGCTTCTCGAAGTAAGCCACTGAGTCTTCCTTGGTCTTGCAGCACTCCTTCTGCGACGACAGCAGTATGTTCATAGCCTCGGCCTTCACCTTTGGGTCGTCGAGAGCCACGGTGGCATACTTTGTTGCCTCGGCATAGTTCTTGCTCAGGTAAGCGGCAAGAGCGGCATAGTCGGCAATGAGGTAGAAGGTGCTGTCCTTCTTTATCTCGCCCTCGAAGAGAGGAGCGTCGGCCGATGCCACGAATGTGCCCCATGCCTTTACGGCTGCCGCATAGTTCTTGGCGTTGTAGAACTGGCTACCGGCGTCAATCAGCACGTTGCGTACAGGAGCCAGGCGTGACTTGTTCTTCGAGCGGTATTTTGGCTTTACCTTTCCCTTCTCGTTGGGCTGCATGTCGAACTCGTCGCACTTGAAGGCGGCATTGAACGACTCGATAAGACCGTTGTACATGCCCAAGGTGTCGATAGGAGTCTTCTCAGTCTTAAACTGGTTCTGCACCATCTGCTCGTAGGCGTTGCTGTAGAACTGATATTGAATGTCACTCATGGCACCCCATGCGGCGGCTTTGTTAGTCGTCTGGGGGGATGTCAACGCAGGTGTAAGAATTTTCACGGCCTCGGCCGGATTACCCTTTTCCTTCAGTGCTTGCTTTACCAGGTCGTCCTGGGCAAAAGCAGTAGCGGCTGATGCCAAAGCCACTGCCATGAACATAAATTTCTTCATAATTGTAGTTATTAGAGATTAATACTTATTCTTTTGTACTCTCGGTGTTGCCGTCGGTCGTTTCACCTTCGGCCATGCCCTCGGCATTGTCTGCCACCGCCTCCTCGTCGCTGGCGCTCAGCACCTTGCATACGCTGGCTATGGTGTCGTTCTTCTTGGTGAGGTTGATGAGCCTTACGCCTTGGGTAGCTCGACCCATTACTCTCACGTCGGCCACCTTCAGACGTATCAGTATGCCGCTCTTGTTGATTATCATGAGGTCGTTGTCGTCGGTCACTACCTTGATGGCCACCAGTCGGCCTGTCTTTTCGGTCACGCTCAGGGTCTTCACTCCCTTGCCGCCACGAGCCGTCTTTCTGTAGTCTTCGATGTCGCTGCGCTTTCCGTAGCCGTTTTCGCTTACCACCATTATGGTCTCGCTCTCGTAGTCGTTCACGCAAACCATGCCTACCACTTCGTCGTCGCCTTCGTCAAGGCGCATGCCCCTGACACCGGTCGATACGCGTCCCATGGTGCGCACTTCGTTTTCGTTGAACCTTATGGCGCGTCCGTTGCGGTTGGCGAGCAGCAGCTCGTTGTTGCCGTTGGTCAGTCGTACGCCCACCACCTGGTCGCCTTCGAGAATGTTGATGGCTATCACGCCGTTGGCGCGCGGACGGCTGTACGACTCAAGGCAGGTCTTCTTGATGAGTCCGTTCTTTGTGGCAAACACTACGTAGTGCGACTTTACAAACTCTTCGTCGTCAAACTTCTTTATGCGCAGTACGGCGTTGATGGCGTCGTCGGCCTCGATGTTCAGAATGTTCTGTATGGCACGTCCCTTGGCGTTCTTTGCGCCTTCCGGTATCTCGTAGCACTTGAGCCAATAGCAGCGTCCCTTCTGCGTGAAGAACAGCAGCGTGTTGTGCATTGTGGCGGGATAGATGTATTCGGTGAAGTCCTGGTCGCGTGTTTGTGCGCCCTTGCTTCCTACACCGCCGCGGCTCTGCTGGTGGAACTCGCTCAGTGCCGTGCGCTTGATGTAGCCAAGATGGCTTATGGTTATTACCACAGGGTCGTCGGGATAGAAGTCCTCGGCATTGAACTCCTCGCTCGAATATTTTATTTCGGTGCGGCGCTCGTCGCCGTATTTCGCCTTCACTTCCTGAAGTTCGTCCTTCATCACCTTCTTGCACAGCTCGGGGTCGTCGAGTATCTGCTGCAGGTAGGCAATGAGTTTCTCAAGTTCCTCATACTCCTGGTGCAGCTGGTCCATCTGCAGTCCTGTGAGCTGGCGCAGGCGCATGTCAACGATGGCGCGTGCCTGAACGTCGTCGAAGTCGAAACGCTTCATCAGGTTTTCAATGGCCTCCTGTGGAGTCTTCGAAGCTCGAATGATGTGTACCACCTCGTCGATGTTGTCGCAGGCCACGATGAGTGCCTCAAGTATGTGGGCACGGTCCTGTGCTTTCTTCAGGTCGAACTTGGTGCGGCGTATTGTCACGTCGTGGCGGTGGTCAACAAAGTGCTTCACGCATTCTTTCAGCGTGAGCAGCTTCGGACGGCCGTGTACCAAGGCGATGCAATTGACTGAGAATGAGCTTTGCAGGGCTGTCATCTTAAACAGTTTGTTGAGGATGACGTTGGCGTTGGCGTCGCGCTTTACATCGACTACTATTCTCATGCCCTGGCGTCCCGACTCGTCGTTGACGTTGCTTATGCCCTCAAGTTTCTTCTCGTTGGCCAGGTCGGCAATGTACTTCACGAGGTCGGCCTTGTTTACGCCGTAAGGTATTTCTGTCACGACGATTTTGTCGTGTGTGTCGCCAGTTTCTATTTCGGCCTTTGCACGCATCACAATGCGTCCGCGTCCTGTTTCGTAGGCGTCCCTCACTCCCTGAATGCCATAGATGTAGGCTCCTGTTGGGAAGTCGGGGGCCTTGATGTATTCCATCAGGCCGTCGGTGTCGATGTCGTTGTCGTCGATGTATGCACAGCAGCCGTCAATCACTTCGCAGAGGTTATGCGTGGGTATGTTTGTGGCCATGCCCACGGCAATTCCGTTTCCGCCATTGACCAGCAGGTTAGGCACCTTTGTGGGCATCACCGTCGGCTCCTGTAGCGAGTCGTCGAAGTTGTTGGTCATGTCAACGGTGTCCTTCTCGAGGTCGTCCATGATGTGCTCTCCCATTTTTGAGAGTCGGCACTCAGTGTAACGCATGGCAGCGGGCGAGTCGCCATCGACCGAGCCGAAGTTGCCCTGTCCGTCAACAAGTGTGTATCTCATGTTCCATTCCTGCGCCATTCTGACGAGTGCTCCATATACCGAGCTGTCGCCGTGCGGGTGGTACTTACCAAGCACTTCACCTACTATACGCGCACATTTCTTGTAAGGTTTGTCACTGGTGTTTCCAACACCCATCATACCGTAGAGAATGCGTCGGTGGACGGGTTTGAAACCATCGCGGACATCCGGGAGTGCACGAGCCACAATCACCGACATTGAATAGTCGATGTATGAGGACTTCATTTCCTCCTCAATGTTGATCTTGATAATTCTGTCTTGATCTAATGTCTGATCCATTCGTATTATTTATTGTATTTATATTTGTTCTCATTAGCTTCCGGAAAAAGGTGGAAAACTCGATTTAAGCCACTTTTCAGCCTCTCTCGCGTGTTTACCCTTTTCTTAGAGCCTCCAAAATTACTACTTTTTTTTGATACTACAAAACAATTAAGTAATTTTTAACGAGAAATCAAATACTCCTTGAAGTCTTTAAACTCCTTGCTCATTTCAACGCTCTGCTTTTGGCCTTTCATGAAGGCCGCCAAACGCTCGGGTATGGCCACCTCGGCGCCTATTATGGCCTCTACCGTGTCCTTGAACTTTGCGGGGTGTGCCGTTTCGCAGAACACGCCCGTCTCGCCCTTCACGAGCTGCTCGGTCAAGGCGCGGTAGCCACATGCTCCGTGGGGGTCAAGTACATATCCGTTGGCCTCGTGGCATTGCTTCATGGCCTCGCGTATCATGTCGTCGCTATAGGTGGCGCCGCTGATGAGCGAGGTGACGGCGGCATGGTCGCCTTGGTAGAGGTCGTAGATGCGTGCGAAGTTGCTTGGGTCGCCCACGTCCATGGCGTTGGCTATGGTTTGTCGGCTTGCCTTCGGCTCGTATTTTCCCGTCTGCAGATAGTTGTAGAAGATGTCGTTGGCATTGTTGGCGGCTATGAATCGCTTGATGGGCAGTCCCATGCGATGGCCAAACAAGGCTGCGGTGATGTTGCCGAAGTTGCCGCTTGGCACGCACACCACCAGTTCGTCGGCCTTGCCCAGTGCCTTCATGCGTGCATAGGCGTTGAAGTAGTAGAAAGCCTGCGGAAGGAATCGGGCCACGTTGATGGAGTTGGCCGAAGTGAGCTTCATGTGGCTGTTGAGCTCGGCGTCCATGAACGCATTCTTCACCAAAGCCTGGCAATCGTCAAACACGCCATCGACCTCTACGGCCGTGATGTTCTGTCCGAGGGTGGTAAACTGGCATTCCTGTATCTTGCTCACCTTGCCCTTCGGATACAGCACATACACCTTTATTCCCTCGACGCCCAGGAATCCGTTGGCCACGGCACTGCCCGTGTCGCCGCTGGTTGCCACGAGAACGTTCACCTCCTCATTGCCTTCCTGGCGGATGAAATATTGCAGAAGGCGTGCCATGAAGCGCGCGCCGACGTCCTTGAAGGCCAGTGTGGGGCCATGGAACAGCTCAAGGCTGTAGATGTTGTCGGTGACTTTGGCCACAGGGCAGTCAAACGACAATGTGTCGTAAACGATGTTGCGCAGGTCGTCGGCGTTGACGTCCTCGCCAAAGAAAGCCTGCGCCACGGTGTAGGCTATTTCCTGAAACGACATTTTGTCGATGTTGTCATAGAACGATTGCGGCAGCCTCTCGATGCTCTCGGGCATGTAGAGGCCACGGTCGCCGGCCAAGCCTTTTACCACCGCCTCGTGCAGTGTGGCCATGGGGGCCTGTTTGTTTGTACTGTAGTATTTCATTTCTTATTTGTTTATTCCCATAAATGCTTGCATAAACTCTTGCATCTTCAGCAGTCCATAGCCGCCGCCGACGCAGCTTATTTCGTCATATTCCATTACCTTGTCGGGCTGTATGCCCTGACTGTAGATGATAAAAGGTACAGGCTCCTTGACGTGGGTCCTTATTTCCACCGGCGTGGGATGGTCGGGCAGTATGGCTATGGCCACCGGCTCGTTCCATGTCTTCACCTCATTATATATAGGCTCCACTATGCGTCGGTCGAGGTTCTCAATGGTGCGTATCTTCAGTTCGAGGTCGCCGTCATGTCCAGCCTCGTCGCTTGCCTCAACGTGCAGGAAGACGAAGTCGTCGGTCTTCAGGGCCTCGATGGCAGCTTGAGCCTTTCCTTCATAGTTTGTGTTGTAAAGTCCTGTAGCTCCGTCAACTATCTTTATCTTCAGTCCTGCATAGTGGCCTATGCCGCGTATGAGGTCAACGGCCGAAATCACCGTGCCCTGCTTCACCTCGGGAAACATTTCGGATATGGTTTCCATCGATGGACGGTAGCCTGGGCTCCAGGGCCATATCGAGTTGGCCTGGTCGCGGCCATCTATTGCCCACTTCTTGTTCAGCGGGTGTTCCTTCAGTATGGCCTGCGACTTTATTATCAGGTCGTTTATCAGGTCGGCGGTTTCCTGCGGCGTCATTCGTCCCGGCTCTTCCCCACCCTCTTCGGCTTTCACGAGCAGTGGCTGCCAAGGCTGGTCGGGATGGTCGTGTGGTGGCGAGCAAATGATGTGCTTGTTGCCGCCTTTTATCACGAGCAGGTGCCTGTACTGTATGCCTGGGATGAATTTCACTCGGTCGCTGCCAAGCGTCTCGTTCAAGACCTCTATCATCCATTCGCCCTCCTCGCTGTCCAGGTGTCCGCCGTGGTGGTTCTTTATTTTTCCGTCGGCCAGTGTTATGATGTTGCAGCGTATGGCCATGTCGTCGGGCTGCATCTCATATCCTATGCTTGCCGCCTCCAGTGGCCCTCGTCCTTCATACACCTTGTCGAGGTCGTAGCCCAGTATGGCAGTGTTTGCCACTTCGCTGCCTGGGCTGTAGCCGTCGGGCACGGTAATGAGTCGTCCCGTGCGTCCTTTCTTGGCCAGCATGTCCATGTATGGCGTGTCGGCATACTGTAGCAGTGTCTTTCCTCCGAGCCTCTCAACCGCATGGTCGGCCATGCCGTCGCCTAATATTATTATGTGTTTCATTCTCTCGTACACTTTAAGCTATCAACTCATCAACTCGTCAACTATATGTTCCCTATCGACATTATATTGGCAAACACTCCTGCTGCGGTCACTCCAGCTCCTGCACCATATCCCTGTATCAGCATCGGGTATTCCTTATAACGTTCGGTGGTGAGCATGACGATATTGTTTGAGCCTTCGAGGTCGTAGAACGGATGGTTTTGGCCAACGGCCTCAAGCGACACCATGGTCTTGCCGTGGTCCATGCGAGCCACAAAACGCCAACGCTTGTTTTCCTCCTCCAGCACTTTGCGCTTGGCTTCAAAGTCGGCGTCGAGCGACGGGAGGTTTTTCCAGAAGTCGTCGATGCTGCCCTTAAACATCTCGTCGGGCACAAACAGGTGCTTCTCTACGTCGTCCTGCTCCACCATGTAGCCTGCCTCGCGTGCCAGTATGACGAGCTTGCGCACAACGTCCTTTCCGCTCAGGTCGATGCGTGGGTCGGGTTCGCTGTAGCCTTGCTGCTTTGCCCTGCGCACGGTTTCCGAGAAAGGCACGTCGGCCGCTATCGAGTTGAAGATAAAGTTGAGCGTTCCGCTCAAAACTGCCTCTATCTTAAGTATTTTGTCGCCCGAGTTGCGCAGGTCGTTGATGGTGCCAATGATGGGCAGTCCTGCTCCTACGTTGGTTTCAAACAGGAATTTCACGCCTCTTCTTAGAGCCGTCTCCTTCAAGTTGATGTAGCTGGCGTAGTCGCTCGATGCGGCCACCTTGTTGGCTGCAACCACCGAGATGTTGTGCTCAAGGAAGGTTTGATAGAGCTGTGCCACCTCGCCGCTTGCGGTGCAATCGACAAACACGCTGTTGAAAATGTTCATGCCAATCACCTCGTCGCGCAGATGCTCAATGTTGCTTGGCGCCGACTTCTCCAGCTCTTCACGATAGTTGCCCAGGTCGATGCCGTCGCGTGAGAATATGGCGTTGTGGCTGCTTGCAATGCCCACCACGTTGAGCTTCAGTCGGCGTGTGCGCTTTAGTTCCTCATACTGCGAGTGAATCTGCGAGATGAGGTTGCCGCCCACGGTGCCTACGCCGCAGATGAAGAGGTTGAGCACGTTGTATTCGCTCAGGAAGAACGAGTCGTGGAGCACGTTGAGCGACTTTCGCAGATATTTCGAATCGACCACAAAGGAGATGTTGGTCTCCGAGGCTCCCTGTGCACATGCTATTACCGAGATGCCGCTACGTCCGAGTGTGCCGAACAGCTTTCCGGCAATGCCCGGGGTGTGCTTCATGTTTTCGCCCACGATGGCTATGGTGGCAAGTCCGCTTTCGGCGTGCATGGGATACATTGCTCCCGTCTCAATCTCCTTGGCAAACTCGTAGTCGAGCACTCTTACGGCCTCGTCGGCATCCTCGTCGCGCACACCTATTGACGTTGAGTTTTCAGAAGAGGCCTGCGACACCATGAATACCGATATGCCGTGGTCGGCAAGTGCCGTGAAGATGCGGCGGTTGACGCCTATCACTCCCACCATCGAGAGGCCCGTGACCGTAATCAGCGTGGTGCCGTTGATGCTCGAAATGCCCTTGATGGGCTTTCGGTCGTCGTCAATTTTGTCTTTTATAATGGTTCCCGGGTCGTCGGGGTTGAAGGTGTTCTTTACCTTTATTGGTATGTTCTTTACGCAAACGGGGTAGATGGTAGGCGGATAAATGACCTTTGCGCCGAAGTTGCAAAGCTCCATGGCTTCAACATAGCTCAGCTCGTTGATGGTGTAGGCGGTGTGTATGACGCGTGGGTCGGCGGTCATGAATCCGTTGACGTCGGTCCATATCTCAAGCACTTCGGCGTCGAGCGATGCGGCAATGATGGAAGCCGTATAGTCGCTGCCGCCACGTCCGAGGTTGGTGACCTCGCCCGAGAACTTGTCGCTGCTGATGAATCCCGGCACCACGGTTATCATTGGGAGTTCGGCGAAGGCGTCCCTGACAAGCTGGTTGGTGAGTTCGCTGTCGAGCACGTGCTTTCCAAATTTGAATTCTGTCTTGATGAATTCGCGCGAGTCTTTCCAGCTGGCGTTGTCGATGAGTGTAGCCACGATGTTGCTGCTCAGTCGTTCGCCATAGCTTACGATGGCTGCGCTTGTCTTAGGACTAAGGTCACGAATGAGATACACACCATAATAGATTGACCGAAGCTCTTCAAGCAGGTTGTCAACAATGTCGAGCAGTCGTGTGCGTTCAGCCTTGTCGGTAATGATGGTGTTCACCATGGTGTGGTGACGCATGACGATAGCCTCAAATTCCGACTTGTAGGTCTCGTCGCCTTTCAATGCGAGGCGTGAGGTGGCTATCAACTTGTCTGTTATGCCTCCGAGGGCACTGACTACTACTATCACTGGCTGAGTTTGATGCTCAACAATGTTTTTTAGACTCAGGATGCTTTCTACGGAACCTACGGATGTTCCGCCGAACTTTAATACTTTCATACGTTTTAGAATACTTTGTTTTTTATTGTTGCTGTCCCCTACACAAACGGGGGTGAAGTTTCTTCTCATTATAAATTAGGTGCAAAGGTAGCAACATTTCTTGTTTCTACAAAACAAATTGCTGTTTTTTTAAGTAATTTGCTATTAATTCTTTATCATTTGCCGGGAAAGATAAGGAGATTTTGGTAGTTAAGCAGTTAAGGAGAACAATCGTCGGGTTAATACAATTCGTCGAACTCGCATTGACATATCTCGACTGTTAAACTGTAGGGGCGGTTGTACGGTTTGAATTTTTTCGACCTGTATAAATGCAAAAAATCTATGCAGTGGAATAACTTACCCCCAGGATGAGGAGGAGCATGTTACCCACTACATAGACAAAGGTTGGAAACATTAATTATCTTTTATTTTGCTTAATAAGCAAATAGCGGATAGTTCTTCATCGTCTCGTTTACACGAGCTCGAACGCTGGCTATAACCTCTTCGTTCTCAGGGTCGTTGAGCACTTCTTCTATCAGCTCGGCAATGAGCACCATAAGGTCTTCCTTGGCTCCGCGTGTGGTGATGGCAGGCGTGCCAAGACGGATGCCGCTGGTTTGGAATGCGCTGCGGGTGTCGAATGGCACCATGTTCTTGTTCACGGTGATGTCGGCTGCCACAAGTGCGTTCTCGGCCACCTTGCCCGTGAGGTCAGGATATTTCGAGCGGAGGTCAACCAGCATTGAGTGGTTGTCGGTACCGCCGCTGACTATCGTGAATCCACGCTTCACCAGTTCTTCGGCCAGTACGGCAGCATTCTTCTTCACCTGCAGTGCCCACTCCTTAAACTCCGGCTGCAAAGCCTCGCCGAAGGCAACGGCCTTGGCTGCTATGACGTGCTCCAGCGGACCTCCCTGCTGTCCTGGGAATACGGCCGAGTTGAGCAGCTGGCTCATCATCTTCACCACGCCCTTTGGCGTCTTCAGTCCCCATGGGTTCTCGAAGTCCTTGCCCATGAGAATGATGCCTCCGCGTGGTCCACGCAGTGTCTTGTGGGTGGTTGATGTTACGATGTGTGCATATTTGACGGGGTTGTCGAGCAGTCCTGCCGCAATGAGTCCTGCCGGGTGTGCCATGTCAATCATGAGCAGTGCGCCCACCTTGTCGGCAATCTCGCGCATGCGCTTGTAGTCCCATTCGCGGCTGTAGGCCGAGCCGCCTCCGATGATGAGTTTTGGCTTGTGTTCTACTGCCAGGCGTTCCATCTCGTCGTAGTCCACGCGTCCTGTCTCCTTGTCGAGGTCGTAGCCTACGGGGTTGTAGAGTATTCCTGATGTGTTCACGGCAGAGCCATGCGAGAGGTGGCCACCATGGGCAAGGTTAAGTCCCATGAAAGTGTCGCCAGGCTTAAGCACGGCGAGCAGAACGGCAGCGTTGGCCTGTGCGCCAGAGTGTGGCTGTACGTTGGCATACTCGGCACCAAACAGCTTCTTCACTCTTTCTATTGCCAGTTGCTCCACTTCGTCCACCACTTGGCATCCGCCGTAGTAGCGCTTGCCTGGATATCCCTCGGCATACTTGTTGGTAAGGTAAGAGCCCATGGCCTCCATTACCTGTTCGCTGACGAAGTTTTCTGACGCAATAAGCTCAATGCCTTTCAGCTGGCGCTGATGTTCGCGCTCAATAAGGTTAAAAATTTCTTGATCTCTTTTCATTTCTTATAAGGTTTAAATGAGTGATACTTTCGTTATGTCCTGTTCTTTTTCGCAGTAGTGGCACTTCAGTGTGCCGTGCTCCTTGTCAACGACGTGGAAGAGTGTCTGCATCGGCTCGTTGTTGGTGATGCACTTGGGGTTGTTGCATCTTACTATGCCCCGCAGGTCGTCGGGTGTTATCACCGTTTTCTTCTCCACCACCTCGTAGCCTTTGATGATGTTCAGCACCACGTTGGGCGTAAGCACCGAGAGGCGTGATATTTCCTCGTCGGTAAAGAATTTGTCGGCCACCTTGATGATGCCTTTCCTGCCCAGTTTCTTCGAGCGGTAGTTGCAGCCTATGGTGACTGGTGTGGTCAGTGCCTCAAGGTGCAACAGGTTGGCCACCTCATAGGTCTTCTCTGCCGGTATGTGGTCGATGACGGTTCCATTCTCAATGGCCGTCACCATAATTTCATTTTTGGCCATATCTTTTCTTGTCTTAACTCCTTAACTCCTTAACTCCTTAAAAAATAATCGTCTTGTCGTTTCTCACGTCGTCAAGCGTTATGCCTAATACGTCGCAGAAGATGGCTTCGCGGGCAAACAGTCCGTTGCCGGCCTGCTGTATGTAGTAAGCATGGGGGTCGTTGTCAACGTCGTAGGCAATCTCGTTCACACGGGGCAGCGGATGCAGTATCTTCATGTTGGGCTTGGCGTTGGCCAGCATGTCGGCACGCAGTATGTAGATGTTCTTCACACGCTCGTATTCCATGAGGTCGCTGAAGCGTTCCTTCTGCACGCGCGTCATATATAATATGTCGGCGTCGGCTATCACCTTTTCGTTGAATGCCGTGTGCTCCTGGTACTTTATGCCGTGCTCCTTGCAGTAGAGCTTGTATTCGTTGGGCATGGCCAGCTCCTTGGGGGCCACAAAATGGAACGTGGGGTTGAAGTGGCGCATGGCCATGATGAGCGAATGCACCGTACGGCCATATTTCAGGTCGCCCACGAGATAGATGTTGAGGTTCTCAAGAGTGCCCTGCGTCTTGTAGATTGAATAGAGGTCGAGCATGCACTGCGAAGGATGCTGATGCGCGCCGTCGCCCGCGTTGACGATGGGCACCGGAGCCACCTCGCTGGCATACTGCGCCGCGCCCTCTATATGGTGGCGCATGACGATTACGTCGGCGTAGTTCGACACCATGAGTATGGTGTCCTTCAGTGTCTCGCCTTTTGTGCCGCTGGTTATCTTCGGGTCGGCAAAGCCGATGACGCGTGCGCCAAGGCGGTTGGCGGCGGTTTCGAAACTCAGTCGTGTGCGTGTTGACGGCTCGAAGAACAGCGTCGCCACCACCTTGCCCTTCAGCAGATCCCTGTTGGGATGCCGCTCAAATTCCTGTGCCATCTCAATCATGTAGAGAATCTTCTCGCGAGTGAGGTCGGCTATGGTTACAAAATTATGCTTTTCCATCACAAAATTGCGGTTAAATATTATTTTCGACCGCTAAGGTACATATAATTTTGGATTTATCGCAAAAAAATCTCAGAAATTCGCAATATTTCTTCCTTATCTGAACAAAAACGACTAATTTTGCCAAAAAATTGAGTACATTTCACAAAAAATAGACATTTATGGACAAGAAAATAGCCCACTTCCTTTGGGGCATGCTTTTCATTTCGATAGTGGGCGCAGCAGCCGCCTTCTATGCCATTGCCGAAGGCTGGATTGGATATATGCCCCCCGTGGAGGACATGCAAAACCCCATCAACAGGTTTGCCACACAGGTGTATTCATCCGACGGCAAACTCATGGGCACATGGAACTACAACAAGGAAAACCGCATCTGCGTTGACTACGACCAGCTCGCGCCGGCTCTCGTCGAGGCCCTCGTGGCCACCGAGGACGTGAGGTTCTACCAGCATTCGGGCATCGACTTCAAGGCACTGGCAAGAGCCGTGGTGAAGCGCGGACTGCTGGGACAGAAGAACGCCGGCGGAGGCTCGACCATCACGCAGCAGCTGGCCAAGCAGCTCTATTCGGGAAAGGCCGAAAACATTACCGAGCGCGCCCTGCAAAAACCCATCGAATGGGTCATTGCCGTGCAGCTTGAGCGCAACTACACCAAAGACGAGATCATCGCCATGTATCTCAACTACTTCGACTTCCTCCACAACGCCGTGGGCATCAAGACGGCCTCCAATACCTATTTCGGCAAAGAGCCAAAAGACCTCAGCGTCACCGAGGCCGCCACGCTCATCGGACTGTGCAAAAACCCCTCCTACTTCAACCCCGTGAGAAACCCCGAACGCTGCCGCGAGCGACGCAATGTGGTGCTGCAGCAGATGGCCAAGGCGGGCTACCTCAGCGAGTCGGAGTATGCCACCTACTCGGCCAAGCCCCTCGGACTCAACTTCCACGTGGCCGACCACAAAGACGGCGTGGCCACCTACTTCCGCGACTTCCTGCGCCGCTACATGATGGCCAAGAAGCCCGACAGGAGCAAATACGCCTCGTGGAACAAAAACAAATACCACATCGACTCATTGAACTGGGAAAACGACCCACTCTACGGATGGTGCAACAAAAACACCAAGAAAAACGGACAACCCTACAACGTTTATACCGACGGCCTGAAGGTATATACCACCATCGACTCGCGCATGCAGCAATACGCCGAAGAGGCCATCGACGAGCACGTGACGAAATACCTCCAGCCCGCCTTCAACAAGGAAAACCGCGGCAAGGCCAACGCACCCTACTCGGGCAAGCTCTCGGCCAAGCAGTTCAACGACATACTGGGAAGGGCCGTGAAGCAGAGCGAACGCTACAGGGTGATGACCGAAAACGAAGCCACATACGACGACATACACAAGGCCTTCCACAAACCCGTGAAAATGAGCATCTTCACCTATCACGGCGAGATTGACACCACCATGACCCCGCTCGACTCGATAAAATACTACAAGTCGTTCCTCAGATGCGGATTCATGAGCATGTCGCCGCAGACGGGTGCCGTGAAGGCCTACGTCGGAGGCATGAACTTCATACACTTCAACTACGACATGTGCATCGACGGCCGCCGACAGGTAGGCTCGACCATCAAGCCCTTCCTCTACTCGCTTGCCATGGAAAACGGATTCTCGCCATGCGACCTCGCACCCAACGTGCAGCAGACCTACATGGTGGCAGGACAGCCATGGACACCACGCAACTCCAGCCGCCGACGCTATGGCGAGATGGTGACGCTGAAGTGGGGACTGGCACAGTCGAACAACTGGATAACGGCCTACCTCATGAGCAAGCTCAACCCGCAGGCCTTCGTCACGCTGCTCAGGGAGTACGGCTTCCACAGCCCCGACATCCACCCCTCCATGTCGTTGTGCCTCGGACCCTGCGACCTCACCGTGGCCGAAATGGTGAGCGCCTACACCACCTTCGCCAACCATGGCATACGCACGGCCCCGCTGTTCGTCACAAAGATAGAAGACAACGAGGGCAACGTGATAGCCCAGTTCCAGCCACGCATGAACGAGGTGATAAGCGAAGAGAGCGCCCACAAGATGCTCTACATGCTCAAGGGCGTGGTCGATGGCGGCACTGCCGGACGACTGCGCTACCGCTATAACTTCAAGGGCGAGATAGCCGCCAAGACAGGCACCACCAACAACAACAGCGACGCATGGTTTATGGGCTTCGCCCCGACGCTCGTCAGCGGAGTGTGGGTGGGCGGCGACGACCGCGACATCCACTTCGACTCAATGCAGATGGGACAGGGCGCCACCATGGCACTGCCCATTTGGGCCCACTATATGCGAAAGGTGTTCAGCAACCGCAGCCTCGGCTATTCGGAAACCGACCTGTTCGACCTGCCCGAAGGCTACAACCCCTGCGAGACAAGCGACATCGACGTCATGGACGGCGACAACGACATCGAGGAGGTGTTTGAATAGTTGACTTTAGGCATGGTGCGGGCAGGACGCCCACACCCCCAGCCGCCTTATCACTGAATAATCAACCTTATATGAAGGTTGGAAAATCCGGTTATTTTTACAAATAAAAAAATCCCGAACTGCCAAACAATTCGGGATTTTTTTTGAAAACAAGACGTAATAAACGTAAGTTAGAAGAAATGCTGGCGCAGCAATTCAATCTTCAACGTTCAATCTTCAACCTTCAACGTTCAACCTTCAACCTACATAATGCAGCTCGTTACTCCGAGCGTAGTTGCTATAGCCGTAGCTATCGAAACGATGAGCTGAACTATCAGCTTCCAAGTTTCCTTTTTAATTGGTGTACTCATAATGTTTTGTTTTTTTTAGTGGTGAGGGGTCAACTTCTACCATCAACCGCAACTGAACTTTAATTTTTTAATTTTTTAATTGACTTCGTCGAACTTCGTTTCTTTAATCTCAAGCGCGCCGAAGCGCGCTTGACCTACTCGCCTACTGCTCCTCCCTCCTCTTCATCGTTCGAGATGAACTCTGCCGTCAGGGTCACAGCCTCGCCAATGGTGGTGTAGGTGCGGGTGGCGTTGGTGTCGCCGTCGCTCCACTTAGTAAACTTGTAGCCGCTCTTGGCCGTTGCCACAAGCTCAACCTCAGTGCCAGCTGCGTAAGTGCCGCCGCCGCTTACAGTGCCGTAGGCCTCGTTGCCGGAAACAACGGAGAGCAAGAACTTGGCTGCATTGTCAATCTCGCCTGGGTCCTGCGAGTTCACACGCTTCACTACGTTGCCGTTGCGGTCGTAGCAAGTGATGCTTATGGTGGCATCCTGCAGAGCCTTCTTCACGTCGGTAGATGGAGTGAAAATGATTTTTCGGGTGGAGATGAGCGTCGATGCCACCATGTTCACGTCCTCCACGGTCTTTGCGTTCACCGAGAATCGCATCGTTCCGAGTCCCGGCACCGGCACCGAATGTCCTTCCGTAGCCCACGCCTTGATAACCGCCCCGATGGCGTCGAATGATGCGTAGAGTGCTCCTCGCTGAATGCCGCTGCGCAGTGCAGCCTCATCAATCATTTTCGACTCAGTCAGTGCCGAGTAAGTCTCAGCCGACATTTGATACACGTAGGTTCCCATCTTGGGTCCCACCATAAGCTTTTTTTCCTGTGCTTTAATTTTAATTGCCATAATGAAAAGAAATTTTTAGTTAAACAATATGTGAAATGTCCATTAAAATGTCCATTAAAATGT